>NZ_QUJR01000008.1:0-22485 GCF_003480945.1 Butyricicoccus sp. AM27-36
TAATCAGTGGGTCCACGGTTCGAGCCCGTGATGGTGTACCACGAAACCCGAGTTTTTTAACGAAAGCTCGGGTTTTTGTTATGTCTCAATTTAATTTTACACCGTTGCCTCTCTTTTTCTCGCGCCTGTTTATTAAAAGCAGTAATCCGGCTGTCGTATGACGATTGACAAGCCGCACTCTCCGGGGTATGATAAGCACAAGGCAGGATAACCATTTACGGAATTGCACAGGGAGGGAATGCAATGCTGTTCAAAACAGAGCTTACCGAAGTTTTCACCATGGCGGAGATGGACAAAATCATTAAGACACTCAGCACGAAAGGCATAGATGCGGCCACGAAAACTATCGATCTGATGAGCGGCGGACTGTTCGAAAACCGGCGTTCGTCCGGCACGTTCGGCATGAATGCCGAGGCGAGCGTCGTTTACAAAATCTACGTTAAACGTGCGGATTTGGAGTTTGCAAAGAGCGTTCTTGCGACAATCTGATCGCAAAGAAGGGAATGAAGTAAAATTCATTCCCTTTTTCTATGCCTACTTTACCGATTCATCAAAATGTGATAAAATAGAAGCCAAACAGAAAATTTAGTTTCTATTCCGAGCGGATTTTCCGCTTTTGGTTTGGGTTGATGGAGGCTGCACTATGATAAAGTTCCGAATGCCGCTGCTGGCGGTGCGTGATGTGGAGATTTCAAAGAAATTTTACCATGATCTGTTCGATCAGGAGGTTGTGCTGGATTTAGGCGGAAACGTGACGTTTTCCGGCGGCTTTTCCGTTCAGCAGGATTTTGACAGGCTGACCGGCGTGCCCAAATCCACGATCCTGCACCAGTCGCACAACATGGAGCTTTACTTTGAAGTGGACGACTTTGACGCGTTCACGGAAAAGCTGCGCAGACACCTGGACGTGGAACTGGTGCATCCGCCGATGACGCATGCGTGGCAGCAGCGTGTGGTGCGCCTGTACGACCCGGACTGGCACATGATCGAGGTCGGTGAGTCCATGGAGCACATCGCACTTCGCCTGCTGGACGAGGGCCGTTCCGTGGAGGAGACCGCCGCGCTCATCCATCACCCGACTGATTTTGTGGAGCAATGCAGAAAGGGTTTGAAATAGATATGTTCGGTTATGAACCGGAATTCGTCGTGTGCGGCGATGCCCGGATTGCTTATTACGATGTCGGCCGAGGAAAGCCGCTTGTGCTGCTGCACGGCAACGGCGAGGACAGCTCGTACTGGAACGCCCAGATACCCGAGCTGACCCGCTTTTACCGCGTTATTGCGGTGGACAGCCGCGGGCACGGCGCCTCCGGGAGCGGCGGGCACGGCCTGTCGTTTGAAATGATGGCGGAGGATCTCAAAACCGTGCTGGACACGCTCGGCGTGAAAAAAGCGCACTTCCTCGGCTTTTCGGACGGTGGCAATCTGGCGATCAAATTCGCACTGACCTGGCCGGAATATATAGATAAACTCATCCTCAACGGCGCAAATGTGGAGATGTTTAACGGCGTTAAACCGCAGGTGCAGCTGCCCATTATGGCAGGCTACGGTGTTGCTGCGGCGCTGAGCCGTTTCAGTAAAAAGGCGGCGCGCCGAAGGGATGTGCTCGGACTGATGGTGCACCCGTACGGGGTGACGATGAACGATTTGGAGCGGCTGACCATGCCGACCCTCATCATCGTCGGTGAGCACGATTCAATACGCGGAAAGCAGACAAAGGAGATGGCCTCGCACATTCCCCACTGTGAAGTGGAGGTTTTCCGCGACGGCGACCACTTTGTTGCAGCAAAGCAGCCGTCCCGCTTCAACCGGACGGTTATAGAATTTTTACTTGGGAGATAATCAGCATGAAATTCATCAAAGCGGGAGAAATCGCAGACAGCAATATTTTCAACAAGCTCGACGAGCGCAAGAAGTCGCTCCTCGAAGGCGGCATGGACGTCATCAATCTGTCCATCGGCACGCCGGATTTTCAGCCGGGAAAGCATGTGATGGAGGCCGTCAGCCGCGCTGCACTCGACCCAGATATGTACAAGTATTCGCTGAATGAAACGCGCGAGCTGCTCGACGCCGTAGAAAACTGGTACAAGCGCCGCTATGACGTCACGCTTGCCGACGACGAGATCATGGCTGTGTGCGGCTCGCAGGAGGGCATTGCACACGTTGGCTTTGCCTTCGCCGGCCCGAACGACCTGATCCTTGCACCGGACCCGGGCTACCCGATCTTCTCGTTCGGCCCGATGATGACCGGCGCAACGGTCGGTCTGTACCCGCTGTACGCCGAGAAAAACTGGCAGCTGGACTTTAACGACATCCCGGAGGACGTGGCAGAGCGTGCAAAGGCGATCGTTGTTTCCTATCCGAACAACCCGACCACTGCCGTTGCCGACCGTAAGTTCTACGAAAAGCTGGTCCTCTGGGCGCGTGAGCACAATATCATTGTTCTGCACGACAACGCGTATTCCGACATTATGCTGAATGGGGAAAAGGGTCTGTCCTTCCTGTCCATTCCGGGTGCGAAGGAGGTCGGCATTGAGTTCAACTCGCTGTCCAAGACCTACAACCTGACCGGCATGCGCGTGTCCTTTGCACTCGGCAACCGCGAGGTTATCAGCCGTTTCCGCGCGTTCCGCTCGCAGATCGACTACGGCATGTTCTACCCGATCATGGCGGGGGCGGCTGCCGCGCTCAACGGTCCGCAGGATGTGGTAGAGAGCAACCGCACCGGCTACATGGCGCGCCGCGACGCACTGTGCGGCGGTCTGCGCTCGATCGGCTGGAACGTGCCGGATGCACAGGGCACCATGTTCGTCTGGGCGAAGATTCCGGAGCGCTTTGCGTCCTCGGTAGACTTCGCCATTGAGCTGATGGAAAAGACCGGCGTTATCGTGGTTCCGGGCAGCGCTTTCGGTGCGCAGGGCGAGGGCTACGTCCGCATGGCGCTTGTCGTTCCGCCCGAGCGCATGGCAGAGGCGGTTCGCCGCATTGACGAGAGCGGTATTGTAAAGGAGTGAGTTTCTGTTATGCAGATCGACCATATTGCACTGTACACGCGTGATTTAGAGCGTCTGTGTGAATTTTATACCAAATATTTTGACGGTACGGCGGGCAAGCTGTATCAGAATGAGGAGACCGGCACGCAGGCGTGCTTTGTGTCCTTTGCCGACGGCGCACGGCTTGAAATTGTGACCCGTCCGCAGTTTGAGGACGCCGAGCACTCGCGTCTGTGGACCGGCTGGGCGCATACGTCGTTCAAGGCGGGCACTCGCGAGAACGTGGACGCGCTGACCGAGCAGATGCGCTCGGAGGGCTATGAGATCACGGATGGCCCTGTCGTCGGCAAGGATGGCTGCTACGGCAGTTTTGTGCTCGACCCGGACGGCAATACCGTCCGCATCGTAGCGTAAAGGAGAACGCAAATGAAGCTGATCTCATGGAATGTAAACGGACTGCGTGCGTGCATGGGCAAGGGTTTCCTTGATTTTGTCGCCGCTGAGCAGCCGGATATGCTGTGCCTGCAGGAGACCAAGATGCAGCCGGGACAGGCTGATGTGCCGCTCGAGGGCGGCTACCGCGAATACTGGAACTCGGCAGAGAAGAAGGGATACTCCGGCGTGGCGCTGTTCACCAAAACCGAGCCGCAGAGCGTCACCTATGGTCTTGGCATTGAGGAGCACGACCACGAGGGCCGTGTCATCACCGCCGACTACGGCGAATTCTACCTCGTTACCGTGTATACGCCCAACTCGCAGAATGAACTCAAGCGTCTGGATTACCGCATGACGTGGGAGGATGCCTTCCGCGAGTATCTGGTAAAGCTGGATGCGGAGAAGCCGGTCATCGTGTGCGGTGATATGAATGTCGCGCATGAGGAAATTGACCTCAAGAACCCCAAGACCAACCGCAGGAACGCAGGCTTCACCGACGAGGAGCGCGGCAAGATGACCGAACTGCTCGCCGCAGGCTTTACGGATACGTTCCGCCATTTTAACCCCACGCTCGAGGGCGTGTATTCGTGGTGGAGCTACCGTTTCCACGCCAGAGAGAAGAACGCAGGCTGGCGTATCGACTATTTCCTCGTGTCCAATCGCTTTGCCCAGCGGGTCAAGGACGCGCGTATCCTGACCGACGTGTTCGGTTCGGATCATTGTCCGGTGCTGATCGAAATTGAATAAGGACGAGTATGCCTTTCTGCCGGAGGCGTTTTTCGACGGCGTGCAGGAGCAGGAGGACGAGGAAGAACTTGACCCGTACTTCCGGCCGGATGCCGTATCCGGGGAGGACGAGCCGGACGGCCTTGACTGGATGCCGGAAACACCGACCGAGCCGTGTCCGTGCTGCGGCGCAGAGATCCCCGAGAATCCTTCCTGGGGGTATATCTGCCCCATGTGCGGCTGGGAGATTGATTACGATGTCGAAGGCGAGCCGGATAAGCCGAGCGACCAGAATCATGGGCTGTCGCTTACCGAGGCACGGTGGAACTTTCATTCGTTCGGTACGGTCGCACCGTGGAAGGTAATGGAGAATTGAAGATGGAGAATGGAGAATGAACTCGATAGGAGAGCATTCTCCATTTTTTTTATTCAGAGAAATAAATTCACTCTCTCCATCAGAACCGTCAAATCAGGATCAGTCAGTCGTTTTCCATTCTCCATTCTCAAGTTTGTTCTGCTTTGCTGTTCTCTACTGTAATATCTACTCTTCTCTGCTCTGGTCTGCTCTACTGTACTGTACTGTTCTCTGCTCTTCTGTACTCTTCTCTGCTCTGTGGATTTTCCGTACGATAAATCCCGTTCACTGTGTACTTTCTCGCCAAGAAATAGCGATTTCTCGCCAAGAAATCCGGAACGCTGGAAGAACACACCAGATTCCACCAATTGCTAACTCCTAATTCCTAATTACTAATTAAGGAAACCTCCTCACTCCTAACTCCTGCCTGACTGCATAATCTATCCGTCCGGCACATAGCCTGTCATAAAGGGGTGAACAGAAGTGAAGAAGATAATCTGTACCGCTTTACTCAGCGGTATGCTTACGGTGCAGGCGGCGGCGCTGCCCGAAATGGGCGCGCTCTACGCGAAATCGGCGGCGCTGTATGCGGCAAACGGGCAGGAGCTTTACGTCTATAACGCCGACGAGCAGCTGCAGCCTGCGTCGGTGACAAAGATCATGACCATGCTGCTGGCGATGGAGGCGCTCGAGCGCGGCGAGGTGACACTGGACACCATGATAACCGGCAGTGAGTACGCCTGCTCGATGGGCGGCACGCAGATCTGGCTGGAGCCGGGCGAGCAGCTGACACTGGATGAGATGCTCAAGGCGATTGCGGTCGGTTCAGCGAATGACTGTGCGGTTGCGGTGGCGGAGCATCTGGCGGGCACAGAGGCCGCCTTTGTCGAGCGGATGAACACGCGCGCACGCGAACTCGGCTGCACGAACACAACGTTCGTCAACGCCAACGGACTGGACGGCGAAGGTCAAAAGACGCTGACCTCGGCACGCGATCTTGCGCTTATCTCCTGTGAGCTGCTGCGCCACCCGAAGATACTCGACTATACCGGCATCTGGATGGACACTGTGCGCGGCGGCAAATTCGGTCTGGCGAACACGAACAAGATGCTCAAAAGCTATCAGGGTCTGACTGGACTCAAAACCGGCTACATCCGCGAGGCCGGCTTCTGCATTTCTGCAAGTGCCGAGCGGGATGGACTGAGCCTTGTGGCGGTCGTGATGGCGGCGCCCACCAAGGAGAACCGCACAGCGGATGCGACCGCGCTGCTCAACTACGGCTTTGCCAACTTCACGGCATACACGCCTGCGGCGGAGGATTTGGAACCCATTCCGGTGACGCTCGGCACCGCGGAGACCGTGCAGCCGGTGCTCGAGGGCAGCGACACGGTCGTCATCGAAAAGGCGAGAGCAGAGGATATGCAGACCACATTCGACCTGCCGGAGACACTTGCCGCGCCGATACAGGCCGGTCAGCAGTTGGGCGAAATGACGGTATCCGCCGGCGGAGAGACGGTTTTGACCGTTCCCATCATCGCCCAAGCCGGTGTGGACGCGCTCGGACTGTCCGGGCTGCTTATTTCCTTTGTGCGCGGCCTTGCAGGAAATGTTGTAAAAGATGCAAAATAACGTCAAAATCCGGCGTTTTCCGAACAGAATTGGGAAGGGTGAGAAATTTACCATACAAAATGACGGAAAGTTTGCAATTCGGACTTGTGATTTTGGCTAAACTATGGTACACTAATAGCAACCTCAAAGGTTGGGAGGATAAAAACTATGGTAAAACTTATTATTGGCGGTACCGGTTCCGGTAAGACCAAGGAGCTTATTGATCAGGTCAACGCTGCAGTAAAAGAAGAAAAGGGCAGTGTCGTTTGCATTTCCCGCGGCAACAAGCTGACTTTCGATATCTCGCATGACGCACGTCTGATCGACGCAGCGGATTATCCGGTTAGCGACATCGCAAGCCTGCTCGGCTTTGTCGGCGGTCTGCATGCCGGCAACTACGATATCACCCGTGTCTTCATCGACGGTCTGTACAAGATCATCGGCGGCAAGGACGCAGCCAAGGCTGAGGAGTTCCTCACCGCTCTGGACGCATTCTCTTCCAAGCATAGCGTAAACTTCACCGTTTCGCTCAGCGAGGAGCCGGAGTCTGCTACCGAAGACATGAAGCGTTTCCTGTAATCCTTAAACGGAAATACATATCGCAAGCACAAAAAAGCAACGATGAAAGTCGTTGCTTTTTTCTTTTGCCCGCAGCCGTGCTGGTAAGAAAAAACAATGGGGAATGCTGCGTCTTTTTCCCTTTGTGATAAAAAAGACAATCTGGCATTTTGTATATACTTAATAAGAATAATTTATGCAGAATGTATGATACGACACAAAGTCACAAAAAATATTTAGCTTTTCTGAGCAAAAGTATTTTACTTTTTGGGCAAGTTGTTTATAATAAGTAATATAGCGTGCCGAGAGAGCACGCTGCATTTTGTACAATGTTGCTATGGCGTTCATGAAGGGGGAATGCGATTGCAAAGAGGGAAAGAAGGCTTTAGTGTGCTGCGCTACCTGATCTATTTTTCTCAGGTAGGCTTCACAGTGATCACACCGCCGGTGCTTTGCTGCTTCGGAGCGATATGGCTCCGCAACCGGTTCGGTTGGGGCAACGGTGTGGTGATTATCGGAATCCTGCTCGGTATCGCGGTTGCAGCCTGCAGCCTGCGTGACTTTCTGCGATTTACCGAGCGCAAAGCCAGAGAAAGCGCAGAGAAAGAAAAGGAGCTGTGACGGAAATGCACATCGTTTATGAGGAAACGAAGCGCATGCTGCGCGGCATGCTCCCGCTGGCGCTGGTGACCTTCGGTGTGTTCGCTCTTTGCGGACAGGGCATCGCTCGGTCCGGCGCAAGCGTTCTGCTCGGTACGGCGTTCGCGCTGCTGCTGTTCTACATGATCGGCAGGAGCACGGTAAGGGCAACCGCCTTTCCACCGGCACAGGGCATTCGCATTACGCGGCGCGGCTATGTAGTTCGCTACATGCTCACGGCGGTGTTCGTGATCGCGGCGATCAAGCTGCCGTATCTGAACGCAGCTGCAGCGGTCATTCCGCTGTTTTTCACCAAGGCGCTGCTCCTCTGGCGCCACGCAGTTCAGCGGAAAGGAGGTTAAACGGTTGAACGTCGAAATAAACGGTCCTAAAATACTGGGTTATTTGTTCGGCAATACCAATCTGCCGATCACGGAGACCATGAGAAACTCATGGATCATCATGGCGTTTATCCTGTTCCTGTGTATCTTTTTAACACACCGCATGCAGAAGATCCCCAAAGGCAAGCAGGCACTGGCCGAAAAGGCGGTGCTGATGATCGACGGTCTGGTCGAAAGCACGATGGGAGAAGGCTGTCAGGCTTTCTCGCCGTACATTATGACGCTGATGATGAGCTCGCTGTTCGGTTCACTGGCCAGCCTGTTCTGGATGCGCTCTACCACGGCAGACCTGAACACCACGCTCGGCTGGGCGCTCATCACGTTCGTGCTGATCACGTTCAATAAGATCAAGTACGGCGGCATCAAGGGCTACCTCAAAGGTTTCCTCGAGCCGATCTTCGTTATGGCGCCGCTCAACGTGCTCAGCGAGATCGCAACGCCGGTCTCCATGTCGTTCCGTCACTTCGGCAACATGGCAGGCGGCCTTGTCATCACTACGCTGATCATGGGCGCGCTCAAGGTGCTGTCTAATGCGGTATTGGGTTTCCTGCCCGATAATATCGCGCTGCTGCAGATCGGTCTGCCCGGTGTGCTGTCGCTGTATTTTGACTGCTTCACGGCCTGCATGCAGGCGTTCATCTTCAGTATGCTCACCATGGCTTATGTGGGTGACGCAAGAAACAGCTGACGTGAAGAAAAAACAAATTCCAATTTCGTTATCTGAATTAGGAGGAAGAAAAGTATGGATCCCAAAGCATTCGTAGCAGGTATGTCCGCTCTTGGTGCAGGTATGGCAATGATCGCCGGCCTTGGCCCTGGTATCGGCGAGGGTTATGCCGCCGGTCAGGCGTGCTCCGCAATCGGCCGTCAGCCGGAGGCACAGGGCGATATCACCCGTACCATGATCCTTGGTATCGCAATGGCCGAGTCCACCGGTATTTACGCGCTGGTTATCGCGCTGATCCTGCTGTTTGCCAATCCGTTCGTTGGCCAGTTTTAATTGGAAGTGGCAATGCCCAAACTGTCTGCGGCGCTTTGCGGAAAAATTGCGCGGGAACTTCGTTGCGGCACCTTGCAATACACAAAGTATTGCTGCGGCACCGCGCCTCGCTCGCACACAATTTTATCTCGCAAATCGCTCTTGCCAGTCAGGTCATTGACACTTCTCAGACCGCTCTGTTTCAAGAGGGTGGTTGAGAATTAAAAGACGAAACGGATTCTTCCGTTTGGGAAGGAGGTAAACCAGTGACAGAAGCATTATATGAAGCGTTCGTCAGCATCGGCTGGTGGAACATCCTCGTGACGATGTGCAACACGCTCATTACGTTCCTGATCATCAAGAAGTTTCTGTACAAGCCGGTGCGCAAGATGCTCGCTGCCCGCAGCGAGGAGGTACAGTCCATGTACGCCACCGCCGAGAAGGCGCAGAGCGAGGCCGAGCAGATGCGCAGCGAATACACCGAGCGTCTGTCCAAGGCGAAGGAGGAGGCTGCCGAGATCGTCGGCTCCGCTACCCGCCGTGCGGCAGAGCGCAGCGATGAGATCCTGCGCGAGTCCTCGCAGCAGGCATCCGCTATGGTCAAGAAGGCCGAGCGCGTCATCGAGCAGGAGCGCATCAAGGCGCACAAGGAACTCAAGGATGAGGTTGCGGATCTGTCCGTGATGATCGCCTCCAAGATCGTGGAGCGCGATGTAAAGCCGGAGGATCACGAACGCTTTATCGAAGACTTTATTGACAAGGTGGGGTGAGCAAACATGGCGGATATGGTAAGCGAGCGCTACGCACTGAGCCTTTACGAGGTCGCGCAGGACGAGAAGCAGGAAAAGCTGTATCTCGATCAGCTGACCGAGGTGTGTGCGGCGTTTGACAGCGAACCGGATTTCCTCAAAATGCTCACAACGCCCTCTATCGCGGCGGAGGACAAACGGAATGTCCTGAAAGCCGTGTTCGAGGGACGTATCGAGCCTTTTCTGCTCAATTTCCTGATGCTTGTAACGGATAAGAACCGCATCGGTCTCATCCACGAGATGTGTCAGGCATATAAGGAGCAGTATTATTTTGAAAACGGCATCGTAGAGGTGCTGGCGGTCACGGCGGTGCCGATGAGTGCGGCGCTGACCGACAGGCTGCGCGGCAAGATGGAACAGGTTACGGGTAAAAAGGTAGAGCTGAAATGCTCGGTCGATCCGAGTATTATGGGCGGCATCGTTGTTAAGGTGAACAACGAGCAGTTCGATACCAGCCTGCGCACCCGTCTGGAAGAGCTTGCAGCACGGTTGACCGGTACACAGGAAAGCAGGTGATTTTTATGGAATTGCGCTCCGAAGAGATCAGCAGCATTATCAAGGAGCAGATCACGCATTATCAGAGCCAGATCAAGCTGACCGACGTGGGCACGGTTGTTACCGTCGGTGACGGTATCGCGCATATCCATGGCCTTGAAAACTGCATGGCAGGCGAGCTGCTCGAATTCCCGGGCGGCGTGCAGGGCATGGCGCAGAACCTCGAGGAAGAGCTGGTCGGCGCGGTTATCCTCGGCTCGGATCAGAACATCCGCGAGGGTGACACGGTAAAGCGCACCAAGCGAATCGTAGAGGTCCCGGTCGGCGAAGCGATGCTGGGCCGCGTTGTTGACGCACTCGGCAAGCCGATCGACGGCAAGGGCGCTATCGAAACCAAGGAAAGCCGTCCGATCGAAATGCCCGCACCGGGCATCATCGAGCGTGCACCCGTTAATGTGCCGCTCCAGACCGGTATCAAGGCAATCGACTCCATGATCCCGATCGGCCGCGGTCAGCGTGAGCTGATCATCGGTGACCGTCAGACCGGCAAGACCGCGATCTGTCTGGACACCATCATCAATCAGAAGGGCACCGGCGTTATTTGTATCTATGTAGCAATCGGTCAGAAGCGTTCGACCGTTGCACAGGTTGCAGAAACGCTCGCGGCCAACGGCGCGATGGACTATACCTGCATCGTAGCCGCAACCGCATCCGAGTCTGCACCGCTGCAGTACATTGCACCGTACGCGGGCTGCTCGATCGGTGAATTCTTTATGCACAAGGGCAAGGACGTTCTGGTCATTTATGACGATCTGTCCAAGCACGCGGTAGCTTACCGTGCACTTTCCCTTCTGCTTCACCGTCCGCCAGGACGTGAGGCGTACCCCGGCGACGTATTCTATCTGCACTCCCGTCTGCTCGAGCGTGCAGCGAACATCCAGAACGGCGGCAGCCTGACCGCACTCCCGATCATCGAGACGCAGGCAGGCGACGTTTCGGCGTATATCCCGACCAACGTAATCTCCATTACCGACGGTCAGATCTTCCTTGAGACCGAGCTGTTCAACTCCGGTATCCGTCCGGCGGTAAACCCGGGTATTTCGGTATCCCGCGTCGGCGGCAACGCGCAGATCAAGGCGATGAAGAAGGTTGCCGGTACGCTCAAGCTGGCGTACTCGCAGTTCCGTGAGCTGCAGGCGTTCTCGCAGTTCGGCTCCGACTTGGATGCGGATACTAAGAAGCGTCTGGAACAGGGCGCGCGCATCGTAGAGGTGCTCAAGCAGCCGCAGAACAGCCCGATTCCGGTCGAAAAGCAGGTTATCATCATCTATGCCGTTGTTTCGGGCGCACTGCTCGATATTCCGGCAAACCAGATCGGCGAGTTCGAGAAGGAGCTGTTCTCCTTCGTGGACAGCGTTTACGGCGACATTCCGGAGTCCATCCGCACCACCGGCAAGCTGGAGGACGATGTGAAGGAAAAGCTGACAAAGGCAATCGAGGAATGCAAGAGTAAGTTCCTTTCCGAGCACTAATGTGAAAGGGAGGGACTGAAAATGGCTTCCGGAAATATGAAGGACATCAAGCGCCGTATCAAATCGGTGCAGTCCACCATGCAGATCACCAAGGCGATGGAGCTGGTTGCGTCCTCTAAAATGCGCCGCGCGAAGGAGCGTGCTCTCGGGGCCCGTCCGTACTTTAACGCGCTGTATCAGACCATCACCCGCCTTGCGGGCGCGACCCGCGGCAGCGAGTCGGTGTATACCAAGCCGCGTGAGGTCAAGAACAGCCTGTACATCGTCATCGCGGGCGACCGCGGACTGGCAGGCGGCTACAACGCCAACCTGTTCAAGCTCGCCGCTGCCGAGATGCAGGGCAAGCAGGCACAGGTCATCACCATCGGCAAAAAGGCGCAGGAGCATTACGCAAAGCGTCCGGTAACGGTGGCGGCGGACTATCCCGGCATTGCCGAGACCATGCGCATCAGTGATACGCATCCCATCGTGGAGGATATGCTGAAGCTGTTCCGCGAGGGCAGGGTGGACGAGGTTTTCCTGTGCTACACGGAGTTTATCTCTCCTCTGCAGCAGGAGCCGAAGTGCCTCAAGCTGCTGCCCGCGCACTTTGACGCGGCAGACAAGCAGCCGGCAGGCGCCCATGTTCTGACCGAATACGATCCCTCGCCGGAGAGCGTGTTTGATGCAGTCATTCCGGAGTATCTGTACGGCGTGCTGTACGGCGCGGTAGTGGAAAGCTATTGCTCCGAGCAGTCGGCGCGCCGCATGGCAATGGAGGCTGCGTCGGATAACGCGGGCGAGATGATCGAAAATCTGAATCTGTCCTACAACCGTGCGCGTCAGGCAGCGATCACGCAGGAAATTACGGAGATCGTAGCCGGCTCGGGCGAGGTAGGAGCTTAATCGAGAGTGGAGATAGAAGAGTGGAGAGCGGAGATACCTCTCGTCTCTTCACTCTGAACTCTGCACTCTTCACTCTTTTCACAAAAGGGAGTTTTGCCAATGAGTGAGCAGAATATTGGCACCGTTGTCCAGATCACCGGACCGGTGCTTGACATTAAATTTGCCGCTGACGCGCTTCCGAAGCTGCTGAATGCTATTACGATCGACAACCACGGTCAGATCATCACGGTCGAGGTTGCGCAGCACATCGGTCAGGATACCGTGCGCTGCATCGCAATGGAATCCACCGACGGCTTGGTGCGCGGCATGAAGGCAGTCGATACCGGCAGCCCGATCACGGTGCCGGTAGGCGACAAGAACCTCGGACGTATCTTCAACCTGCTCGGTCAGCCGGTGGACAACAAGCCGGCGGTCGAGGGCGAGGAGCGCTGGCCGATCCATCGTCCGGCACCGTCCTACGAGGAGCAGCAGTCCACGACCGAGATCCTCGAAACCGGCATCAAGGTCGTTGACCTGATCGCGCCGTTCGCCAAGGGCGGCAAGATCGGTCTGTTCGGCGGCGCAGGCGTCGGCAAGACCGTTATCATCATGGAGCTGATCAACAACATCGCAAAGCAGCACGGCGGTATTTCGGTATTCACCGGTGTCGGCGAGCGTACCCGTGAGGGCAACGACCTGTACAACGAGATGCAGGAATCCGGCGTTATCAACAAGACTGCGCTGGTTTACGGCCAGATGAACGAGCCTCCCGGAGCGCGTATGCGCGTTGCACTTTCCGGTCTGACTATGGCGGAGTATTTCCGCGATGTCGAGGGTCAGGATGTGCTGTTGTTCATCGACAACATCTTCCGCTTCACGCAGGCCGGTTCGGAGGTTTCCGCGTTGCTCGGCCGTATGCCGTCTGCCGTAGGCTATCAGCCGACGCTGGCAACCGAGATGGGCGCGCTGCAGGAGCGAATCACCTCGACGAAGAAGGGCTCGATCACGTCCGTACAGGCTGTTTATGTGCCTGCCGATGACCTGACCGACCCGGCTCCGGCTACCACGTTCTCGCATCTGGATGCAAAGGTCGTTCTGTCGCGTGATATCGCATCCATGGGTATTTACCCGGCGGTTGATCCGCTGGATTCGTCCTCGCGTATCCTGTCGGCGGACGTTGTCGGCAAGGAGCATTACGAGGTTGCCCGTGCGGTGCAGTCCATTCTGCAGAAGTACAAGGATCTGCAGGATATCATCGCCATCCTCGGCATGGATGAGCTGTCCGACGAGGACAAGCTGACCGTTGCCCGTGCCCGTAAGATCCAGAACTTCCTCTCGCAGCCGTTCCATGTTGCAGAGCAGTTCACCGGTATGGCGGGCAAGTATGTGCCGGTCGCTGAGACCATCCGCGGCTTCAAGGAGATTCTTGAGGGCAAGCATGACGATCTGCCTGAGTCGGCGTTCCTGTTTGCTGGCACGATCGACGAGGTAGTGGAGAAGGCTAAGAAGGGGGCATAATATGGCTACCTTTCATCTCAAGGTGCTCACGGTCGATAAGCAGTTTTTTGACGGTGAAGTGGACCGTATCGTGGTTCGCACCTCACAGGGCGATGTCGGCATCCTGCCGAACCATGTGCCGTATGTTGCGGCGCTCGGCACCGGCGGCCTGACCATTATCCGGAACGGCGAACGCCGTGTAGCGGCGGTTTCGGGTGGTTTTGTGGATGTTTCGGCAGAGCAGACGGTCGTGCTGGCGCGTACCTGCGAGTGGGCCGACGAAATCGACGTGGCCCGTGCCCGTGAGGCCGCAGACCGTGCGAAAGCGATTCTGCAGAAAAAGACCGGCGACCGTGAAATGGATATCGCACAGGGCAAGCTGAAAAAGGCGGTAAACCGTATTCGCATCGCGGAGAGCAAATGATACAATTTCCTGCAGAGGAATTGTATCAGCATTACTGAATAATTCGGCATATTGACCGAATATAAATCCCTCGATTTGATTGAATCGGGGGATTTTTTGTGCTATAATAGCCGCTGGAAGACAAAGAAAAGTTCTCTGTCGAAGTGAAATGGGGGAATTTCCATGAAACGAGCGCACGGGCAGATGTCGGAATCGCTGCGGCTGGGCGCACTGCTGGCTATGGCCGGCGGCTTTTTTGACGCATATACCTATCTCTGCCGCGGCAAGGTGTTCGCCAACGCGCAGACCGGCAATATTGTCCTGTTCGGCGCGAATATTGCCGAGGGCAACTGGCTGCGGGCAGCCGAGTATCTCTTACCGATTCTGGCGTTCGCACTGGGCGTTGTGGCGGCGGAGATTGTCAAGCGGCGGTACAAAAAACGCCAGAGCGACATCAACATTCACTGGAGACAGATTGTCGTGCTGGTCGAGATCGTGCTGCTGACCGCAGCGGCTTTTATGCCGCAGACGCTGAATACCACGGTCAACATTATGATCTCATTCATCTGCGCGATGCAGGTCGAGTCGTTCCGCAAGGTGCGCGGCAGCGCATTTGCAACCACGATGTGTACAGGCAACCTGCGTTCGGGCACCGAGCAGCTTGTGATCTGGGCACAGACCGGCGACCGGAACGCGATCCGCAAAACGCGCAACTATTACGCAATCATCCTGTTTTTCATCCTCGGCGGTGCGATTGGCGCACTGACGACCGCGAGAATTGGCGAAAAAGCGCTGCTGCTGACCTGTATCCCGCTGAGTCTGGTCTTTGCAATCATGTTTGTCGAGGAAGAACATACGCTCGAGGCGGAGGAGACCGCCGGAAAGGAACGGTAAATCATGTCGATCAAACTGATCGCCGCAGATATGGACGGCACGCTGCTGTCCAGCCGTAAGCAGCTGCCCAAGGGCTTTTTCCCGCTGGTGCGCACGCTGAAAAAGATAGGCGTACGCTTCGCACCTGCATCCGGACGGCAGTATTACAACCTGTACGAGCAGTTCGGTGAGATAGCGGACGAGCTGATGTACATCAGCGAAAACGGCGGCATGGTGTGCGACGGACGCGAAATCGTGTCGTTCGAGGCCATGCCGCAGCAGCTGGTGTGCGCGGCTGTGGAGCTGGCGCGCGGCCTGCCGAATGTGCACGCAATCGCGTCCATGCGGGACGGCGCAGCCTACGAGGACGACGATCCGGTGTTCGTGGAGAACATGGCGATGTATTACGCGCGGCGCAAAAAGGTGCCTGATCTGCTTGAAGCCGTGCAGCAGGAGCCGGTGTGCAAGGTGGCGCTTTTCTGCAAAAATGCGGCGGAAACCAACGTGCTGCCGTACTATCGGCAGATGTTTGACGATAAGCTGCAGGTGGCGCTCTCCGGCGCGGACTGGGTGGATTTGATGCGTCTGGGTTTGAGCAAGGGCGTGGCCGTAGGCGTTATGTGCGATAATCTGCACATCACACCCGCGCAGTGCATGGCGTTCGGCGATTATCTGAACGATGTGGAGCTTCTGCGCTCGGTGGGCGAGTCCTACGCGATGGCGAATGCACATGAGCGGCTCAAGAAGGTCGCAAAGCATGTTTGTCCATCCAATGATGAGGACGGCGTGTGCCGCACGATCCGCAGCGTATTAGCGGTGGAATAAAAGGCGAAACCCGGGAATCGAAGGATTCCCGGGTTTCTTTTTGAATTAGGCTGTATTTGTATTCTGTTTGGAGACTTGAATATAAATAAGAGAGAATAAATTGAATGTGGAATAAGAATGCGGTTTCGAGAACGATTATTCGAGGGTCAGCTTCTTGTCGGTCAGGAAGGACTCCTTGCAGCGGAAGGCGATCTTGGTAGACTGGGTGCCGTCGATCACGCCCGGAGTTGCCTTGCGGCCGGTTGCTACGCAGTCGCAGAATTCCTCAATCTCAGTGATGTATGCATCGTGCCAACGGGTGATGAAGTCCTGATAGCACTCGCGGCATACGCCGTGCTGGCTCATAACCTCTACGAGAGAGTCGGTCGGAACGGATGCGATACGCAGGGTGCCGCGGGTACCAACGATTTCGGTCTCAACATGAGAGCCGTGAGCTGCTGCACGACCGGCAAAGAAGAATGCCATAGCGTCGTTTTCCATCTTCATCAGGCCGGAAACGTTATCGCCGTCGTCCCAGTCCTTGTACTGCTTGAACTCATAGCAGCCACCGGTTGCCCACAGTTCCTTGACCTCGGAGCCGGTCAGCCAGCGAATCAGGTCGAAGTCGTGAATGGACATATCGATGAACTGACCGCCGGAGCGCGGAGCGTACTCCAGGGTGCCCTCGATGATGGAGATCGGGTCCTGCGAGTAGCAGCGAACCAGAATAACATCACCGATGTCGCCGTTCTCCATCTTCTTCTTAGCTACCTGATAGGAGTGGTCATAGCGGCGCATGAAGCCCAGCATAAAGGTCAGCTCCGGGTGAGCGGCGATGATGGCCTCGGCCTCCTTGCACTTTTCAACCGTGTCAGCCAGCGGCTTTTCGCAGAAAACGTGCTTGCCTGCGTCCATCGCAATCTTGATCATCTCAACGTGAGAAGCGGTGTTGGTGATGATGGCAACGGCCTCAACGTTCGGGTCAGCGCACAGATCCTTCGGGTCGTTGTAAACGGCGGTTACGCCCAGTTCTTCAGCGACCTGCTTTGCGCGGTCGAAGTTTGCGTCTGCGATAGCTACCAGCTCGGAGCCCGGAACGCGGTTTGCAATGTTGCAGGCGTGCTCATAACCCAGACGGCCTACACCGATGATACCAATCTTCAGTTTTTTCATAATCATCGATCTCCTTTGAAAAATATAGTGAATGTGAATAGAATTATAGATTAACCCAACAGCTTGTTCAGATAATCCAGACGCTCCTGTGCATTGTCCTTCGTCAGGATGCTTGCATCTACGGAAATGACTTCGTCGACCTTTTCGCCGTTTGCAGCGGCAACAGCAGCCTCTACAGCCTTGTAGCCGAGGTCGTAGCAGTTATAGGAAACGGAAAGCGTTTCGCCGCCCTGCAGCAGAGAATCGCAGGCAGACTTGGTGCCGTCAAAGCCGACAAAGACCGTGTTGGCATAAGCTGGATGGCTCTCTGCTGCGCGGGCAGCGGCCATGGCCATGTCGTCGTTGTTGCAGACAATCATCGCAATGCCTTCTGGATGGTTCTGGATAATCGCTTCCATCGAGTTGGCGGCCTTATCCGCCACAGCATCCGCGTACTGAATTTCGTTATCCAGAAAGGTGCCGCCTGCATTGGTGATACCGGTGCGATAGCCGTTTAGACGTGCGGTTGCGGTGTTGTCGCCCTGTACACCCGAGATGGCGATTGCCTTCAGTTCGGTCCAGCCGGCCTCTTTGGCGGCCTTTACAGCGGCTTCGCCGCCGAATTCGGCCGCATTTTCCTGATCGAGACCTACGAAGGAGAGAATCTCCGGTGCATCAATGCGGGTGTCCAGATTGATGATCGGCTTGGTCTGTCCCTTGATCAGAGTAGCTGCAACATCGGACTGCAGCGGTGCGATAACATAAGCATCGTAAGCACCGGAGTTCAGGTCGGTTTCGATGATATTCTGCTGCTCATCGTAAGCAGTTTCCGAAGTAGCACCCTTGACATCGACCTTTACATTGGAATTTTCGGTTCCGTAGGCTTCGGCACCGGCAACAACATAGCGCCAGTACTCAGAAGCCGTGGTTTTCAGAATTACGCTGATAGAAAGATTCTTGCTACCATCGGCAGAATCTCCGGAAGAAGAGGGGGTGTTGCTGCCGCTGCATGCTGCGAGGCTGAATAACATGGTGCCAGTCAGAACGGTTGCCAGTAACTTTTGCATAAGAGTACTTTTCCTTTCTTTTTCCGAGTTTCCTTCTTTTGAACCGGTATTCTTGTAAACCGATAAGAAGACATCCGTATTCAGTTGTCAGCTTAACAGTTTGGGATCGTGTGCAAAACGGCGGATTAGAGTCCGGTGTGCTCCTTGACATACGCGCGGGCCATGCGGGCGTACTCGAGCGGATTTGCGATAGCCGGATCCTGCTCAGCCTCTACGACCAGCCAGCCCTCGTAGTTGTACTCGTCGAGCAGCTTGAATACGGTCGGGAAGTCTACGCAGCCTTCCGGATCGCCGGGAACGGTGAATACGCCTTCCGGAATCGAACGGAGGAAACTCTTGTTCTCAGCGTAGCACTTGTCCATTGCAGGCTTGCGGACATTTTTGAGATGGACATGGCCGATGCGGTCGTGGTGCTTCTTGAGAATTTCGATCGGGTCCTCGCCGGAGAAGGTGAGATGACCGGTATCGTAAATCATGCTGACGTACTTCGGGTCGGTCATAGCGAGCATACGGTCGATTTCGTCGGTCTTCTGCACGGTAGTCGTCATGTGATGATGGTACACGATCTTCATGCCGCTGTCATAAGCGATCTTGCCGAGGTGATCCAGACCCTTGGTCAGTACCTCCCACTCATCGTCGTTCAGCACCTTCTTGTTGGAAAGCGGAGTGTTCCACTGATGCTGAATGGAGAACGACTGATCGGATGTGTTGATAATCGTAGCGCCGATCGACTTCAGGAAGTTCATGTGGTCAACGAACGCACGCTCGTTCTGCCACATCGGCAGTTCATTTAAGTAGGTGCTGATCCAGCCGGTGATGGCGGAAATACCGCGGCGGCCAAACTCCTTATTCAGAATCGCCGGATCACGCGGGAACTGGCAGCCGATCTCGGTGCCAACATAACCGGTCAGAGCGATTTCACTGATCGTCTGCAGGAAGCTGTTTTCAGCACCCATCTCCGGCATGTCGTCCTCGGTCCATGCAATAGGAGCGATACCGATTTTAACCTTTTTGGGATCTAACATAATGCTTCGTCCTTTCGTTCTTGTTGTATCTCACAACTGAGCTGTGAGATTCTTTCTTCTCTTTGTGCTTATAGTTTAGCAGATATGGCGAACGGTTTCTTTTAGATTCTTGGCTTGATTCAAAAAACGGAAACTTTTTTTCGGACACCCGAAAATCCCATATATATAATATATTAGAGGTAAAAGCGGCGGTAAAAATGCACAGTATTTTTTCGGAGCGGGTTTGAGGCCGTGCGCCTGTTTTTATAAATCCTGCTTTTTGCCGGTCGGAGACCGGCGAATCGGCAGGTTTGCGAAAGCTGAAAAACCGCAGAGAAACATACGGAAGATTCTCGGTCGGATATGCTATACTATAAATAAGCGAGAACAAAAAACAAGAATCTGCAAATAGCAAGAATTTATAATTATTCTCAGCCCGACCGCAAAAAAGCACGATATACGGCGGTCTGCAAAAGCAAATATGTGCTAGCGCACAACGGACCCGTGTGCTATACTTTTATAAGAGTAAAATCACCGTCAGAGAAAGAGAGGAGCTGCAAAAAACTATGCCGAAGGCAAACCTGAACGTACAGTGCTTTGTAGAGAAGGAAGTTAAATCAATTTTTGAGGGGGAGAATCAGCCGAAGCTGCTTTACGTCAGTGAAATTCGACCGGATGCCAGTGCGCATCCGCGTGTCATGCATGCGCATGAGGATTTTGTCGAGCTGATTCTTATTTGCAGCGGTTCAAGTGAATACCTGATTCACGATAAAAAAGTCATCATCAAGCCGGGTGATCTGCTCGTATACAACGCAGGCGTGGTGCACGACGAGGTTTCCGGTCCGGATATGGAGGTCGGCAGCTACTGCATTGCCGTCGGCGGGCTGCATATGCCCGGTCTGCGCGAAAACGCACTCATTCCGGATGATGCGGGCTATGTATTCCCGACCGGCAAGTATTTCGCTGATCTGCACTGCCTGTTTGAAATGATGTTCCGCACCCTGTCGGCAGGCGAGCCGAATGCTGAGTTGTTCTGCAGTTCGCTGATGCACGCGCTGCTGATGTCGGTGCTGACGGTCACCGCCGGTTCTCACGCGGAGTCGGAAAAGCCGCTGGAGGAGCCGCACATTCTCGGCAGACGGATTAAGGAATATATTGACAAGCATTATATGGAGCCGATCACGCTGCAGAGCATGGGTGAGGCGCTGCACATCAGTCCGTATTACTTATCGCATGTTTTCAAGCAGATGAGCGGGTATTCGCCCGTGCAGTATCTGCTGCGCCGCCGCATCGGTGAAGCACAGACGCTGCTGATCACGACCGACCTGTCCATCACGCGTATCGCGGAGATGGTGGGATATGACACGCAGAGCTATTTCAATCTGCAGTTTACCAAAAACGTCGGCATGCCGCCGAATAAGTTCCGGCAGAATTATATTGTGTCCACCGGCATCGAGGAGAAGCCTAAGCGCAAACGCAAGTAAAAAATCCCTGTACAGAGTGAGAATTCTGTGCAGGGATTTTTTTATGAGGAAAACTGCGGAAAAGAAGCATTCTCGCGTACAGAGCAGGCGGTTTGCTGCGGGAGTTTTTGTACGCATATTCCATCCGAAATCCGCATAGAATTTCGTGAAATGGGGTCATGCTGTGCGGGTCAGAAAAGGAACGATTTTATACGCAGCAGGCGTGCTCGCGTGCGGAAATGTGCTGCTGCAGGTGCTCGGATTTGTCTATCGCGTGGTGCTCAGCCGCTTTGCGGGTGCGGAAGGTCTGGGCGTGTATCGGCTGGTCAATTCGGTGTATTTAGTATTGAATGCAGGCTGTCTGTCCGGCGTGACAACGGCGTGTTCGCGGCTGAGCGCGGCGTGCGAAGCAAGAGGGGAGAGCCATCGGTTAGGCGCAGTTTTGCGGTTGGCGTTCCGGGCCTTTTTTGCGCTGAGTGCGGCCTGCACCGCGGTGGTGCTGCTGTGCGGCGGCAGTATCGCAGCAAATCTGCTCGGTGACGGACGCTGTGCGCGCGCGTTTCCGTACATGCTGCTGTGTCTCGCACTCACTGGCGTGGAAAATATTTTTAAATCGCTGTTTATCGGACTGGAAAGGGTGCAGTACACAGCCTGCTCCGAGGTCGGTGAGCAGCTTATCCGCATATTCGCGGTCAGCTTTCTGCTGTACGAATATGGCAGCGGTGACTATGGCAGAATCGCCATGCTCATCTTTGCGGGCATGGTGTGCAGCGAAGTGTTCAGCGCACTTTTCCTCACGCGGCTGTTCCGACGAAATATGCGGCATATTCGCTTTACAAGGCCGGATAAGGAACTTTACGGCCAGTTTTTCGGCATTGCCGCGCCATTATCGGCCTCGGCGCTGATCGGGAATATGCTTGGCTCGGCAGGATCCGTTTTGCTGCCGCAAAGGCTGATGGCGGCCGGTCTGGACTATGAGCAGGCGCTGTCTGCGCTCGGCGTGATCTCGGGCATGGCCATGCCGCTGCTGCTGTTTCCGGTCGCGTTCGTCAGCTCGGTCTGCACGGCGCTGCTGCCCGCCGTTACGGCAGCGCAGGCGGTCGGTGAGCAGGCACGCGTGCGTGTTTTGACCGGCCGTGTCGTTACGACTGTGGGTCTCATCGGCATGCCGGCAACTGCTGTTCTCGTGCCGCTGGCACCGCAGCTGAGCGAGCTGTTTTTCCGCCAGCCACTCACCGGCGGCTACGCCGCGCTGCTCGGCGCGGCAGCCGTGGCGGCCTACTACCAGATGGCGACCGGCAGCCTGCTCAATGCGCTCGGTCTGCAAAGGTGGAACGTGGCAACCGCCATCTCTGCGGAGCTGTGCCAGCTTGCGCTGCTGTACCGCTGGTGCGCAAGGCCAACGCTCGGCATTTACGGCTACCTGCTTGCCATGTTTTTGACCGGAGCGAGCGCCGCTGCGGTCAACCTTGCCATCCTGCACCGGCGGACAGCGTTCCGCCTGAAACCCTTCCGGCGGTTCGGCGTGCCGCTGCTCTGCGGCGCTGCGGTTTTTCTGTGGACTCGCTTTTTCGCGCAGACGTTCGCCTGCCGGTTTGATAACACCGTGACCGCCCTCACGGCAGCACTCGTGTCGGCTATCATACTGTATTTGCTCGTGCTGAGGCTGCTCGGCATCCGTCTCGGGCGGTATCTGGCACATCGCATGGAAAATCCGGCAGTCCTTCCGGTATTCTTGTGGTAGGAAAATAGAGAAATGCTATCAGTGTGAAGGCGGAAAAGTGTCAGATATGTATGAGGCCGGCGCCTGCAAAATGCAGGCGCCGGC
>NZ_QUJR01000008.1:22495-120649 GCF_003480945.1 Butyricicoccus sp. AM27-36
GCAGGCGCCGGCTTTTTTGCTGCAGGAATAAAAAATGAAAACAGAGCGCTTCACAGCAGTGAAACGCTCTGTTTTTGTATGAGTATCATCGGATTTGCGTGCTCCGGAGCCTCCTGCAGCCATTGCTCGGAAATCCGGATGAAGCAGTTCCGCAGCAGCCGGAGATGATTCGCACAGCGGGAACTTCTCGGTGAATACATGATTTGTCTGTTTTACGCAGTTTTTCCGACCGATTTCACAGGGAATACTATTTACTACTTGAATAGTACGGATTTTTGCGGTATACTATAAACAAACAAAAAGCAACAGGAGGTTACTATCATGGCTGCTATTACGAAGAAGTCCACCATTGGTGAGGTTCTGAATATGAACATCGAGACCGCTCGTTTCTTTATGGAAATCGGCATGCACTGCCTCGGCTGCCCGGCATCTCAGGGCGAGAGCATCGAGGAGGCCTGCATGGTACACGGCACCAATGCAGATGAACTGGTTGCCAAGCTCAACGCTTTTCTGGGCGAATAAGTCGAGTGAGTAAGAAAATTAGAGCTGGCATTGTTTGCCGGCTCTGTTTTTTTGGAGTTTTACATGGAAAGTATGATTTTAACACCGCGGCTGGCCTGTATGGCGGCTCTGGTGCCGCAGAATGCTCGATTGGCGGATATCGGAACGGATCACGGCAAGCTGCCGATTTCACTGCTGCTGGATGGACATATTGCATCGGCTATCGGCTCGGATATCCGTTCAGGACCGCTGGCACATGCGGAGCGCAATGCGAAAGAGCATAACGTATCCCTGTCTCTGCGGCTTGCGCCGGGACTGGAGGCCGTGCGGGCAGAGGAATGCGACACCGTAACAATCGCAGGCATGGGCGGCCAGACCATCGCAGAGATTTTGACTGCCGCACCGTGGACCGGCCAGGGTGACCACCTGCTGCTGCTCCAGCCGATGACCATGATCGCCGAACTGCGCCGGTGGCTGTACGCGCACGGCTACGCCGTCGAGCGTGAAACGCTGTGCCGCGAGGACAGACGGCGTTACGTCGTTCTCAGCGTGCGCGGCGGTGCACCGAAGCGGGAAATGCCGCTGAGCGAATGTGCGGTTTCTCCGGCCTTGCTGCGTGCAGAGGGTGCCGCCGATTACCTTGAGCAGCTCTATCTGCGGGAGAAAAAGGCACTGGACGGCATGGAACAGGGTACATCGGAGAACAAGCGTCTCGCGTACCAGCGTGCGCTGGTGCAGTGCATCCAATCTGCAAGGGAGGAACTGAAATGACGACGGTTCAGGATATTTTGACATTTATGGAGGGCCTTGCTCCCTACGAGCTGGCGGAAAGCTGGGACAATGTCGGCCTGCTGTGCGGCGATCGTGCGCAGGAGGTCACGAGCGTGCTTTGTGCGCTCGATGTGACAGAAACGGTCGTGCAGGAAGCGGCTGAGCGCGGTGCGCAGCTGGTTGTCGCACACCATCCGGCGATCTTTACTTCGGTCAGCCGTGTGACATCGGATGATACGACCGGTCGAGTGCTGCGTTACGCGATCAAGCACGATATTTCTATTATCTGCATGCATACCAACGCAGACTGTGCGGAGGGCGGTGTCAATGACGCACTCGCGTCCGCGCTGTTCCTCACCAACGTGGTGGGCATGGAGGCCGGCGAGAACGGCATGCTCGGTCGTGTGGGCGATCTGCCGCGTGAAATGCAGCCGCGCGAATTTGCACTCTATGTTAAGGAGTGCCTGCGTGCGGGCGGTGTGCGCTTCTGCGACGGCGGCAAGCCGATCACGCGCGTAGCGGTCGGCGGCGGTGCCTGCGGCAAGCTGATGGACTATGCAGTCGCAGGCGGCGCACAGGCGTTCGTCATCGGCGACTGCAGCTACGATCTCATGCAGCGTGCGCAGGCCATCGGTCTGTCTCTGGTGGATGCAGGACACTTCCCGACCGAAAATCCGGTCGCGGCCGTGTTCGCTGATAAAATCACAGCCGCATTCCCGCAGGTGCTCACCGAGGTTTCCGAGCGGCACGCGGACTGTATCCAATTTGTTTAAGGAAGAATTTATATGCCATTAGATGCGATCTGCCTGCGGGCAGTGACAAATGAACTCAATAACGTACTGGCAGGCTGTCGCGTAGAGAAGGTCTATCAGCCGGACCGCGATGAAATCGTGCTGCAGACACGCGGCGGTCAGGGTGGTCCGCGCCGACTGCTGCTGTCGATCGCGGCAGGCTCGCCGCGCGTGCATTTTATTGACGCGGCTCGAGAGAATCCGGCGGCACCGCCGATGTTCTGCATGCTGCTGCGCAAGCATGTGCAGGGCGCAAAGATTGCGGCAGTGAGCCAGCCGGCGGTCGAGCGTATGCTCACCATTGAACTGGATACGACGGATGAAATGGGTGTACCCTGCAAAAAACACCTCATCTGCGAGCTGATGGGCAAGCACTCTAACGTCATCCTGTGCGGCGAGGATAACCGCATTATTGACGCTCTGCGCCGCATAGACGGCGACCTGTCCGGCAAGCGACAGGTTCTGCCCGGTCTGTTTTACCGCATGCCGCCCGCACAGGACAAGCACGACCCGTTCACGGTTTCCGGCACAGGACTTGCCGCCGCCGTATCGCAGGCCGAGGAAGGGCAGACGCTCGACCGCTGGCTGCTCAGTCAGCTTCTGGGTTTTTCGCCGCTGCTCTGCCGCGAGCTGTCCTTCCGCGCGACCGGCGATGCAGCCAAGCCGATCGCACGCATGACGGATGAGAACCGTCAGCAGCTCGGCAAGGTGTACGACGATTTCATGTCGTATGTCGAGGATGACCGAGCCAAGCCTTTCCTGCTGACCAAGGTCGAGGACGGTGCGGTGTTCGACTTCACCTTTCTGCCGGTGACGCAGTATGAGGGTCTGATGAATGTCACGCAGGCAGACAGCTTCAGCGCACTGCTTGCAGCCTTCTTTGAGAAAAAGGGCAAGGTTGAGCGTATGCAGCGCCGCACCGGTGATCTGCACAAGACTGTCACAAACGCGCGTGACCGTGTGGCCCGCAAGCTGGCGGCGCAGAAAAAGGAGCTGGCCGCCACGCATAACCGCGAACAGTACAAGCGCACCGGCGAACTCATCACTGCAAACCTGTATCAGCTCGAAAAGGGCATGAACAAGGCAAAAGTGGTCGATTACTACGCCGAAAACTGCCCGGAGGTCGAGATTGCGCTGGATGTGCGGCTCACGCCGCAGCAGAACGCGCAGAAATATTTCAAGCTGTACAACAAGGCCAAAACCGCCGAGGAAGTGCTCACGCAGCAGATCGAGCAGGGCAGTGCCGAGCTGGATTATCTGGACAGCGTACTCGCGGCGCTCGGTGAAGCCGAAAACGAGCGCGACCTTGCTCAGCTGCGCGAGGAGCTCACGCAGTCCGGCGTGCTCTCCGCCAAGCAGACACGCAACAAGAAGCTGCGCGGCAAGCCGGCGCAGGCAAAGCCGTTCCATTACCGCACGAGCGACGGCTTCGACGTATTTGCAGGCAAAAACAATCTGCAAAACGACCTGCTGACACTCAAGACTGCGTTCAAGAGCGACATCTGGTTTCATACGCAGAAGATTCACGGTTCACACGTTATCCTTGTGACGGATGGCAGAGAGCCGACTGACGAGGCCATGACAGAGGCAGCCATGATCGCGGCATACCATTCGCGCGGCCGTTCGTCCTCGCTGGTTCCGGTGGACTACACGCCCGTCCGTCAGGTGAAAAAGCCCGCAGGCGCGAAGCCGGGCATGGTCATCTATCATGTGTATCAGACCGCATATGTTACCCCGAATGAGGCGGAAGTCGAAAAACTCCGCGTGGAATAAGAGAAAATCCCTCCGATTCGATGGATTCGGAGGGATTTCTGCATAAAAAAGGACTTCTATCACGCGGATAGAAGTCCTTTTGCTTTACTTGTGGGATGCGATAACGTCGCTCATGTCGTACATACCCGGCTGGGTGCGTTCGGCCATGAAAGCGGCTGCATCGACCGCACCGACCGCGAAAACCTCGCGGGACAGGGCGGTGTGCTTGATCTCGATGATCTCATCACGGCCGCAGAACAGCACGCTGTGCTCACCGACGATGGTGCCGCCGCGGATAGCGGAAATACCGATCTCGTGGGCAGGGCGCTTCTCGCGGCGCTCGTGACGGTCGTAGACGTACTCGGCCTCGTAGGGGAGCGCGCTTGCAACCGCATCGGCCAGCATCAGAGCTGTGCCCGAAGGCGCATCCAGCTTCTGATTGTGGTGCTTTTCGATGATCTCAACGTCGTATTTGTCGCCCAGAACTGCAGCAGACTGCTTGAGCAGCTCGCTCATCAGGTTGATGCCGAGCGACATATTGCCCGAGCGGAACACCGCGATCTTCGCGGAGGCCGCGCGGATGCGGTCCAGCTGTGCCGGAGAGTGACCGGTGGTGCAGATGACGACCGGCGTGCCGTGCTGCTCGCAGTAATCGAGCAGGCGCTCGGTAGAAGCGGCGTTGGAGAAGTCGATGATTACATCGCATTCGCCGGTAAACTCGAACGGATCGGCAAAAATCGGGAACTCTGCATACTGCACCGTGTTAATGTCAAATCCCGCAACGATCTCCATACCTTCTCTGCCGCTGACAATGTCGTTGATGACATGGCCCATACGACCGCAGCAGCCGGAAAGTGCAATTTTCAACATCTTTTTATAGCTCCTTTAGATTTTGCAGCCGGCGTTTTCCAGCTCGCGCTTGATGTACGCGATGTGCTCCTCGCTGGGCTCAACCAGCGGCAGGCGCAGACCGCCGACCTTCCAGCCGAGCAGCTCCATAGCCTTCTTGACCGGAATCGGGTTGACTTCGCAGAACAGCGAGTCGATCAGATCGTGATACTGCAGCTGCAGCTTAGCAGCTTCCGGATAACGGTTGTCAAAGCACAACTGAGTAATGTCGTGTGCAACCTGCGGTGCTACGTTGGACAGCACCGAGATAACGCCCTTGCCGCCGAGAGACATCAGCGGAACGATCTGGTCGTCGTTGCCGGACCAGACATTCAGGTTGTCGCCGCACTTAGCCATGGCCTCAGCCAGCAGGCTGAAATTGCCGGATGCGGCCTTGAGACCATTGATGTTCGGATGCTTGGACAGCTCATACAGGGTATCGGCGGTAAAGCATACACCGGTGCGGCTCGGTACGTTGTACAGAATGACAGGCAGATCGCAACAGTCTGCGATTGCGGTGTAGTGTGCGATCAGACCGCGCTGCGTAGTCTTGTTATAGTACGGCGTAACCGACAGACCGGCATCTGCGCCGCATTCAGCGGCAAACTTGGTCAGCTCAATGGCGTATGCGGTGTCGTTAGAACCCGTGCCGGCAATGACCGGAACACGGTGGTTGACATGCTCGCAGCACCAGGCAATGGCTTCGCGATGCTCCTTATCGTGCAGGGCAGATGCCTCACCGGTGGTGCCGCAGACAACGATGGCATCCGTGTCATGTGCAATCTGGTGGTCGATAATCTTGCCGAATTCCTCGTAATCGACCTCACCGGTGGACTTGAACGGCGTGATAATAGCAACCGCAGCACCGGTAAAAACAGGCTTCTTCATAATAAAACGGTGACCTCCTTAACGGTCCATGTAACCCTCAGCGCAAAGCAGCTCTGCCATCAGAACAGCGCCGCCTGCTGCGCCGCGCAGCGTATTGTGCGACAGGCTGACAAACTTGTAATCGAAAATGGTATCCTCACGCAGACGGCCGATGGAAACGCCCATGCCGTTCTCGAGGTTGCGATCCAGCTTGGTCTGCGGACGGTTATCCTCTTCGAAGTAGGTGAGGTAGTGCTCCGGCGCGGACGGCAGGTTCAGCTCCTGTGCGCGGCCCTTGAAGTTGTTCCAGCGCTCGATCATAACTTCCTTGCTCGGCTTGTTCTTGAACTTAACCGAAGCGGCAGCCATATGGCCGTCCGAGCAGGCAACGCGCAGGCACTGTGCGGAGATGACCGGAGAGGTCGCGGGCTCGATGTGGTCGCCCTCAATGTGACCCCAGATCTTCATCGGCTCCTTCTCGCTCTTCTCTTCCTCGCCGCCGATGTACGGAATAACGTTGTCTACCATCTCCGGCCAAGTTTCAAAGGTCTTGCCGGCGCCGGAGATCGCCTGATAGGTGCAGACAGAAACCTCAGTCGGCTCGAAGTCCATCAGCGCGGATAGAGCCGGAACGTAGGACTGGATAGAGCAGTTGGACTTTACAGCGATAAAGCCGCGCTTGGTGCCCAGACGCTTGCGCTGTGCCGGAATGATCTCGGCATGGTCAGCGTTGATCTCCGGAATGATCATCGGAACATCCGGGGTACCGCGGTGAGCGGAGTTGTTGGAGCAAACCGGGCACTCGAGCTTTGCGTACTTCTCCTCAAGGGCGCGGATCTCATCCTTCTTCATATCTACTGCGCAGAAGATGAAATCAACCTTGGAGGCAATCTCCTCTGCGTCGGCAGTTGCGTCGTACATAACCATGTCCTTGTACTTGCCGGGCATCGGAACGGTCATCTTCCAGCGGCCCTCACAAGCCTCGGCATAGGTCTTGCCCTTGTTTCGGCCGGATGCAGCGAGTGCTACGACATCGAACCACGGGTGGTTTTCCAGCAGCAGGGTGAAGCGCTGACCTACCATACCGGTCGCGCCGACAATGCCTACTTTGTACTGCTTCATGTTTATCAAATCCTTCCAAAAGGTATTCTAACAAAGAAATTATGTGATGAAAAACATACAGAAAGAACATTCAGAGGTGACTTCGGATGATTCGGCAAGAGCAATTTTTCGCAAAGTGCCGCAGACAAATCGTGCGGAGTTACCTCAAAAGAAAAATACCGGTTGAAAAACCGGTATGATCTATACTATAATAGAAGGAGCGGAACAAACCGCAAACCTCTAAACAGAATAGCTCTCCACCGGCGTTTCCGCTGATGACAGACGCTGGGATATTTTCCGACGGCGTCCAGCACGGTCTTTCCGCAACAAGCACCGGCTTCGGCGGAGGTCCCTTTCCCGGGTGATTATCGGGTCTGCGGACCCTTCCAACCGGTACTGATGAAAACCGCACCTCTATCTGTATTGATACTTTCGCTTTTTATTTTAGAATATACCCTTGAGTTTGTCAATAAAAACAAGGCGAAACAAGGATAAAAAATAAAACAGGAGTTGATAAAAATGAAAAAGCTGTTATCCATGCTGCTTTGCGCCGTGATGACGGTCACCTGCATCGGTGCTGTTCCGGCACATGCAGCGAGCAGCGATACACGCCTGCGGGTCGGTCTGACAATCAGCGGCGCTTCCGCCTTTGAGGCACCGCAACTCGAGAACGTTAGCGGCTGCAAAACCGGCTACACGGTCGGCACCGTCAGCGGCACCGCGTTCTCCGGCAGCAAGTCGATCACGAGCAGTGCGCTGACCGTCAAGCTGGTGAACGATGCCTTTCAGGTCAGCGATACCGACAGCGGCTCAGTGCTGTATACGTCCGCAGCGGGTGCAGACCATATCGCCATTCGTCCGAACAGCGCGCTGACGTGGTTCAAGGGCTACAAGTGGTACGGCGATTTTGTGTACCGCCGTGCATCGAACGGCAGCATCACTGTTATAAACTATGTGGGTGTGGAGGATTATGTGAAGGGTGTTCTGCCGTACGAGATCGACCCGGACTGGCCTGCCGAAGCACAGAAGGCGCAGGCAGTCTGTGCTCGTTCGTTCGCACTGGGCACACACAAGCACGGCGATGAGTACGACCTGTGCAACACCACGAACTGTCAGGTGTATCTGGGCGCTAACCGCGCAACCGAGGCCTCGGATGCCGCAGTGAACGCCACCAAGGGTGAAACGCTGTCGTACAACGGCAGCTCGGTCATCGGTTACTTTTATTCGTCGGACGGCGGCGCAACCGAGGACGCAGCGAACGTCTGGGGCGGCGATTACGCGTATCTCAAGGGCAAGGCTGACCCGTATGAGGACCCGAGCAAGGATAGATGGACGGTGACGCTCACCGCCGATGAGATTCAGCAGAAGGTGAATGCCGCAGGCTATTCCATCGGCAAGGTAGCAAATGTGCAGGTCACAAAGCGCACCGCAACCGATAACGTAAACGAAGTGACGGTGACGGATACGAGCGGCAAGTCGGTTACGATTTCCAAGAGCAGCGTCCGCACAGTGTTCGGTCTCAAGAGCATTCGCTACACGATCACGCCGGTCGGCGGCTCGGGCAACAAGACAAGTCTGCAGGTCAAGGCTTCGACGCATAACGTCAAGGTCAACGGCAAAAACGTATCTCCGCAGGGGTATTACATTGTAAACGGCACGCAGTATGGCAACAATTATTTCAAGCTGCGCGATATTGCATATCTACTGAGCGGCACCAAAGGCCAGTTCAACGTCCGCTGGGATAAGGAGAATGAACGCATTCTCCTGACCTCCGGCACGGCGTATGAGACCGTTGGCGGCGAGCTTGCGGATTCGTCCACGGCGGTGGAGAAAATCGGCAAATCCACCTCGACGATTGTGCTCGACGGTGAGGAGATCACACTGGACGGCTACATCATCAACGGCAACAACTATTACAAGCTGCGCGATATCGGCAAGGCGATTGGCTTTGACGTTGACTTCGACAACGCAAGCAGCACTGTGCTTGTCAAAACCACAAGTGACTATTCCGGCGATGACGAGGACGCAAACAGCGGTAATTCGGGCAATACCGGCTCGAATACCACGCCGACCGTTACCAATCCGACCAGTTATACGTTCAGCGGCTCCGGCTGGGGACACAGCGTCGGCATGAGTCAGTGGGGCGCTTACGCAATGGCGCAGAAGGGCTTCACCTATGACCAGATTCTGAAATTCTACTTTACCGGCATTGAGATTGCCGAGTAATCTGTAAAATCAACACGCAAGGGAGGAAAAACGGCAGGGGCGCTTAGGCGATATTGTCTTAAAAGCGTCCTTGCCTTTGTGATGAAGAAAAGCGATTTTTATTTTGACTTGCCCGAACGCCTGATTGCCCAGCATCCGCTGGAGCAGCGCGACGCGTCCCGTTTGATGGTGCTCGACCGCAGGGACGGCTCGGTGACGCACCGCCATTTCCGCGATCTGCTGGAGTATGTTCAGCCGGGCGACTGCATGGTGTTCAACAATTCCCGTGTCATTCCGGCGCGGCTGATGGGCCACGCTGTCGGCCATGTTACGCCAATCGAGGTGCTGCTGCTGACCGACAAGGGCGACGGCCTGTGGGAATGCCTGACGCGTCCGGGTAAAAAGACCCGCACCGGCGTAGAGCTGACCTTCGGTGACGGCTTGCTGACCGCAACCGTTGAGGCGGTTCAGCCGGACGGCAACCGCCTGATCCGTTTCCACTATGAGGGCATTTTCCTGGAAATCCTCGACAAGCTCGGTACCATGCCGCTGCCGCCGTATATCAAGGAAAAGCTGGATGATCCCGAACGCTACCAGACGGTTTACTCCAAAACACCGGGCTCTGCAGCTGCACCGACCGCCGGCCTGCACTTCACGACCGAGCTGCTTGATGCGCTGAAAGCCAAGGGAGTAAAATTGGCGTTTGTGACGCTGCATGTCGGTCTGGGTACGTTCCGCCCGGTCAAGGAGGATGAGATCACCGACCACATCATGCACTCTGAGTATTATATCATGGACGAGATGACCGCGGGGATCATCAACGATACGCGTGCCGCAGGCGGCAAGATCTGGGCGGTCGGCACAACAGCCAGCCGCACGCTGGAGACCATCGCAGCTGACGACGGTACTGTGCGCGCACAGTCCGGCTGGACGGATATTTTCATCTATCCGGGCTATAAATTCAAGGCAGTCGATCATCTTGTGACCAACTTCCATCTGCCGGAGAGCACACTGATGATGCTGATTTCGGCATTTGCGACACGAGAAATGGTCATGAATGCGTATCAGGAAGCCATTAAGGAAGAATATCGTTTCTTCTCGTTCGGCGATTCGATGCTTTTGTACTAATAAAACAGGATAAGAGGGAATTATGGAAATCGGAAAATTTAACTTAATCAAAACCGAGGGCCGCGCCCGTCGCGGCGAGTTCTGCACGGCACATGGCGTGGTACAGACGCCGGTATTCCAGAATGTCGGCACAGCGGGTGCCATCAAGGGTGCGGTTGACGCGTTCGACCTCAAGGAGCTTGGCTGCCAGATTGAGCTGTCCAACACCTATCATCTGCACGTCCGTCCGGGCGACCAGATCGTCAAGCAGATGGGCGGTCTGCACAAATTCATGCGCTGGGACGGTCCGATGCTGACCGACTCCGGCGGATTTCAGGTGTTTTCGCTGGCGACCCTGCGCAAAATCAAGGAGGAAGGCGTAACCTTCCACTCGCACGTTGACGGCCGCAAGATCTTCATGGGACCGGAGGAGAGCATGCGCATCCAGTCCAACCTCGGCTCGGACATTGCGATGGCGTTCGACGAGTGTATCGAGAACCCCGCGCCGCGTGAGTATGTAAAAAACTCCATTGACCGTACCACGCGCTGGCTCAAACGCTGTAAAACCGAGCTTGACCGTCTGAACACGCTTCCGGATACGGTAAACCCGCACCAGCTGTTGTTCGGTATCAATCAGGGCGGCACTTATGATGACCTGCGTATCGAGCACATGGAAGCGATTGCGGAGCTGGATCTGCCGGGTTATGCCATCGGCGGTCTTGCCGTCGGTGAAAGCACCGAGGTCATGTACCATATCCTCGATGTTGTTCTGCCGCATGCGCCCGAGCATAAGCCGCGCTACCTGATGGGTGTCGGCACACCGAGCAACATTATTGAAGGTGTTGCCCGCGGTATTGATTTCTTCGACTGCGTTATGCCGACCCGCAACGCGCGTCACGGTCATCTGTTCACGCACAACGGCATTCTGAACATTATGAACGCCAAGTACCAGACCGATGACCGTCCGATCGAAGAAGGCTGTCAGTGCCCGACCTGTCAGCGGTTCAGCCGCGCCTATCTGCGCCACCTGCTCAAGAGCGGTGAAATGCTGTCCCAGAGACTGCTCGTTATGCACAATCTGTGGTTCTACAACCACCTCATGCAGGAAATCCGCGACGCACTCGATAACGGCACATTCGAGGCTTACCGCGCAGAATACAGCGAAAAAATGAGCAAACGCATCTGACTCGGATGCAAACCCGAGCGCCATTGTCCCGCGATGATGGCGCTTTCACTATTCATAAGGAAGAGGAGAACTGCTATGCAAAAGTTAAACCGAAGAAGCCTGCTTCTGGTAGGTTTTACGCTGTTTTCTATGTTTTTCGGCGCCGGAAACCTGATTTTTCCGCCGTATCTCGGTGCACAGGCGGGCACTGTCGCGTGGCTGGCCTTTGTCGGATTTGCGGTCAGCGCGATCGGTCTGCCGGTTATTGGCGTGATCGCTGTCGCGCGTGCAGGCGGGCTGTCCGAGCTGGCCGGGCGTGTGCATCCGCGATTTGCGCAGATATTTGCGCTGCTGGTTTACCTGTCGATCGGTCCGTGTCTGGCCATCCCGCGCACGGCGAGCACGTCGTTCCAAATGCTCGCGCCGCTCATCGGCGGAGATGCAATGCGGCAGCTGATTTACTCTATTGTGTTCTTTGCGGCAGCGTTTTTCGTTGCACTGCACCCGGAAAAGCTGACAAGCTGGCTCGGACGCATTCTATGTCCGACGCTGATCGTACTGATTTTCGTGCTGTTTTTCGGCTGCCTGTTTCATCCGGTGGCAGAGCATTACGGCGTGCCGACCGCAGATTACGCTTCGCTGCCGGGCCTGACGGGCATTCTGGATGGCTACCAGACAATGGATACGCTGGCGGCACTCAATTTCGGCGCGGTTATCGCGCTGAATATTCGGGATTACGGTATCGAGGACGAACAGCAGGTGCGCCGCAGCACCATCCGTGCAGGCTGGATTGCAGGCGCAATGCTGCTTCTGATTTACGCGATGCTGACGCACGTTGGCGCACTGTCCGGCGCGGCATGGCCGGGCGGCTCGACTGGCGCGGATACGCTGAGCAATATTGCCAGCGGTCTGTTTGGCCCGGTCGGGCAGGTGCTGCTTGCCGCAATTTTCGTCATTGCATGCTTCAATACCTGTGTAGGCCTGATTGCCTGCGTTGGCCAGTATTTCCATGAGCTGCTGCCGCGTATTCCGTATCCGGCCATTGCGGCGTTCTTTGCTGCGGCCAGCATGATTATTTCGAATATCGGTCTGGCGGGTATTATCCGTCTGTCCACGCCGGTGCTGAACGCGATTTATCCGGTCGCTATCGTGCTGATCGTGCTGTCGTTCCTCCCGAAGCCGGAGAAACACGGTGCGGTTTACCGCCTCTGCATTGCCTTTACTGCTGTGCAGAGCATTGCCGCGGCATTCCCGATTCCGGTTTTGTCGCCGCTTCTGCAGGCACTGCCGCTGAACGCACTCGGCTTCGGCTGGCTGATGCCGGCTGCGGTCGGTCTGCTGATTGGCTTGCTGCTTCCGAAGAAAACTGAAAAGGCATAAGAAAACACCCGTCAAGATTCTTCTTGACGGGTGTTGTTGTTGTAAAACTGCGGTTGCGCGGCAGCTATCAGAACAGAGCCAGAATTTTCGCAATCTCACCGCGGGTGATATTGCCGTTCGGTCGGATGGTACCATCCGAGTAACCGCCGATGACACCGGCGGAAACGCAGGTCTTGACTTGCTCGGTCGCCCACGACGGAATCACGGACGCGTCCGTATAATTCAGGCTGACCGCCGCATAGCCGCGCGGCAGGCAGCGGCCGATGACCGTCATAACCTCAGCGCGCGTCATGGTGGCCTGCGGGTTGAAGTACAGCTTGCCATTGCTGCCCGAGCCGTTCATAATGTTCGCACGCGAAACTGCGGCAACTGCGCCGCGTGCCCAACTCGGGATGCTGTCCTCATCAGCAAAGCCGAGCGTGCCGGAGGCGTTGGAGGTATCCAGATTCAGCAGACGCGCCATCGTCACCGCGAACTCCTGACGGGTCAGGTTGCGGTTCGGGCGGAAATAGGTGCTGCCGTTTGCGGTTTCGCCCTTCATGATGCCGCGTGCGCTCAGCAGGGAAGCATAGCCGTTCGCCCAGTGCGACGCGGTGTCTGCGAACACGTTGGATGCCGAACCGGCGGTTACGGTCGCACAAACGCGCGTGCGGTTGCCTGCATCATCGGACACGTCAGCAGTCACGGTATGCGTACCGGCAGACAGCGTGCCGGTTGTAATGGTCATGGTCGAGCCGCTCATCACAGCTGCACCGGAAACGGCTTTGCCGTCCACCTTGACCGCAATATTGCTTGCGCGGACCGGATATTTGCCGTTTTCCATGGTGGCAGTGCCGGAAAGCGCGGCATTTGTGCCGATGCTGACCGTTGCCGAGGTCGTATTCAGCTTGACCGACGGCGCATCTGTATTCGTCACCGCATGATCTGCGCTCAGTACGATCTGGTCGAGGTACAGCGCCGAGCCGCCGGAGCCTGCGCCGGATTTGTCAAACCGCAGACCGGTGAACTGCTGTGCGCCGTCCGGCACGCTTGCCGTCAGCTGTTTCCAGCTGTTGCCGGTTGCAGCGGACAGGGGAGCGGTCAGCTCATTGCCTTCCGCGTCGGCAAACACCGCCGTGAGCGTGCCTGCCGTGTTCCTGCTGTGCGCCCACAGTGTCAGGTGCTTCATGCTCGAAGCATCAGCCGCCGGAACGGAAATCGTAAAGCCGTCCGTATCAGTGCCGTTCCACATCGCCTGGAGCGAACCGGTGCCGCGTGCCACCGAGGTGTAATCCGTCACCCGCGAGAGCGTTACGCCGTCCGATGCGGTCAGATTGTTCAGACCGTTTTCAAAATCCGCAACGGTATGAGCGCTCTGCGCGTCGCCCATGCCGACATTGACCGAAATGGACTTGCTTACGCTGCCATACGAGCAGGTGAGCGTGCCGGAGGCCATCCGGCTGCCCGCAGTGAACACGCCGTCCGCATTTACCGCACCGACATCGCCGGACACGCTCCACTTGAAGCAGGAATCCGCAGCGCCCATCGTATGACCGAGGTGATACGCGAGCGCATCTACGTTGATGCTCTGGCCCGGTTTGACCGAGATAGAGCTGAGCGCTTTGCCGCCGCTCTGCAGTGCGATCGAGTCCACACCGGTGGTGATGCACACGTTCATAGAGCCGGAAACCGTGCCGTTTGAGCCGGTAATGGCCGCACGTCCGGCCTTGCTGCCCGCGGTGAACGTTTGGCCGGAGACCGTGCCCAGTTCATCATTCACCGTGTAGCTGAGGTCGGTCGGTGCGTCCGCCGAGGCGTAAGACGCATCTGCACCCTTGACCGAGAACCAGGTACTTCCGCCCGGGAGTACATAGCGGTGGCTGGGCGTGAGCACAGCATGAGCCGTCACACCGTCCGCCGCGATGTTGTTGACAAAGAAAATGTAGTTGGCGCACGCGCGCTGCGAGCCGTCCGACGGCTGGGAGATCAAAGCTGCGGTGCTCTCGCCGGGATTGCGGACCGCCATTGCGGAGGAGCCGCCGCCATCCAGACAGATGGCGCGGACACAGCCGAGCTCCTTCAGCTCCTGACCGAGTTCTGCCGCCGTCAGGCCGACGCTGTACGAGGACTGGTTGCCGTCGATTTCGTACAGAACAACCGTGCCGTCTGCCTTCACGCCGACTGCGCTGCGTGCTCTGCGGGTCGAGCCTGCGTCGATGCCGTCGGTCGTAATCGTGCTGTTGTCCATCAGCAGCTTGCCGCCGACCGCATACTGCACGTCGCTCCAGCTGCTGTCGTTCGCTGCGATGGACAGAGTGACTTCTTCGCCAATCTCGAAATCCACCCACGAGGGCACATCTGCGCCATCCGACTTGGTAAGCACCATCTGGTTTTTGGTGATCGTAATGGGACTGCTGCCCGTGCCCTTGTTCACGACCTTGAGCTTGACCGAGCCGTTGACCTTGACCGGTGTATCATCCACGCGCTCGAGGATAATGCTCGTGCCCTTGGCTGCAAAGTGCGTCGAGTCATCGTAGTTGTGATCGAGCAGATACGCGCCAGCCGTCGTGCGCGTCTTGTTGAAGTAGGACACGTTGACCGTGCCGCTCTTGCCACTCACGCGGATGCCCATAGTCGGGCGGCCGAGGACAGCTGTGCCGTCCTGCTTGAAGCCGACCGCGTACTGCCAGGCATCGGACGAAATGAGCTCGCCGCTGTCGATGACCAGACCGATCGGAATGCCGGTAGACATAACGAAAAAGTCTGCATTTATGCCGCCAAGCACGGTTTTTCCCTGGTTCTGCAGATATTTCACCGCATTTGTGATGGTGGCCTTGCTGCCGTACAGCTGCTCATCGGCGTAGACCATGAGGGGCGTTACACCGGTGTTCGGCGAGTACGTCAGCACGTTCGCGCGTTGCAGACCGGCACTGTTTTTGCCCTCGGTGCGGCTGTACTGCAGACCGCTGCCGAGGGAGTAGGTGTAGCTGAAGCTATTGTCGAAAACGGCTCCGGCAGCGCCTGCGCATAGCTGCAGAGCGGCAAGCGCGGCTGCAATCAGGCGGCAGGGATGTTTGGCTGATGTTCTCATAATCCTTGAGTTCCTCCTTTTATTGCGAGTGTGAAAAAAGGGACATACTTTTCAGTATGTCCCTAATTGTAAACGCATCTGGTGGATTTGTCCAGTACCTTATACGCTCTTTACTACTTTTTCCAGAACCTCGGACAGCTTGGGACTGCGCACCGCGATATCGGCCACTCGATGGTAGAGCGCCTTGCGCGCATTGTACAGGCGGTGTGTTTCCGCCTGCTTGTCCGGCTTATTGAGCAGCGGGCGATTCGTGGAATAGGAAAGGTTCTTCATAATGCGGTAGAACGGTGTGTCGAGCAAGATGAGCAGACCAGTCTCCTTGACAGCCGCCACATTCTCCGGACGGAGGACAGAGCCGCCGCCGAGTGCAAGTACGATGCCGTCTCTCTGAGACAGCTCTTTAATATACGCGGTCTCGCGGTCACGGAAATAGGCTTCGCCCTTTTCAGCGAAAATCTCGGAGATTTTCTTGCCTTCCTTCGCCTCAAGGTAGATGTCCGCGTCAATAAATTCCAGTCCGGTCAGACGCGCCAGCTTACGGCCGATGGTGGTCTTGCCGCTGCCCATAAAGCCGCACAGCACCAGATTTTTCTTGCCATGCTTCTCGTGCAGACGCTTGACCGCCATTTTGCCGTAGGTGCGGCGCAGAATGGTTTCGCACGCCTGCGGCTCGAAGGTCACGCCGGTCCAGATGGTCTGCGCGTGCGCCGCCTGCATGACCAGCATGAACAGTCCATCGCGTGTTTTGGTCTTGCGCGGATTGGCGAGCTTCATGGTCGAGGTCACCGGCGGATTGTAGATCGCATCGAACACATACTCGGTCTTGTGCGGCAGATAATGCAGCGGAGCCGCGTTTTCCTTCGGGTACATGCCCACCGGCGTGGAATTGAGCACGATATGAATATCGCGCGGAATGTGCCGGCGGCTGAACACGGAAATGCGTGCGCCCGGAACGGCATCGGTCAGCTGCTTCTGCAGCGCTTCGGCCTTCTCGAGATTGCGTCCCGTGATGGTCAGGTACGCGCCCTGCGTGATGCAGTGGTACGCCATCACGGAAGCCGCGCCGCCATAGCCGAGCAGCAGCACCTTTTTACCCTGAAGCGATACGCCGTCACGATTCAGCGACTCCGCAAAGCCGAGGATGTCCGTGTTGAAGCCGGTCGCCTTGCCGTCCGCAAAGCGGACCGTGTTGACCGAGTGCAGGTCGCGGGCAGCAGTGTCAATCTCATCGAGCAGCGGGATGACGGCCTTTTTGTGCGGGATGGTGCAGTTGATGCCGCCGAGCTTGCGCTTGGCCAGCTCGAACGCTTCGGGCAGATCCTCCGGCGGAACGGCAACACCGATATAGTCCGCATCCTGACCGGAGGCTTCGAACAGCTGCGCGTGCAGCTCTGGGCTCATGGTGTGACCGAGCGGCCAGCCAAACAGGGCATAGGTGGTCTTTTTTGGCTCGAAAGCGCGAAATTCGTCCATGGAAAGCAGCATAACTCAGTCCCCCAGACGTTCGAGGGTGTTGAAGAAATCGGGGTAGGAGATGGCAACGACCTCCGGCTCGTCAATGCGGCTTGCGCCCTCGGCTGCCAGACCGAGCACGGCAAGGCTCATCGCAATGCGGTGGTCCTTGTAGGTCTCGAACGATGCGCCGTGCGGCTTTGCACCGCCGTGAACGATCATGCCGTCGTCGGTCTCCTCAACGTCCACGCCTGCCTTGGTCAGCTCTGCAACCATAGCGGCAATGCGGTTGGACTCCTTGACCTTGAGCTCCTGCGCGTCGCGGATAACGGTTTCGCCTTCAGCGAATGCAGCGGCTACCGCGATAACCGGCAGCTCATCGATCAGGCGCGGGATGATAGCGCCGCCGATTTCCACGCCGTGCAGCTTGCTGTACTTGACGGTCAGGTCGCACATCGGCTCGGCCTCATCGCGGAAGTTCGACTCGGTGATGTCCGCGCCCATGTCGCGCAGAACGTCCAGAACGCCCGTGCGGGTCGGATTGACGCCCACGTTCTTAATCGTCAGCTCGCTGCCCGGTACGATAGCGCCCGCAACGAGGAAGAACGCCGCCGAGGAAATATCGCCCGGGACCGCAATATCGACCGCATGGAGATCCTCCGGCGGGTCGAGGGTGATGGTATTGCCGCTGGTCTCAATCTCAACGCCGAGTGCGCGGAACATGCGCTCGGTGTGGTCGCGGGAGGGAGCCGGCTCGATAACGGTCGTCTGACCCTCGGCATACAGACCTGCCAGCAGGATGGCGCTCTTCAGCTGAGCGGATGCTACCGGCAGACGGTATTCAATACCGTGCAGCTCGCTCGGGAACAGGGTCAGCGGGCAGAAATTGTCGTTCTTGCCCTCGATGGATGCGCCCATCTCGCGCAGCGGCTTCATCACGCGGCCCATCGGGCGCTTCTGGATGGACGGGTCGCCGCTCATGGTAACGGTGAACGGCTGACCGGCCAGAATGCCGCACAGCAGGCGGGTGGTCGTGCCGGAGTTGCCGGTGTACAGCGCTTCTGACGGCGCTTCGAGACCGTGCAGACCAACGCCTTCCACGATAACCTCGTCATCGGTGATGTTGATCTCGACACCCATCTTGCGGAAGCAGTCAATGGTGGACAGGCAGTCCTCGCCCATCAGAAAGCCGGTGATGTGGGTGGTGCCGTTGGCAAGTGCGCCGAGCATAACGGCACGGTGCGAGATGGATTTGTCGCCCGGCACGGTAATTTCACCGCGCAAAGGGCCGCAGGGTTGAATTTGCATGGGTTTGTACTCCTTTTATTCGTTAGGCACGCAATAGCTGCCGATTACTTTGATATAGGGAAGCTCCTCATGAAGCTGATACAGCAAGGACTGCACCGCATGGTCGCGCATGTTGCCGGTGAAATCGACATAGAACACATAGCACCACGGGCTGTCCTTGAGCGGACGCGAGTGGATTTCGGTCATGTCGATGCCGTAGTGCGCGATGGTGTCCAGCACGGTGATGAGCGTACCGGACGCATTGGGAATGTGGAATGCGATCTCGATGCGGTTATCCTCGGGCTGACAGGTCAGCGTTCTGCTGACGGCGATAAAGCGTGTTTCGTTGTGCTGCATATCGTTGATGCCCTCGGCGAGAATATCGAGACCGTAGCGCACAGCCGCCTCCTGCGAGCAGATGGCAGCAAGGCTCTTGTCGCCCTTTTTCTGCACGTTCTGGGCCGCAATGGCGGTGTTTGCCACCTCGATGGCCTCCAGATCGTGTTCGGAAATGAAGCTGTGGCACTGCGGCAGCGCATGCGGATGCGAGCAGACACGCTTGACATCCTCGAGCTTTGTGCCGGGCACCGCCGCCAGACAGTGCGAGATTTTCTTGATGTACGAGCGGTTGATGTACAGGTCGTAGTCGAGCAGAAGGTCATAGACCTCACTGACCGTGCCTGCGGTTGTGTTCTCGACCGGCACAACGCCGATATCGGCCTTGCCGTCGCGGACGGACTGGAAAACCTGCTCCCAGGTGGGGACGTTGTGCGGTTCGCAGTTCGGGAACAGCGCCCGCGCGGCCAGCTCCTGATACGCACCCGGAACTCCCTGATAGAATACGGTTTTCGGCTCGATAAGCGATTCGCTCGGCTTAAACGGGAACTTTTCCGGCGCCTGACGCAGAATTTCGCTGTACTGATACTCGCGGCTCGCACGGATCATGCTCTGCAGAAGGGAAACGTACTTGAGCTGCAGCTCCTCCTCCATACCGGCGGAGCGCTTCTCAACGATTTCCGCTTCGCGGTCCGGCTTGTAGATTTTATCATCCGACTGGGCCTTGGTCTTTGCGACCTCGAGCGCCAGCGACATACGCAGCAGGAACAGTTCTCGGATAGCGGAGTCAACGCGGTTGATATCCTGACGGATTTCGGGAAGTTCACGCATGATAACCCTTCGCCTCCCTCAGAAGATCTGCCAATGCAACGGCACAGGCGGCCTCGACCACCGGCGCGGCGCGGGTGACGATGCACGGGTCGTGGCGGCCGTGGATGGACAGCGGCTCGACCTTGCCGGTGCGGATGTTGAGCGTATCCTGCACCATGCCGATGGACGGCGTAGGCTTGATGCACGCGCGCACGATGAGCGGCATACCGCTCGTGATGCCGCCGAGGATGCCGCCGTTGTTGTTGGTTTCGGTCTTGACAACGCCGTTTTCCTCATAGAACGGGTCGTTTGCGTGTGAGCCGCGCAGCGCAGCAAAGGCAAAGCCTGCGCCGAACTCCACACCCTTGACGGCGGGCACGCCGAACAGGATAGAGGACAGGCGACTCTCCACGCTGTCGAGCATCGGGCTGCCGATGCCGGCCGGCAGGCCGACCGCTGCGCACTCGATGACGCCGCCGACCGAATCCTGTTCCTCACGCGCTTCCTCGATAGCGGCCAGCATGGCCTCGAGCGCACGCGGATTGTTCACCGGGTATTCGGCGTTCCGCAGCGTATCCAGCTGCTCGGCGGTGACTTCTACATCATCGAACGGCATATCCTGAATCTGAGCGATGGACTGGATGTGCGAACCGACCGTCACACCCTGCTCCTTGAGCCACAGCTTGCACAGCGCACCGGCAAACACCAGCGGAGCTGTCAGTCGGCCGGAGAAATGGCCGCCGCCTCGCGGGTCGTTGCAGGAATCGTAGCGCAGCATACCCGTGTAGTCCGCGTGACCGGGACGCGGCTGCGCCGCCAGCTCTGCGTAGTCGTTCGAGCGCTGATTGGTGTTGCGGATGACGGCACAGATGGGCGTGCCGGTCGTTTTGCCGTTGTAGATGCCGGACTGCACCTCCGGCCTGTCCGGCTCCTTGCGTGCGGTGGATTGCTTGTTGCGGCCCGGTGCGCGGCGCTCCATCTCGCGCAGGACAAACGCCTCGTCATATGCCACACCGGACGGGAATCCGTCTATCACAACGCCGATGCCCGTGCCATGCGATTCACCGAAAATGGAAATTTTAATTGCATTGCCCCAGGTAGAACCCATGCTGCTCCCTCCTTACAGCTTCAGAACGTATTCGTGCAGCTTTTCTGCATCGATCGGCGTAATTTCCGCCCGACCGGCTTCGCGCACGAGGATAAAGTTGACCGTTGCACCGAATTTCTTTTTGTCCGACAGCAGAGCATTAAAGATGGACTCGCGGTCGTATTCCAGCTCGGTCGGCAGACCGATGTGCTTCAACAGGTCGATGAGCGGCGCTGTCAAATCCTCGTTGCCCAGCAGAGCGGACAGCCGCATCGCTGCCACCATGCCGATCGCCACTGCCTGACCGTGGGTGAGGTCGGTGTAATTGCCCAGCTTCTCCGCTGCGTGGCCGATGGTGTGTCCAAAGTTCAGTATCATGCGCAGACCGGTGTCGTGCTCGTCAATGGCAACTACATCGCGCTTGATCTTTACGCACTCGTAAATGATATTTTCAATATTCGTCTTGTAGTCCGACCGAGAAACCATCGTCAGGATTTCCCGGTTGGAAATGTAGCCGTACTTGACGACCTCGGCCATGCCGTCCGCAAAGGTGCTGTCCGGCAGGGAAGCGAGCACGTTCGGGTCGATGAGCACGAGCCGCGGCTGATAGAACGCGCCGACGAGGTTTTTGCCCTCGGGCAGATCCACGCCGGTCTTGCCGCCGACCGAGGAATCCACCTGCGCGAGCAGCGTGGTCGGAATCTGGCACAGTGATACGCCGCGCAGGAAGGTCGCCGCCGCAAAGCCGGTGATGTCGCCGACAACACCGCCGCCGAGCGCGATAATCAAATCCTTGCGGGTCATGCCGGCGGCCAGCAGATCATGGTAAATGCCCTCAACCGTGGAAAGCTGCTTGTGCTCCTCACCGGCGGGAATAACCGTGTGCGTCACCGGCAGGGAGAACTGCTTTTCCAGCTTCTCGAGATACAGCGGCGCTACCGTTGAATCCGACACGATATGCACGCGGCTGGGCGAAAAGGTTTCGAGGATTACCGTGCCCGCGTGGTCCAGCAATCCGGTTTCGATATGAATTTCGGACACGCCGTTCGCGCCCGTCAGACTCAGCGTTTCTGCCAATTTAGACAACCCCTTGTTAGATAGAGATATTTAGAGAAAGAGTGAAGAGCCTATGCAGAGAGTGAAGAGTGTAGAGTTGAGAGTGGAGATAAGGTGACGCTTCGCGTCTTATTTAATCATCGCGCACTGCGCGATACCACATCTTCACTCTTCACTCCTCACTCTCCACTCTATTAGAAGCTCTTCACTCTCAGACCTCAGTTCTTACTTATTATAATAGAATTAAATCTCGCGGTCAACTGCCGCTGCAACAGCGCGCAGTGCGTTCATGGTGTGGTGGAACGAATCGTAGGTCAGCGACTGTGCACCGTCGGACAGAGCGTGTGCAGGATCGTTGTGAACCTCAATCATCAGACCGTCTGCGCCGGCTGCAACAGCAGCCTTTGCCAGCGGCTCGACCATCCAGTAAATGCCGCCTGCATGGGACGGATCAACGACGACCGGCAGATGGCTCATGCGCTTGAGCACCGGAACGGCGGAAATATCAAGCGTGTTGCGGGTGTACTTCTCGTAGGTGCGGATGCCGCGCTCGCAGAGGATAACGTTCTCGTTGCCGCCCGCCATGATGTACTCGGCGCTCATCAGGAACTCCTCCATGGTGTTTGCGAAGCCGCGCTTGAGCAGGATCGGCTTGCGGGTCTGGCCGAGCTCCTTCAGCAGCTCGAAGTTCTGCATATTGCGTGCGCCGACCTGGAAGCAGTCGCACTTGTCCATGAAGATGTCGATATGCGCCGGATTGGTGATCTCGGTGACAACCGGCAGACCGGTTGCCTCATGCGCCTTGTGCAGCAAGTCCAGACCCTCAGCCTTCAGACCCTGGAAGGAGTACGGGGAAGAACGCGGCTTCCACGCACCGCCGCGGAGAACGGTAGCGCCGTCTGCCTGCACATGCTTCGCCACGTCGATGATCTGCTCCTCGCTTTCAACAGAGCACGGACCTGCCATAACGACCAGCTTCTTGCCGCCGACAACAACGCCCGGTGCAATCTCAACGGTGGAGTTGTCCGGATGGAACTTGCGGTTTGCCAGCTTGAACGGCTCCTGCACCTTGATGATGTTCTCAACCTGCGGGTCAAGCATGAGTGCGTCCTTGTCAACAGCGCCGGTGTCGCCAACCAGACCGATAACGATGGTGCCCTCGCCGTAGATCGGATTTGCCTTTACGTTCCAGCGCTCGATATGCTGGGACAGTTCCTCAACGTGTTCGTGGGTCGTGCCCTGCTTCATAATGATGATCATGTTGTGTATCTCCTTTATATAGGTGGTATTTGCTGTTTGTCACGGCAGAATGGGTATAAAAAAAGCCCTTCATCCACAAAGAGGGACGAAAGACAAACGGTTCCGCGGTACCACCCACATTCGGCATAACAATGCCGCACTTTTTCGGATACAAATATATCCTATCCCTGTAACGGAGGAAATCCGTCAGCGCCTAATTCGATAGGGTTCAGCGCCGCAGCTCAGGAGGGAACTTCATCGTACCGGCGTCTGCGTCCGTTTCCAGTCATGCCGGACACTCCCTAAAAGCCGCACGTGGAACGATTACTTTCCTCTGTCATCGCTTTGTGCAATATTTGTGTTTATTATATCGCTGGCCGGGCGAGTTGTCAATGACTGATTTGACATGGTTCGATGAAAAAATGCATAAATTTTCATGTATTCTGACAAGTACCTGACCTTCCGCACGTCAAGCGGATGCGCAATGAGCCACCGCAGGGCGGGATGAGGTCATCCTGCCCTGCAATACAGATTGGCAATGAAGGATAATGGTCAATCACAACATTCATTTTCCATCCTCAATTCTCAAGTTACTCTTCTACTTTAGTAATCTGCGGCATAGTCTATAGTGGTGATGAAAATGGACAAACGAAAAGCGGCCTTCCGGCAGGCGATTTCGTGCCTGCCGCCGATACGGCGGGCACAGCTGGAGCGGCTGGACAGGCCGGAGGACATCGAGGAATTACGCTTTCGCGCGGGACAGCCGCCTGCGGCGAGAACCGCCGTCGGAGAGCGGCCGCTCCCGCTTGAGGCGGTCACATCGGCGGAGCTGCGCGAGATGCTCAGCCGCGCCGCGCAGTATTCCGTGCATAGTTATACAGACAGTCTGCGGCACGGCTTCCTGACGTTATCCGGCGGGCATCGACTGGGCATCTGCGGCACAGCCGCCGAAGAGGACGGCCGCGTTCTCGGGGTGCGCGGCCTGAGTTCAATCAACCTGCGCATTGCACATCAAGCTGAAGATTTACAGACGCAGATTGCCCGCTGGATAGGAACGGACGAGCCGCAGTCTACCTTGCTCCTATCACCGCCGGGATATGGCAAAACGACCTTGCTGAGAGAGTGGGTGCGCTACTTCTCCGACCGCGGTTTCACTGCTGCGATTGCGGACGAGCGCAGCGAGATTGCCGCTCTCGCGGACGGTGCACCGCAGCTTGCGGTCGGGCGCTGCACGGATGTGATGGAAGGCTGCTCGAAATGGCAGGCGGCGGTCATGCTGCTCAAAACCATGTCGCCTGCCCTGCTCGCTCTTGATGAAATTACTGCGCCTGAGGACGCAAAGGCGGTATCGCTCTGCACGCACTGCGGAACGGCAGTGATTGCGTGTGCACACGCGGCCGGACTGGATGATCTGCGGCAGCGGCCGATCTACCGTGAGCTGCTCGCGCTCGGCGCATTTCATCAGGCGGTTATTATCGAAAAACGGGACGGACAGCGGGTCTACCGCATGGAACGATGGGAGGAGACGAAATGTTAAAGCTGATCGGATCGGTGATGGTGTTCGGCTCATGTGCGGCGCTCGGACTGTCCGCGCGGCAAAATCTGCGGCGCAGAGTGGCGGCGGCAGACGCCATGCTGCTTGCGCTCGGTCTTATCCGCAGCGAGATTTCCGGAAGACGGACACCTATGCCGGAAATTGTCGGTCTGCTGGCGGAAAACGAGCAGCCGATTATCCGCAAAGTCTTTCGCACGCTGCAGCGCCGCCTGCGGGAGCAGAACGGCCTGTCGCTCGGCTACCTGTGGCGCAGCACCCTGCGGGACTGCCGCGCACAGGTCGGACTTGGCGCGCAGGAGTGCGATATTCTGTGCGACGCCGCAAATTACTTAGGCCGCTACGATGCGGACGAGCAGCTGACCGGTCTTACGCAGGTGGAGCGGCGGCTGGCGGCCTCGCGGGAGGCGGCGCAGGAGGATTTGGCAAATCGGGGAAATCTGTACCGGACCTGCGGCATTGCGCTCGGTCTGCTGGTGATTCTGGTGCTGATCTAAGCGGAGGAAAACGATGGATGTTGATCTGATTTTCCGCATTGCGGCGGTAGGAATTTTAGTGGCGGTGCTCGGACAGCTGCTCTCCCGCTCGGGCAGGGAGGAGCAGGCGCTGATGACGACACTCGCGGGTTTAATTGTCGTTTTGATGCTGATTGTTCAGGAAATCGACCGCCTGTTCACCATGATGAAAAATGTATTTGGGTTTTGACGATGGAATTAGGCTTGATTTGCGGCATTGTCCTTGCGGCGCTCACGCTGTCGCTGGTGCTGAAAAAGGACGCGCCCGCTATCGCGTTTCTGCTGGTGCTGACGGCAGGCGTGATCCTGCTTTTGCGGGTGTTCAGCGCAGCCGGAAGCGCGGCGCAGCGGTTTTCCGGTCTGCTCTCGCAGTGCGGCTTGGATTCCGCGCTGTATCTGCCGGTGTGCAAGGCAGTCGGCGTGGCGGTCGTGGTGCGGATCGCAGCCGCGCTTTGCCGGGACGCCGGTCAGTCCGCGCTTGCCGCCAAGATGGAGATTGCAGGCGCTGTCCTGACGCTTTCTGTGTGCCTGCCGCTTTTCGAGCAGGTGCTCGACCTTATTACGGAGTGGGCGGTATGAGCAAACGCAAACTGGCGCTGAATGCCATTCTCGTGCTCCTGCTGTTCCTGCTGTTCCTGCCGTTCGCGCATGCGGCTGTGAGTGAGGAACAGGTGCAGTCAGTCGGCGGCAGCAGTCTGACCGATGCCATGCCGGACAGCGCCCGGCAATACCTTGACGGCGTATCGCCGGAAAACGCGGACACGCTGTCGGATTCGGTCTCCCGCGTGCTGGAAAACATGACCTCGGACAGCCAAAGTGCGATTCGGACTGCACTTGGCGGACTATTGCGCGTAGCCGTGATTGTGCTGCTGGCCTCGGCGGCGCGCGGCTTTTCTGCGGCGGCGGGCGGCGAGGCCAACGACTGGATCGACATGGCGGCGGCACTTGGCTGTGCGGCAGTGCTCCTGCGGGATTTCACGGGTGTGCTGTCGCTCTGCCGCGACACGCTCGACCAGATCGGCGTGTTTTCGGGCGCACTTCAGCCGGTGCTCGCCACTGTACTTGCGACCGGCGGAAACACGGCGACCGCAACGGTTTTACAGGCGGCGACTATGGTGGTGTTTGATCTTGTGATACGGCTGGTGAACGCCCTGCTTGTTCCGGCGGCGTGCGCGTATCTTGCTATCACGGCGGTGGATGCTGCGGCAGGCAACGGCATGCTGCGCGGCATCGCGGACGGCATAAAAACCCTGACCTCGGGTGTACTTAAACTCATTTTAACGCTGTTCACCGCATATCTTGCGATAGCGGGCGGTGTTTCCGGCAACGTGGACCGCATGACGCTAAAGACCGCGAAACTTGCCGTGTCCGGTGCGGTTCCGGTGGTCGGCGGTGTGATTTCGGACGCGACCGAAACCATGCTGTCCGGTGCGGCTCTGCTGCGCGGCTCAATCGGCATTTTCGGGATGCTGTGTGTAGCGGCTATCTGCTTTGTGCCGTTCGTTCGGGCGGGAGCAAGCTACCTGTGCTACAAGGCGGGTGCAGCCGTGCTCTCGCCGCTGTGCTCGGACGGCATGAAGCGGTTTCTCGAAAACGTAGGCACCGGCTTCGGTCTGCTGCTCGGCATGCTGAGCACCTGCTGCATGATACTGTTTCTCGAACTTGTGTATATGGTGGCGATGGTGAAACCAATATGACTGAATTACTGCAAACGATATTACTGCGCGTGACGATCGCGGGAGCCGCGTCTGCGGTGGCGCTCAAGCTGGCAGGCGGCGGAGCCTTAAAAGAGGTTGTGAGGACAGCTGCCGGTCTGCTCATGCTGCTGGCGCTCCTGCAGCCGCTGGCGGGACTGCACTTGCTGTCGTGGAACTGGCAGAGCAGCGTCTCGCAGAGCGACTTAGACGAAATGCAGGCGCGCAACATGCAGACCACGATGAGCACGGTCGCGGCGAGCATTGCGAAGGCGGTGCAGCAGCGTGCAGAGGAAGCCGGTATTCCGTGCACGGTGAATGTGGAGATGGCGAATGATGCGGACGGACTGCTGCAGGTCGATAAGGTAACCGTGTACTACGACAGTACAGCGGCGAATCGCCTGTCCGAGCTGCAAAGTCTGCTGACCAAGGAATGCGGCGTACCCGCAGAACGACAGGAGCTGATCGCAAGATGAAACTGCCGGATAACGAAAACTTAACTGCCGTCAAGGAGAAAATCCTGCCGGTTTTGAAGAAATACCGGGCCGTGCTGGCGGTATTGCTCGCAGGCGTGCTGCTGCTCACCTCGGGGCACAGCGGAAACACGGAGCAGGTGCAGACCACAAGTGCGGATACAACGGTTTCGCAGTCGTTCGACCTAAACGATTTTCAACAGGAACTGGAGACGAGACTTTCGGGGATTTCCGGCGCCGGTCGTGTGGAGCTCATGCTGTCGCTCGACCAGACCGAGGAATCGGTCTACGCGGTCAACACCCGCCAGACAAGCGGGAGTGACAGCCGCAGTCTGGAGAGCGATGTCAGCGTGGTCTCGAACGGCAGCTGCGGCGAAACGCCCGTGATGGTCAAGCGCGTTCTGCCGGTATTCCGCGGTGCGGTTGTGCTGTGCGATGGCGCAGATGACGCATCCGTTCGGCTGTCCGTCACACAGGCGGTCAGCACGGTGTGCGGCATCGGCGCAGACAAAGTTACGGTTCTGAAAATGCAATCCGATACATAAGGTATAGCAATTCGTTAGGAGGGCAGGCAGATGAAGAAGATCAAAAAACGCGGAGCGGTCTACGGTGTGATCGCGCTGCTGCTGTGCGCAGCGGCTTACCTGAACTGGAGCTACGTTGACACGCCGGAGGACCTTCTTGCGGCGCAGCAGACCGACGCGCAGGCGGATACGCAGACCGATGCCTCGGTGGACAGCACCGCCGGTGAGGGCGATTATTTTGCATCCTCACGGCTGACGCGCACGCAGGCGAGAGACGAAGCGGTGAGCACGCTCAAGGAGCTCAGTGAGAGCGACACCGCAGACCAGAGTGCAAAAGACGATGCGGCGGCACAGATTTCCGCACTGGCGGACGACACGGTGGCCGAAGCCAACATCGAGAGCCTGATTCGCGCCAAAGGCTACGAGGACGCAGTTGTGATGCTCGGTGACAGCAGCGCGAATATCGTGGTAGCGCCGCCGGACGGTGGTCTGCAGGCTGAGGACGTGGCTGTTATCCGGGATATCGTTATCTCGGAGACCGGCATGACAGCGGGGCAGATCAAAATCGTGGAAGCGTCTTAATGAACATCGTGTATTTTTACTTTGCTTTTTACACAAACTGTGCTATAATGCTCTTAGACAATACCGGATGATGGGATTGTCTCAAAAAAGGAGAGTGAGCACTATGGCAGATCACAAGGAGTACTGGTCCACCGAAAGCGATCAGGGCTCTATCCGTATCTCTGAGGATGTTGTTGCGTCTATCGCAGCACTGTCGGCCTCGGAAACCAAGGGTGTCAGCGGTTTGTATTCCAGCCTGACGAGCGACATTGTCGGCTTTATCAGTAAAAAGAATTTGTCCAAGGGCGTTCGTATCGAACTCGGCGACGATGATACCGTTAAGGTAGAGATCGGTTTCCTCGCACTGTTCGGCTACAACATCTGCGATGTGGCAAAGGAAGTGCAGGAGAACGTCAAGTCCTCGATCGAGTCCATGACCGGTCTGCGCGTTGTCGAGATCAACGTGCATGTCGGCGGCGTGACCTTCAAGCCGTCCGCTTCGGCTGAGGAAAAGGCCGAGCCGGCACCGTCCGAGACCGAAACTCCGGCGGAGACGGCAGACGCCGAGTAACATAAGCAAAACAGGCATGGTTGCGGCTGTGCCTGTTTTTTGTTGTCCGGTTTTATGAAATATGGAATACCGCCTTGCGTTTTGCCCGAAAATAGGATAAAATAGTTATACTGAATAATAGGCAAAATTTGCGTAGAATATAGGAGGTCCTGCCGCATGTGTGTGATGAGCAGAACAAAAGCAAGAGAAATTGCGCTGCACCTGATCTTTGAGATGGGGTTCCAGCAGTTTGAAGAAGAAAACCTGAACGAGCGACTGGATGAGGAAATCATGAAGTCCATCAGCGGAGATATCGCACTGTATGCGGGCAAGCTGAGCGAGGAACAGACCGCGTATATCCGCGCGGTGGTAAAGGGCGTGGCAAACGACCTGCCGGTGCTCGATACCATTATCGAGGCCAATTCCAAGGGCTGGTCGCTCAACCGTCTGTCCCACATGACGATCGCGGTACTGCGTCTGGCGCTCTTTGAGATGCGCGATGTAGACGACGTTCCGGTCGGCGTAGCCATCAACGAGGCCGTTGAGCTGGCGAAGAAGTACGACACCGAGGATGCCGCTTCCTTCATAAACGGCGTGCTCGGCTCTGCCGCCCGTGCAGAGTTCCCGCAGGGAAAGCAGGAGAGCACCAATGCCTGAGCGCTTTCTGGGGATTGATACGTCTAACTATCGCACGTCGGCGGCGATTTACAACGCCGAGACCGGCGAGTGGGTCAACCGCGGCGGACTGCTGACCGTGCCGGAAGGCGCGATCGGTCTGCGCCAGTCGGACGCACTGTTCCAGCATACCGTGCGTCTGCATGAAAAAATCGAGGCTCTGCCGCAGGGAGAGGTGCGCGCCATCGGCGTCAGCACCCGTCCCCGCGCGGTGGAAGGCTCGTATATGCCGTGTTTTCTGGCAGGAGAGAGCGTCGCGCGGAGCGCGGCGCATTTGCTTTCCGTGCCGCTTTTTACCGTTTCCCATCAGCAGGGACATATCGCGGCAGCGGCGCTGTCGGCTGGCAAGCTGGATTTGCTTGACGGCGAATTCCTGGCGTGGCACCTGTCCGGCGGCACGAGTGAGCTGCTGCATGTGAAGTGCGGCGCGGACGGCCTGCCGGACTGCACCTGCATCGGCGGTACGACCGATCTTGCAGCCGGTCAGTTGCTCGATCGCGCGGGAAATCTGCTCGGTCTGCCGTTCCCGTCCGGCGGCGCACTGGATGCGCTGGCGCTCACCGCCGAGCCGGAAAAGGGCTTTACGCCCAAGGTAAACGAGTGTAAATTCTCGCTCTCCGGTATGCAGAATCAGGTAGAGAATAAATTCAAGAGCGCCGAGCCAAAGCAGATGGCGCGTTTTGCGCTCGAGACCGTGGCAAATGCCGTTATCAAAGCCACCGAGCAGGCGCGCGAGCAGTATCATTGCCCGATTTTGTGCGCAGGCGGCGTCATGGCCAGCCAGATCATCCGTGCCCGCATGAATAAACGGTTCGGCGGGGAGATCTCCTTCGCGGAGCCGACACTTTCGGGAGATAATGCTGTGGGCGTGGCAGTGCTGGCGGCAAAACTCTGTAACAGATAGGAGGTAGGAGTTCGGTGGTAGGGATGGAAAATTGAAAATGGAGGATGGAAAATGAACCAAACTCCTCAGTCCTGCCTCCTCACTCCTAACTTGTTGGAATGGCAACGATTTACACAGTATCTCAATTAAACAATGAAATAAAGGACTTGCTCGATGCGGTTCCCGGCTACCGCGGGTTAATGGTGCAGGGCGAAATCTCGAACTATAAGGCGCATTCATCCGGACACCACTACATGACGCTCAAGGACGAAAATGCGGCCATCAATGCGGTCATGTTCCGTTCGGACGCGATGCGGCTGAAATTCCGTCTGCAGAACGGCATGAAGGTCATCGTCAAGGCGCGCGTCAGCTCGTTCCCGCGCACAGGCGCGGTGCAGCTTTACGTCTCCGAGATCATTCCGGACGGTGCGGGTGCGCTCAACCTTGCGTTTGAGCAGCTCAAGGCTAAATTGCAGGCGGAAGGCCTGTTCTCCGAGCGGTACAAGAAGCCGATTCCGTCCTGTCCGGACAGTATCGCGCTCGTAACCTCGCCGACCGGCGCGGCGGTGCGCGACATGATCCGCATTCTCGGCAGGCGTTGGCCACTGGCCAAGGTTGTGCTCTATCCGGCGCAGGTGCAGGGACAGGGCGCGGCGGAGAGCATTGCACGCGCGATCGCTCTGGCGAATGCCATCGGCGAAGCAGATGTCATTCTGTGCGGTCGGGGCGGCGGCTCGATGGAGGATTTGTGGGCGTTCAACGAGGAAGTGACTGCCCGGGCGATTTTTGCCTCCGAGATTCCGGTGATTTCCGCGGTCGGTCACGAGCCGGATTTCACGATTGCGGACTTTGTTGCCGATCTTCGTGCGCCTACGCCGTCCGGTGCGGCGGAGCTTGCCGTGCCTGACAGAGCCGAGTACGCGCTGCACTTACGCACACTGGATGCCCGCCTGCACACGGCGGCGCACCGCAGAACAGAGCAGCAGAGAAAGCTGCTGGACGGTCTGCAGGAGCGACTGTCAAACCGCACACCGATGAAATACATCGAGGAAAAACGCCTGCTGCTGACCCAGACCGAGGAACGCTTGTTTTCGGCGGTTCCGGCGCGGCTGGAGACCGAGCACAACCGACTGAACGGACTGCGGCAGCGCCTGCTCGCGGCAGGACAAAGCGGCCTGCATCGCCGTAAACTGCGGTTTGCACAGACCGTAGCGACACTCGACGCAATGAGCCCGCTGCGCGTTCTGGGACGCGGCTATGCGGTAGCGACCAAGGGTGTCAAGCACACGGTCGTAACCGATGCAGCGGCGCTCAAGCAGGGAGACACTCTGCATATTCAATTCGCAAAAGGTGCGGCGAACTGCCGCGTGACCGATATCGAGGAGGACAAGTAACATGGCGGAAAGAACATTTGAAAGCCAGATGGCACGTCTGGAAGAGATCGTGCGGCTGCTCGAGCGCGGTGAAGCACCGCTGAACGAAAGCATGAAGCTGTTCGAGGAGGGCACCAGACTATCCGCGTCCCTCGGCAAGCTGCTGGACAAGGCCGAGCAGAAGGTCACCGTCATGCAGGAGAACATGCAGGGTGAACTCACAGAGCAGCCGTTTGCGGCAGAGGAGGAAGCAAAATGACGTTTTCCGAGCAGTTAAAGGCAGATATTGCGCTCGTTGAACCTGCACTGGAGAAATACCTCTCGCGGGAGACCGGCGAGGGTTACGACCGCATTTTCGAGGCTGCAAAGTACTCCGCGATGGCAGGCGGCAAGCGCCTGCGCCCGGTGATCGTGCTGGAATTCTGCCGCCTGTGCGGCGGCGATATCGAGAAGGCGCTGCCGTTCGCGTGTGCGCTTGAGATGATCCATACCTACTCACTCATCCATGATGACCTTCCGTGCATGGATAACGACGACTTGCGCCGCGGCAGACCGACCTGCCACAAGGCTTTCGATGAAGCGACGGCAGTCCTCGCGGGTGACGGACTGCTGACGGCGGCTTTTGAGACGGCTTCGGCGGCAAAGGATGTTCCGGCGGAGACCATCGTGCGCTGCATTCGTATTCTGGGCGAAAACGCGGGCATGAACGGCATGGTCGGCGGTCAGGTGCTCGATATGGGTGCTGAGCATCGCAAAATCTCGCTCGATGAGCTGCGCCTGCTGCAGAAGCTCAAGACCGGGTGTCTGCTCCGCGCCGCGTGTGAACTCGGCTGTGCGGCCGCCGGTGCGACCGACGAGGACACTCTCGCTCGGGCACGCGCTTACGGCGAAAAGCTGGGTCTGGCGTTCCAGATTGAGGACGATATCCTTGATATTGAGGGAGATGCCGCAACACTCGGAAAATCCATCGGCAAGGACGCGGCCAGTGAGAAATCCACATTTCCGTCTTTGCTCGGTCTGGAGGAATGCCGAGAGCTTGCGGCAAAGCTGACCGAGGAAGCAGTGAACGCGGTAAAACCGCTGGACGGTCATGCATTCCTTGTCGAACTGGCACGCAGCCTGACCGGCCGCACCAGGTAAGACACACATTCACATAAAATTTACACACATTTCTTGAATATTTATGCGTTCTGTGTTAATATAACAGATAAGTGACGTAGTATCCTAGTCAGTTCATGCGATTCCCAAGACGGGCCTAAAAATCCGTAGACGGGCATATCGATGAAGTCTCTGGTGTTTGCTTCTTACGCCCAGTTTGGGGTGGATGCTGGAGGTTAAGGCTTGAGGGCGCGCTTCAATGGCATGAAGTACCGACCCTCCTGCCGTGGAGACCCGTGACTGTCGGATGCCTATAGCATTTCACAAGAGATTGATGGACGTCCAACGGCACGGGATGAAACCTGCAATGCGGTGCAGCGGAAGTTACAAAGGATTGATCACCGACGTAAGGACCAAAGTGCTGTGTGCAGTGTAGCCTGCCTTGAGTGGCCATGGTGAATAAGGTATCCGCCTGCGGTTTCCCGGCCAGGAATGCCGCGGGAATTGACTTTTGAAACCATGTCTGCAAAAGAGGCTAAGAATCGTTTTGACTGTAGTGGAAATCACCTAGGCTATTCTAACGAGGCAGACCGTGGATTGCAGTGCGGACTCAGTGGCAATTCGGTCCCGAACATGGTAACATCTCGGCACGGACTTTAATGGGAAACCCCCTTGACGGCGACGCGAGGCAGTCCGCGGGGAAAACCAACCGAACCTCAAGCCGCAAGATTTACTCGGTCTGCCGTCACTTACCTTAATAAAGAACCCGCGAAAGCGGTTATAAATGCAACACTGCTATGCGGTATTGTCTATACGTCCCGGCGGCGGAATTTGCGGTTTGCCGCAATTTTCTGCTATTATGGAATAAATCCGGGGCAAAAATCGGTGAAGGAGTTATCTTCAGTGGATACGACCGACAAACAAAAGAAAAAACCGCCGCAAAAGCCCAAGGCTGTTAATACCGCATGGGTCGGCTTGATCACTGTCATCAGCTTTGCGCTGAGCGTTGTCATGTCCTATATCTCGAACGAAGCATTGGCCAGTGCGGGCACGATTCTGTCCTTTGCTGTGCTGCTGCTCTTCATTGCGCTCGGCATTGTGTTTGACATGATCGGCGTAGCATCCACCTCGGCGACCGAGAAGGAATTTCACTCGATGGCGGCCCACCGTGTGCGCGGCGCGCGCGAGGCGGTCTGGATGGTGCGAAACGCAGAGAAGGTTTCCAGCATCTGCAACGATGTGGTGGGCGATATCTGCGGCATTATCTCCGGTGCGACCGGAGCACTCATTGTTGCACATATCACCTCGGGTGTGAGTGCGGGACTCAAGGTTGTGGTATCGCTGCTGATTACCGGTCTGATTTCGGCACTGACCATCGGCGGCAAGGCAGCCGGCAAGGGCATCGCGGTGATGTGCAGCAGCAAGGTGCTGGCGCTCTGCGGACGCGTGCTGTCCGTTCTGCCGCTCAAGCTGGATAACAGAAAGTAACAAAGATATTTTAGATAAATCTGCCTTTCCAAAGGTGGGGATATTGATGAAGCAGAAACGATACGGAATTTTAGACAATATAAGCAGTCCTGCCGATTTGCGCGGACTGTCGTACGACACACTCGGCGTGCTGTGCGCTGCGCTGCGCGAGTTCATTGTGGACTCGGTGTCGCAGACCGGCGGTCATTTGGCGTCCAATCTGGGCATTGTAGAGCTGGCTGTCGCACTCGAGCGCGAGTTCGACTCCTCACGCGACCGCATCATCTACGATGTAGGCCATCAGTGCTATGTCCACAAGATCCTGACCGGTCGGCGCGATCGCTTTGACACGCTGCGGCAGTATGGCGGCCTGTGCGGCTTTATGAAGCCGGAGGAGAGCATCACCGACCCGTGCATCACGGGACATGCCTCGGATTCGGTTTCGGTGGCGCTCGGCATGGCGCATGCACGCACGATTAAAAACCAGAAATACCACGTTGTCGCGGTCATCGGCGACGGTGCACTGACCGGCGGCATGGCATATGAGGCGCTGAGCAGCGCCGGCACCTCGCGGGAGCCGTTGCTCGTGGTGCTCAACGACAACAATATGTCAATCGCCAAGAATGTCGGCGGACTCAGCCGCCATTTGTCGCGCCTGCGCGTCAGTCCGCAGTATCTGCGTGCAAAAACCCGCATCAAGGAGCGGCTCAGCCGTATTCCGGGCGGCGGAACGATCACGCGCGCGGTATCGCGCTTCAAGGCGAAGATCAAGCGGGCTGTCCTGCCGACCTCGCTGTTCGAGCAGATGGGCTTTACCTATCTCGGTCCGGTGGACGGTCATGACATCAAGAGCGTGTGTGAGTTCATCGCACTGGCGAAAAAAATGAAAAAACCGGTTCTGCTGCACGTTATGACACAGAAGGGCAGAGGATATGCCCCGAGTGAGCAGCAGCCGGAGAAATACCACGGCGTGTCCAAGTTCGACCGCGTAACAGGCGCACCGCTTGCCGCGAAGAAGGAGGACTTCTCTGCGTTCTTCGGCAAAGAGCTTTGCGCACTCGCCGAGAAGGACAACCGCATTTGCGCGATCACAGCGGCTATGCCGTCCGGCACGGGACTGACCCGCTTTGCGGAGAAATTCCCGGAACGCTTTTTCGATGTCGGCATCGCCGAGGAGCACGCCATCGGTATGGCGGCCGGTATGGCGGCACAGGGACTGGTGCCGGTAGCGGCCATTTACTCGACCTTCCTGCAGCGCGCTTACGACCAGATCGTTCACGATATTGCAATCGAAGGTCTGCACGTTGTCCTGTGCGTGGACCGCGCGGGCATTGTCGGCGCGGACGGCGCAACGCATAATGGTGTGCTGGATATCGCGTTCCTGCGGTCTGTCCCGGGCGTGAAGATTTTCTGTCCGTCCGACTTTGCGGAACTCCGAGCCATGCTGTCCCGTGCGATTTACAGGGAGACCGGACCGGTCGCTATCCGTTACCCGCGCGGCAGCGAAGGCGCGTACCGCAGGGAGCTGTCGGCGCAGCCGCTCGTGTGCGTACACGAGCAATCCGGCAGCGAGGTGACGATCGTCACACACGGCATTATGGTCAATCAGGCGATCGACGCTGCGGAAATCCTCATGCACGAGGGCATCCGCGCACAGGTTTACAAGGTAAATGAAATCGGCAGCGGACTGGAACAGGCGTATGCCGAGGAGAAGGAAAAACTCGGCGGCTGGTGTGTCGTTGCGGAGGACGTTGTACCGAACGGCAGCGTCGGCGAGTGGCTTGCCGCGCACCGCAGCGAGCGTACCGATCTTTTGAACACCGGCAACCGCTTTCTGCCGCACGGCGGCGTAAACGAACTGTACCGTCACTGCGGCATTGATGCCGAGGGCATTGCGGCATATATCATGAAAAATCGGAATGGGAAGGAGAACAGCGTTGGCTAAGAAGAGACTGGACGTATTGCTGTTTGAAAAGGGCCTTTGCCCCTCGCGGGAGCGTGCAAAGACTGCGATTATGGAGGGAATCGTTTACATTGCAGGCCAGAAGGCGGGCAAGGCAGGCGATATGGTTGACGAAAACGCCGAACTGGAGGTTCGCGGCAACGAGAACGCATTTGTGTCCCGCGGCGGCAAGAAGATCGAGAAGGCGCTCAACTACTTTAACATCGACCCGACCGATCTGGCCGTGATGGACGTTGGCGCATCGACCGGCGGCTTTACCGACTGCCTGCTGCGCCGCGGTGCGCGCAAGGTGTATTCCATCGACGTCGGCTATGGCCAGCTGGCGTGGAGTCTGCGTCAGGATCCGCGTGTCAAGTGCATGGAGCGCACCAATATCCGCTATGTAACGCCGGATATGCTGGAGGAAACGCCGTCGTTCTGCGTCATCGACGTGTCGTTTATTTCCCTCAAGCTGGTACTGCCGGTCGTTTCCAGCCTGCTGACCGAGGACGGCCATGTTGCCAACCTTATCAAGCCGCAGTTTGAGGCCGGCAAGGGCAAGGTCGGCAAAAAGGGCGTTGTCCGTGAGCCAGAGATTCACCTTGAGGTGCTGCAGAATTATGTGGAAAACGCGCATGCGGCAGGCTTTAAGGTGCTTGATGTGACGTTTTCTCCCATCAAGGGACCAGAGGGCAACATTGAATTTCTCGGCTATCTGGCAAAGCAGGGCGAGGAGCACATTCCGGATCTGGCAGACGTTGTCCGTCAGGCACATGAGGAGCTGGACGCAAAGGCATGATGAAGAACATTTTCATCTATCCCAATCTGCGCAAGGACAGCGCACGCGATATCCTGCAGCCGGTGTGCGATCAGCTGCGGCGTGACGGTGTGCGGCTTATGCTGCCCAAGCAGATGCGGGTCGTGCCGCCCATCATTGAGGACGCGGATTACATGAAAACCGAGGACGCCGTGCAGTTTGCGGATATGGCGGTCGTGCTTGGCGGAGACGGAACCATGCTCCGTCTGGCGAGAGAGGCGGCGCAGAATCAGCTGCCGCTGCTCGGCATCAATGTCGGTCACGTCGGCTTTATGACCGAACTGGAACCGGCTGAACTGCCCGAAATGGAAAAGCTGTTCACCGGTGAATTTTCACTGGACAGCCGCATGATGCTGCACGTTGCCGTGCAGCGCGGCGGGCGTATCGTGTACGAGAATGACGCGCTCAACGACATTGTTATCGCAAAGGGCACCGCGTTCCGCGTGGTGCGCGTTGGTATTTCGGCAGACAACGAGGAGGTCACCCGCTTTAACGGCGACGGCGTTATTGCAGCCACGCCGACCGGTTCGACCGCCTACGGTCTGTCGGCAGGCGGCCCGGTCATTGAGCCGAGCGCGGAGAACATCGCTGTTATTCCCATCTGTGCGCACGCACTGGCGGCAAAGTCGTTCGTGTTTGCGCCCGAGCGCAGCGTATCCATCACCGCAGCCTGTGAGGGCGGCAGTGAGGTGTTCATTTCGGCAGACGGCGGACAGGGCTTTGCCGTGCGGCCGGATGATCGGGTCATTATCACCCGTTCCGACCTGCAGACGCGGCTGATTCGTCTAAAAGGCAATAGTTTTTATCGAATTTTACAGCAGAAGCTGTGAGAGGCGCTGCTATAAGAGAGGAAAACGCGAACGATGAAGTTTCAACGACAGGCAAAAATCCTCGATCTCATCGACCGGTTTGAGATTGAAACGCAGGAGGATTTGACCGCACATTTGCGGGCACTTGGCTACAACACCACGCAGGCGACCATTTCGCGCGATATTAAGGAGCTGCGGCTTATCAAGACGCTCTCCTCGGAGACCGGTAAGTACAAGTATACCTCCTCGAACGCCGGTGCGGCGGATAGCTTCACCACGCGTCTGCGCAACATTTTCCGTGAATGCGTCACGGATATTGATGCGGCGCAGAACATGGTCGTCATTAAAACACTGCCCGGTCTGGGTCAGGCGGCGGCAATGGCGATTGATGCCATGCGCGCACCCGATGTGGTCGGCACGCTTGGCGGCGACGATACCGTATTTGCCGTTATGCGCGATAACGACAGCGCGCAAAAGTTCTGCGAACAGGCAAGAGACATTCTAAAGTAAGCGAGGGATAAGGCGGCAATGCTGCAATTACTCCACATTGAAAATATAGCGGTCATCGAACGTGCAGACATCGAACTCGATAAGGGTTTGACCGTGCTTTCCGGCGAGACTGGCGCGGGCAAGAGTATCGTTATTGATTCGATCGGTGCGCTGCTCGGCAAGCGCGTCAGCCGCGACTTAGTGCGCTCGGGTGCGCAGAAGGGCTTTGTCAGCGCGGTATTCACCGATCTGCCGCGTGCTCTGCGCGAACTGCTTGACGAGTTTGCACTTTCCGGTGACGAGCCTGACACGCTGTACGTTCAGCGGCAGATTTCCGCAGACGGCAAGAGCACCTGCCGCGTGAATATGAAACCGGCCAGTGCGGCTGTCCTGCGGCAGCTGGCGCCGTACCTGATCGACATTCACGGTCAGAATGACGGCCAGAAGCTGCTCGATGAAGCGCATCACATCGAATATCTGGACGGCTACGCAGGCTGTGCCGAAATACTCGAGCGATACCGCCCGAAATATCAGGCGCTGGTGACACTACGGCGGGAAATTACTGCGCTGGAGACCGGCGAGCAGGAACGCCTGCAGCGCATCGATATGCTGACCTTCCACAAGGAGGAAATCGAGCAGGCGGCACTTAAACCCGATGAGGATGAGGCGCTTGCACAGCGCAAGGCGTATTTCGATCACGCGGGCAAGATCGCGGGTGCACTCGAGCAGGCGCGTATGGCGCTCTCGGGTGACGATGAAATTGCGGGTGCGTGTGAATTGCTCGATCAGGCGGCAAACGCCATCGAGAGCCTGCGCGAAGTGTCGGATGCCTTCGACGGCATGGCCGAGCAGGCCGAGGAAGTGCGCCTGCTGGCGGCAGATTTGCGCGACAGCGTGGCAAGTCAGGGGGACAATCTGGACTTTTCTCCGGCGGAGCGCGAGATGGTCGAGCAGCGCCTGGACGAAATCTACCGTCTGAAGCAGAAATACGGCGGTACGATTCCGGAAATCCTCGCGTACCTCGAGAAGATAACCGCCGAGCTGGATACACTCGAGAATGCGGACGACCGCAGGGAAGAACTGCGGGAGCAGTACCGCGGTATGCTTGCGGAAGCCAAGGGCATCGCGGCGGAACTCACCGAGCAGCGCCGCAAGGCTGCAAAGCAGTTGGAGAGCGAAATCGTGCGCGAGCTGAGTGAACTGGACATGGACAAGGTGAAAATGCGGGTTGCGGTCCGTACCGGAACTAAGCTGTCCGCGCACGGCTGCGACACCGTGACGTTTGAGATTTCGGTCAATCCGGGTGAGCCGGAAAAGCCGCTCTCCAAGGTAGCCTCCGGCGGCGAGCTGAGCCGCATCATGCTGGCGCTCAAAAACGTATTGACAGCGGGCGAAGATGTTGGTATGCTGATTTTTGACGAGATCGACACCGGCGTTTCCGGCCATGCGGCTCAGCAGATCGGCCGCAAGCTGTCCGCGATTGCGAAAAAGAAGCAGACACTGTGCGTTACCCATCTGCCGCAGATTGCCGCCATGGGCGACCACCACCTGCGTATTTCCAAATCCGTGCGGGACGGCCGCAGCTACACCGATGTCAGCCCGATGGACAGAGCACACCGCGTAGACGAAATTGCACGTCTGCTCTCCGGCGAGGAAATCTCGGATGCAGCACGCCGCAATGCAGAGGAACTGCTCGATGCGGCCGGACAGGGGGCGTGAAGCCGTGGTAATCATAGACGAACGCAGAAAAGAGCGTGCTCCATAATGGTATTCGGACTCTTTTATCATAGAATGCAAACAAATTGAAATACAGGAGACAGAATAATGCAGCTTTACGACGAACTCAAAGCGCGTGGTCTGATCGCGCAGGTAACGAACGAAAAAGAGATCAGCGAGATGATCAACAACGGCAAGGCAACCTTCTACATCGGCTTCGATCCGACCGCGGACAGCCTGCATGTTGGCCACTTTATGGCGCTCTGCCTGATGAAGCGCATGCAGATGGCAGGCAACAAGCCGATTGCGCTGATCGGCGGCGGCACCGCTATGATCGGCGACCCGTCCGGCCGTACCGATATGCGCTCGATGATGACCGTCGAGACCATCCAGCACAACTGTGACTGCTTCAAGAAGCAGATGGAGCGCTTCATCGAATTCGGTGAGGGCAAGGCGCAGATGGTGAACAATGCCGACTGGCTGATGAACCTCAACTACATCGAGTTTATCCGCGACATCGGCTCGTGCTTCTCGGTTAACAATATGCTCCGTGCCGAGTGCTTTAAGCAGCGCATGGAGAAGGGTCTGAGCTTCCTCGAGTTCAACTACATGCCGATGCAGTCCTACGACTTCTACTACCTGTTCAAGAACTACGGCTGCAACATGCAGTTCGGCGGCAACGACCAGTGGAGCAACATGCTCGGCGGTACAGAGCTGATCCGCCGCAAGCTGGGCAAGGACGCGCACGCGATGACCATCACTCTGCTGCTCAACTCCGAGGGCAAGAAGATGGGCAAGACCGCTTCCGGTGCCGTTTGGCTCGATCCGAACAAGACTTCTCCTTACGATTTCTACCAGTACTGGCGCAATGTCGATGATGCAGACGTGCTCAAGTGCATCCGTATGCTGACCTTCCTGCCGCTTGAGGAGATCGAGGCGATGGATAACTGGGAAGGCGCACAGCTGAACAAGGCAAAGGAAATCCTCGCATACGAGCTGACCGCTCTGGTACACGGCAAGGAGGAGGCTGAAAAGGCACAGACCGCTGCCAAGGAGATCTTCGTTTCCGGCGGTGCGGCTGCCAACATGCCGACCACCACGCTGACCGACGCGGACTTTACCGACGGCCAGATCGGCGTGCTGACGCTGCTCGTCAAGTGCGGCCTTGCAGCCTCCAACGGCGAGGCGCGCAAGCTGGTGCAGGGCGGCGGCGTATCGTTGGACGGTGAAAAGGTCACGGACTTCAAGCAGCAGCTTGCCAAGGACTTCTTTAACGAGGAGTGCATGATCAAGAAGGGCAAAAAGACTTTCCATAAGGTTGTTCTGGGATAATGTCTGTCGCGGAACGACGTTTTCAAGAAGACGCAAAGAAGCGGCACAGACCGATCGGTCTGCGCCGCTTTTGTTATCTGGTTTTAGGAAAGAAAGCGTTCAGCCACCAGCATTACCAGCGGAAGCGTTGCCACGGACAGAATGGTGGACAGGCATACATACGACACCGCCTGCCGGTAATCCTGATCGAACTTCTGCGCAAAGATGGCTGTGCTGCTGGCAACCGGCGTTGCCGCTGCGATCAGCGTAATCAGCGTGATCTCGCCGCGGGCAAAGGGGAATAGCAGGAAGATGAGCACCGTCACCGCCGGAACGACAAGCAGGCGCACGGCAGAGACAACGTACAGCCTTGCACTCACGAACAGGTCGCGCAGGCGCACCTTGGACAGATAGAAACCGAGAATAATCATCGCCAGAGCAGTATTGGCATCCGCGATGTAGCCGATCGTGCCGGTGACGACCGAGGGCAGCGTCGGCTGAGCCACAAACAGGATGAGACCGATCACCATGGAGATGAAAACCGGATTGACGAACACCATTTTCAGATTGATGGTTTCCTTTTTGCCTGATATAATAACAATACCGTACGTCCACTGCAGCAGATTGACAAGCGTGCTGTACGAGACAACGTAGAACGCCGCCTCCGCGCCGAACACGGCTGTGACGAGCGGAATACCGATGAAGCCGGCGTTGCCGAACGCGACTGCAAAGTTTTCAATCCGGTGCCGGGTGCCGCAGGTGAGGTACGCCACGCCGATGGACGCGACAAACGCGATCACCGCGATAACAGCCGAAATACCCATTGCACGCAGCTTGTCCACGCTGAACTCGGACATGTAGCTGCGCAGGATAACACACGGAATGACTGCGTACAGCAGCACGTTGGACAGATCACGGCTGCCCTGTTCGGTTATCATGCCGCGGCGGGAGAGGAGCAGACCGAGCATCATCAAAAGAAACATGATGATCGTCTGCTGAAGCAGAATTTGAGTAATCATAAGGGAAATTTTCCTGTACTTTCATAGAATGGAGGGGAACGCAATGGAATTATACCAGCTTCGGCAGTTTGCCGCCGTAGCAAAGTACGAAAATATGACACGCGCCGCCGAGAGCCTGAACGTGGCACAGCCCGCTGTATCCAAAACCATACGGAATCTGGAAAGCGAGCTGGGAGCCGAGTTATTCGAGCGAACGGGAAAGGGATTGCGCCGCACCGAGCAGGGAGATATCCTGCTGCGGTACGCACGGACGATACTGGAAGCCGAGCGCGACGCACGCGGCGAGATCGAGGAGAGCCTGCACCGGACAGGCGGTCTGTGTATCTGTGCGCTGTCGTGCGCGGAGCGTATCAGCGAGATACTCGCGGGGTTTTCCGCCGAGTACGGCAATCTGGATCTGCGCATCAGCAGCACGCCCGAGGGCAGCGACCTGCTGCTCGATTCCGCGGTATCGCGGGACGAGGTGCCTGCAGGCGCCGTCCTGCTGTACGATGAGGAGATGTGCGTGGCTGTGCCCGAGGGACACCGGTATGCCGATCGGGAAAGCGTATCGCTGACAGAACTTGCCGACGACCCGTTTATCGTGCTGAGCAATTCGCAGTCGTTCCGGCAGATTTCCGAGCATATTTTTCGATCAGCAGGTATGGAGATGCACGCCGCTATCGAGTGCGACAGCGCGGCCTTGCAGATCCGACTGCTGTCGTGCGGCATGGGTGTTGCACTGGTCGCGTCCGGCGAGTGGCGGCAGGTCTGCGAGGACGCAGGCGTGCGCCTGCTGCACATCAAGGACGCACAGTGCCGCCGGTATATCTATGTGCAGACGCTCGGACGGTTCCGCACGCAGAGCATTCGCGCGTTTACTGCGTATCTGGAGCGGTATTTTGCGCAGATGGCGTAAATCCGCGACAGGTCATGCGGCGTGTACCTCGAGAGGAACTTTTTCACCGAGTTCGAACTGATGCAGGCTTTCGAGCGAGCACTGAACCATATCGAACACCGCCTGATCGGTGAAGAACGCAACATGCGGGGTAACGATAGTGTTCTGGAAGGATTTCAGGATGATGTAATCGTGGTTGGTGACGCGACTGTTGTAATTGTGATCGACGCGGATCACGTCATCCTCACCCTCAAAGCAGTCCACGCCGACCGAGCCTACACGGCCGGACTCAATGCCGTCGATCAGAGCGCGGGTGTCGATCAGTGCGCCACGTGCGCAGTTGATGATGACAACACCCGGCTTCATCTGCTGAATGGCCTCGGTGTTGATCATGTGGTAGGTGCTGTCGTTGAGGAAGGTGTGCAGCGTGATGACATCGGATTGCGCGTACAGCGACTCGAGCGAAACGTACTCCACGCCCATCTGCTTCATTTCCTCGGACGGGTACGGGTCATGCGCGATAATGCGGCAGCCAAAGCCGGACAGATTGCGAATAACGGCTTTGCCGATACGACCGGTGCCGATGACGCCAACGGTCAGGTTCTGCATCTCCATGCCGCGCGCCGCACCGGATGCGCCGAGCGAGTAGTCTGCGGTGTGCGAGCGGAACATGATGTAGCCGGCCTTGCGGATGCACATCAGCATGAGCATGACCGTGTAGTTGGAAACCGCATACGGCGAATATCCGGCGTGCGATACGCGGATGCCGAGACGCTTTGCGGCTTCGAGGTCTACATTATCGTAGCCGATGGTGCGCAGGGCCACATAGCGGACACCGTTCTCGGCCAGCTTTTCCAGAATCGGCGCAGGCAGGTCGCAGGTGCAGGAAATGCCGTCGTAGCCGCGGGTCAGCGCAACATTATCGAGGGTCAGCGTGTCCTTCTGCAGCGTAAGATTCATATTAAGCGACTGACTGAAGTGATCGAAAAACGCGCGTTCGTCCGGACGGGCGTTGAATGCCATAACTTTCATTTTTATTACTCCTTGATCCATTCGTGGGTGAGCTTGCCGAGAATTTCGATGCCCTTGACGATCTGTTCGTCGGTCGGGGTAGAATAGTTGAGGCGGAAGGCGTTGGACACCTGCTTTTCGTCTGCCAGGAACGCCGAACCGGGCACGCAGAGAACACCGCGCTGAATCGCCTCGCGGACAAACGGCTGCGAATCCATGCCGTCCGGCAGGAAGGCCATGGCGAACAGGCCGCCTTCCGGCTGCGAAAACGTGACCGCCGGATGGAAGGTGCGGCGCATGGTATCGAGCATGAGATTGCACTTAGCGCGGTATACGTCACGCGCTTTGTCGAGATGCGCGGCAAAATCGTACTTGGTCATGTACTCGTTGCAGACATACTGGAACAGCACGTTAGAGTGCACATCGGTGGTCTGCTTGGCGATGGTCAGCGGCATGGTGAGCGACTTGTTGAACACGAGGAAGCCCAGTCGGAACGCCGGAGCCATCACCTTGGAAAAGCTGCCTGCATACAGGACGCGGCCTTCGGTGTCCATCGACTTGATGGTTGGCACGTCCTCGCCGGAGAAGCGCAGCTCACCGTAGGGATTGTCCTCGAGGATGGCAATGTCGTATTTGCACGCCAGCTCATACACCTTTTTGCGCTTTTCAAGCGTAGTTGTGATGCCGGACGGGTTCTGGAACGACGGAATCGCGTACAGCAGCTTGGCCTCGGGGTGCGCCTTGAGAGCGGCCTCGAGCGCATCCGTATCCATGCCGTCCTGCTGCATCGGAATGCCGATCAGCTTGGCGCCATACGAACGGAATGTGTTCAGGCAGCCGACAAAGGCAGGGTCCTCGGTCAGAATGACATCTCCCTCGTTTACCAGAACCTTGGTGGTCAGGTCAGCGCACTGCTGACCGCCGGACAGGATGAACAGCTCATTTTCCTCAAAATCGAAACCCTGTGTGCGGGTGAGGTAGTCCTTCATGGTCTCACGCAGCGGCATGTAGCCCTCGGACAGACCGTACTGCAGAACAGAGACCGGTGCGTTTTTCATCACGTCCGCGATGATGTCCGCAATCTCGGGAACCGGGAAGGTCTCTGCGGACGGGTTGCCGCCGCCGAACGAGATCATGTTCGGGTCCGCGCCCAGCTTGAACAGCTCGCGGATGGCCGAACCGTGTACGTCAGACATTCGGTTGGAAATTTCATACTGCATATCTATCGCTCCTGTTAAGATTTGGAATACAAGAAAACAAAAAGGTGCTGAAACCCCTTAGTCGGTAGGTTTCAGCGCCTTTGCTGATGGTTCTATTGTAAACCTGCACAAGAAATTTGTCCAATATCTGTTGTTTATGACGATATAACGGGAAAGAATACATGCTATGCCTTGAAGAATCACGCAAAACCTGCGATAATAGTAGGAGTTAGAATCACTCGAATATGAAAGCGAATTTTGCTATGAAACATATCTGTATTGGCATCACGGCACACGTTGATGCCGGAAAAACCACCCTATCGGAAGCCATGCTGTATCAGGCGGGTGCACTGAAAAAATTAGGCCGCGTGGACCATCAGGATGCGTTCCTCGACACGTTTGCGCTTGAGCGCGCGCGCGGCATCACAATTTTCTCCAAGCAGGCGGAGTTCTCCCTGCCGCATACAGAGGTCACACTGCTGGACACGCCCGGGCACGTTGACTTTTCGGCGGAGATGGAACGCACGCTGCAGGTGCTCGACTGTGCGGTGCTGGTCATCAGCGGCACGGACGGCGTGCAGGCGCATACGGAAACGCTGTGGCGGCTGCTGACGCGGCAGGGAATTCCGACGTTTCTGTTCATCAACAAGATGGATTTGGACGGCGCAGACCGAAATGCACTCCTGCAGGAGCTGAAATCGCGGCTGGACAGCGGCTGCGTGGACTTCACTTCGACGGCTACAATGGCAGAGGAGCTTGCCGTGTGCGATGAAGGTCTGCTCGAGCAGTACCTCGAGACAGGAATGATGGACGACAGCCAGATCGCACAGCTGGTTGCGGAACGAAAAGCGTTCCCGTGCTACTTCGGCTCGGCGCTCAAACTGGACGGCGTGGACGCGCTGCTGGATGGTCTGGAACGCTATCTTCCTGCACCGCAGTACGGCGCGGACTTCGGTGCGCGTGTGTTCAAAATCGCGCGTGACGCACAGGGCAACCGCCTGTCATATCTCAAAATCACCGGCGGTGCGCTGTCCGTGCGTGAGCAGCTTTCGGGCGGCGAGGACGGCGGCTGGCAGGAAAAGGTGAGCGGCATCCGCATCTACTCGGGTGAAAAATTCCGCACGGCCGAGCGCGTCGAGAGCGGCATGGTATGCGCCGTAACTGGGCTCACCCATACCCGTCCGGGTATGGGTCTTGGCGCGGAAGCCGGTGCGCTGCCGCCGGTTCTGGAACCCGTTCTCGGGTACCGCGTGTGCCTGCCGGAAGGGTGTGACGCGCATGTCATGCTGCGCAATCTGCGCCAGCTCGAGGAGGAGGACCCGCAGCTTCGCGTGGTGTGGAACGAGCGGCTTGGCGAGATTCACCTGCAGCTGATGGGCGAGGTACAGCTGGAGATCCTAACCAGCGTTATCGCGGAACGCTTCGGCGTGGATGTGACCATTGACGAGGGCAGTATCGTCTACCGCGAGACCATCACCGAGCCGGTGATCGGCATCGGCCATTTCGAGCCGCTGCGGCATTACGCCGAGGTGCATCTGCTGCTTGAACCGGCAGAGCGCGGCAGCGGCATTCAGCTGTCAACGGCGTGTCCGACCGATGTGCTCGACCTGAACTGGCAGCGATTGATCCTCACGCATCTGGCGGAAAAAACGCACTTGGGCGTGCTGACCGGTGCACCCATCACGGATGTGAAGATAACCATCCTTGCAGGCCGCGCACACGTCAAGCACACGGAAGGCGGTGACTTCCGCGAGGCGACCTACCGCGCTGTCCGCAACGGCCTGATGCGCACCGAGAGCCTGCTGCTCGAGCCGTATTACGTCTTCCGGCTGGAGCTGCCGGACGAGTGCGTCGGACGCGCCATGACCGACATTCAGCGAATGAACGGCACGTTCGAGCCGCCCGAGCAGGGTGCTCACGGCTCGCTTCTGACCGGAACGGCGCCGGTCTCCACCATGCGCAACTACTGGACCGAGGTCGCGGCGTACACCAAGGGACGCGGTCGGCTGTCGTGCACACCGGACGGCTACGCACCCTGCCACAACGCGGAGGAAGTCATCTCGGCAGCCGCCTACGACCCGACCGCCGATGTGGAAAATACGCCGGATTCCGTGTTCTGCTCGCACGGTGCAGGCTATGTTGTTAAGTGGGATGAAGTGCCGGAGCACGCGCATGTGGATACCTCAAATGTGCTTAAACCTAAGGAAGAAGAGCCGGAACAAGTCCGTCCGGTGCGTTCCTCCGGTACGGGCGGCGGAGACGGCTTCGGCGGCGATGCGGAACTGCGGGCCTTGTTTGAACGCACTTACGGTCCGGTCAAAAACCGCGGCTTTGAAGCCTTCCAGCAGAGCCGTAAAAAGGCCGCGACGCTCGAGCAACTGTACGTCACCCGCATCCGTGAGGACGATTATCTGCTCGTGGACGGCTACAACATCATCTTCTCGTGGGACGAGCTGCGCGACATTGCCGCCCGTGATGTCAACGCCGCCCGCGAAGCGCTCGTCAACGTGCTGAGCAATTATCAGGGCGTGCGCAGGTGTCATCTTATTCTCGTGTTCGATGCCTATAAGGTCAAAGGCGGCACCGGCTCGATCGAGCAGCGCGGCGGTATCCATATCGTCTACACCAAGGAGGCCGAAACCGCGGATATGTACATTGAGCAGGCGTCCTACGACCTGTCGCGCAAGCACCGTGTTCGTGTGGCTACCTCGGACGGCATGGAGCAGATGATCATTCTCGGCCATGGCGCAGAGCGTATCTCCGCGACCGAGCTGTACTGGGAAGTAGAGCAGGCCAATGAGCATATTGAGGCAATTCTGAAAAAATTGTAAATAAAAATCGGTTTGGACTTGAATTCATAGTAAACCTGTGGTATATTAGTAAAAAGGGGAATTTGCAACTATGAAGATTTCAACCAAAGGAAGATATGCGCTTCGTCTGATGATCGACCTGGCGCAGCATGACGCAGGCGGCTACATTCCGCTGCGCGATATCTCCAAGCGACAGCAGATCTCGGCCAAGTATCTGGAGCAGATCGTGGTGCAGCTTTCGCGTGCGGGCTTTGTTATCTCGACGCGAGGCGCACAGGGCGGCTATCAGCTGGCGCGGCATCCTTCGGAGTATACCGTGGGAGATATTCTGCGTATTACCGAAGGCTCTCTTGCGCCGGTGGCGTGTTTGGAGCACGAGCCGGTGGATTGTCCTCGTGTAGATGAATGCATTACGCTCAGCTTTTGGCGCGGATTGTATGACGCAATCAATAATTATGTTGATTCGGTCACGCTCGAGGATCTTGTCAATAACGGAACGCTTAATTTTTCCATCTAACGCAAAAAGACAGACGATTTTTCGTCTGTCTTTTTTTCGTTCCATTCGGTTGAGTAATGGAGAATTATCCTCAGAGTGAAGAGCGGTTTCTTTTGCCCTTCGGGCAATTTACCTTGTGCCGCGCCTGCGAAGAGTAAACCGCATGTGTAGCAGTACGCTATCTGTGAACTGCGAATAGGTTGCGAAACAAACGCAAGAATAACCCGACTGCCATTCTCCTTTTCGGAGCGCAAAAAAGGGAACACCCCGCAGGCATTCCCTTTGCATATAAACTTATGCTCGATGCAGCAGCTTTTTGACACTGAGCAGCATCTCGCGGCTGTTGAGTGCCACAACCGCGCCGAACAGTGCAATCTGCCAGACGAGCCACAGCGGCGGCTCGAGCAGCATGAGTACGGACTGCACGGCAAGCAAAATCACGGTCAGCGTCAGGCGCGGCACCTTCCAGCGGACCGGCATGAACCGACGGCTGTCGATTGCACGGTACAGGAACAGAGCCACATAGCTGATGAGCGTTGCCAGCGCCGCACCTGTGCCGCCCATCCGCGGGATGAGCAGAGCGTTCAGACCGATGTTGATGACCGCGGAGAACGCCGTGGACAGGAAGGACGCGACCGTCTTCTTTTCCAGCAGGTACACGCTTTTCTGGAAGCTGGACAGGCAGTTGAAGCCCGCGCCGACCGCCAGAATCGGGATGAACGTCCAGCCGATATAGTAGCTGGGCACGGCAAGAACCGTCATAGCCAGCTTGGCGCACATTACGCCGCCGGACGCGATGATGAACACGATGGACGAGTATGTGTTGCCGACGTTCGAGAAGAACGTGATCTGCTCCTCCTTGGTGTTGTTGTTGACCATGGATATCTGCCATGCATCAACAAAGATGGACGCAACAAGCGCGATCAGTGTCGGCACACGGTAGGAGATCGAGTAGATGGCGCTGACTGCAGTATCCTGCATGGAAGCGAGGAACACCTGATCCGAGAAGCCAATGATATACACGAGAATCGCATCCGGTACGAGCGGAAGCGAGTATGCCAGCATGCCGCGCCACAGGTGCATGTCCAGACGCTTGAGCTTGACGTACTTCCACAAACCGGCAATAATGAACAGGCAAACAGTGGAAAGCGCGTCCGAGCAGATGATGGAGAACACATAGCCGAGGATGTTCCAGCGGAACACCTTCAGGTAGAGGATGTTCAGCATGATGGTGACGAACGTACGGAAAATGCCGTCGATCGCGTACAGGCGGACGTGGCCGAGCGCGCGGATGAACTGGCTGCACACATTCTGCGTGCACGAGGTCAGAACATACAGGTAGATGATCCACTGATACTCAAGCAGTGAGCCGGTAACACCCGCCGAGGTGTTATAGTGGATGAGACTCAGCAGCGGATGGAACGGCAGTGCGATAATAAAGCCGCACAGCACGGTCACAAGCGCAATGGTAAACACACTGCGCTTGTAATACTTGCGCTCAAGTCCGTAGCGGATGACCGCCTGTCCGATGGACAGCGACACCACCGGATACAGAATACTGGTGGTCTTGATGATCAGGTCGGCGACACCCATTTCATCCTGCGTCATCATGCCGGTGTAGAAACGCAGCATGAGGATGACGAGAATCTTGGAACTGAACGTGCCTATCGCAAAGATAAAGGTATTGCCGAGAAGGCGTTTGTATTGATTCATTTTTTGCCCTTTCTCAGCCGGAGTGTGTGGCACTGGTCGGTAACGCGGTCGGTCAGCCATGCAGCGATAATGCCGCACAGCACGCCGATGACCGCTCCGGCCAGTACGTCGGTCGGGTAATGGACGCTGGCATACAGCCGCGAAAACGCAATGGCTGCCGCCAGCAGAAAGGCCAGAAAACCGGTTTTATGGTGGAAGAAGTACAGCGCCGAAGCTGCCGCAAACGAGCTGAGCGTGTGTCCGGACGGAAACGACCACGGGTCCTCCGGAACGAGCAGCGCCGTCAGGTCGGTGTGGGTGACAAATGGACGCGGCCGCATGACAAGGTTCTTGAGGAACACGTTGCCAAGCAGAAAGCCGACGCCGAGCGCGATCAGCATCGCCGCACCGGCGCGGCGTGTTCGCCGGAAGAACAGCAGCAGTACGGCAAGCGTAATCCAGACAGCACCGTAGCTGCCCATCAGGGAGAACACCTTCCAGACTGTGTCGGACAGACCACCGCGCCAGTGCTCCGAGATGTACGCGAGAACGCCGTAGTCAACTGAATGCACAATATCGAGCAGAATATCCATTTACCGGAATCGCCGCCTTTCAGGATTAGAAGTTGTTTTATGACCGGGGGATGGCTATGGAAACAACTTTCCGGTTATTTTTCGGAAGCAGAACGGTCTACCTTGTCCACGATGAGGGCAATCGCCTGGTCGCCGGTGACGTTGGTAGCAGTGCCGAAGCTGTCCTGCGAGAAGTGCAGGGCGATGATAAGCTGCTGCATCGGGTCCGTGAAGCCGAGCATCGAGGTGATCAGGCCCAGTGCCGACATAACACCGCCGCCCGGTACACCCGGAGCCGCAACCATGGTAACGCCCAGCATGAATACAAACGGAGCAAACATGGCAAAGGTCGGGGTTATGCCGCTTGCAAGCATGATGCCCATCGAGCCGAGTACGAGGCAGATGGTATCGCCGTTGAGGTTGATGGTAGCGCACAGCGGAACGACAAAGTCGGCAACGTCGTTATTTATATTGTTATTATATGCACAGTTCAGCGCAATCGGAATAGTCGATGCAGACGACTGGGTGCCGAGTGCGGTAAAGTATGCCGGAGCGGCGTTCTTCATGCTTTTGAAGTGGTTCTTGCGGCAGACAATGCTTGCCAGACCAAACTGAGACACGATGTACAGCAGCTGCAGCACAATAATAATGGCATACAGGGAAGCGAACATCTTGACGGTAGCCGCCAGACGGCCCTCGGCTGCGATGTTGGCGAACAGACCTGCGATGTGGATCGGGATCAGCGGAATGATAATACGGCTGAGTACGCCGGTAACGATCTTCTGCAGATCGCGGAAAACGTTCAGCAGGGAATCGCCCTTAAGGTTTGCCATGCCGATGCCGATCACGAACGCGAGCACAAGTGCAGTCATAACGCCGAACACCGGGTCAACCGTGATGGAGAACAGCGGCTCGAAGGCGTTGCTCTCGAGTACATCGCCGGTGATGGGTTGAATGATCCCCGGCAGAACGGCCTTGCCGATGAAGAAGGTCAGCAGGCCGGAAATAACGGTTGTGCCGTAGGCCAGCAGCAGGGTCAGACCGAACAGACGGTTGGCCTTCTTGCCAAGCTCTGCCATGCCGACCGTGATGAACGACAGGATGATCAGCGGGATCATGAATGACAGGAAGGTTGAGAACAGCGAGGTAAAGGTTGCCAGCAGGCGGATGATGGCAACGAAGAACCCAGTGTCCGCGATGCCGAACCACTGTCCGCACATACCGATGAGGATACCGGCGATGATGCCGATAATCAGTCGAATTAACAGTCCTAATTGTTTCACTTGCATTTACTCCTCTTTTTCACAAAAAATTTTAGCATACTAATAATACTATAGCAGAAAAGAGCCGTGATAGCAAGTTAAAGCGACAGATTATGACGGCGTAGCCATCCATTATCATTAAACGCACAGAGACTCAAACGAGTCGGCTGTGCGTTTTTTCTTTACTACAACCCCATAGGACGGAGGTGAGACTGACGGGAAAGTACCGCTACCTGACCTTCGAGGACAGGAAGAAGATCGAGGCGTGGCATCTGCTCGGAGATCGGCCGGTCGACATCGCGGCCCGCCTGAGCGTCCACCACACCACGATCTACAAGGAGCTCCAGCGAGGCGCGACCGGCGCGCTGGACGCCAACCAGCGCGAAGGGTACAGCGCAGAGCTCGCCGAGAGGCGGCTGCGTGAGAGCTTCAAGCGCAGAGGTAAACGAGCACCGGCCGCACAGTAGCCAAGAACACCCGGCAGCGCCGGGCCGAAGAAAGGAGAGCCCAACATGAAAACGATCACACGACCCCGACGCTGAAAATGGACGAGCTGCGCACCCCCCTCCGCGCTGCTCTCTGAAGCGATCCGGCGGTCGTGTTTCTGCTTTTCAGGGACTCGACACCACTAAGATCCCCGGCTCTGGCCGGGCCAAGACGAAAGGAGACCACCATGACACACAACCCCAATGTGTACGGCTATGTAAACGGGAAACCCGTCTTTTCCCGCGACGAGTTCATCTTTGAACACCGCAAGCGCGGCCCCATCGAGGACGACGCCGAGCTCATAGCCTTCGCCGAAAAAGCAACGAGCGGCTGGCATAACGCCGGCTGGAGCCATAGCTTTATCAGCTTCTACCTCAGCGACTACGCGCTGAGCGAACCCTTTGCAAGCCTGACGCTAAGCGAGTTCGGACGCCTGAAGGAGCTCCAGCAAGAAGCGCGCGAAGCCGCCAAAGCTGCGGACGACGCTCGGTGCTGGCGGCTCAAGGAGACGATCAACTGGGCCGACAACAGCGTCGAGGAAATCTACGAGGACAAAGACGGTAACACCAAGCATGTCACGGTCGTCGGCCCGCACGGTGACGCCTGCTGAGGAGGTGCGGAACATGAACACCAAAGCCATCCGGCAGCTCGCCGACGTCACGCTGAACAAGTACCGCAGCTCAATCCCTCGCAAAGCCTTCGAGGAGTTCGTGAAGGACATCATCACCGGCGAGAACCGCGCGACCGCCTTCAGATACGAGGCGACCCCAATCTGCCGGGCCTCGTTCCCGTCCACGCTGGACGAGGACGACACCTGCTGCACCGTGGAGGTCACGGTCTACCGGCTGAACGCCGTGGCCGTCACCGCCTTCCTGCTGGATGGGCCCGAGACGCTGCTACGGCACATCGGGCTCGACGAGCGGGACACATACACCACCAAGCACGAGATCGACGACCTCGTCACCGTCGTGCACATCACCAGAGAGGAGGCACCAGCATGGCAGCACTGAGAGACATCGCCCGAGACTTCGCCGCGGAGATCCGCGACGGCATCGGCTGGACAATCGTGTATCGCACCGGCCGCTCGTGGAACGCCCTGACGATCTGGAGCGACATCTGGAACGGCGAGTGGGAGACCGACGACCTCAACGACGCCATCGGGATCCTGAAGGCAGACCCGGACGCCGTCATCGTCAACGGCTACTACTGCGGCCACTTCGGTGAGGGCATGACCATCGACGAGATCGCCGCAGGGATCCGCTGGCACTACGAAGGCGGCCACAACCACCTCGCGGACTATTGCGAAGTCACGCAAGGCCGGGACACCCTCGAGGAGGGCCGCAAGGCTGCCGAAGCTGCCGGCCTCCCGTTCTGCGAGCGTCTGGCCGACGGCGGCGATGACGAGCTGAGCCCCTACGTCTACGACGGCAGCATGGCGCTCGCCGATCACGAGAAGATGCAGCAGGCCCGCGAAGCCTTCGATAGACTGGCCGACGTGCTGCGGGAAATCGCCGCCAAGCTGGCCGAAGCCATGAAGCCGGCCATCAACGCCGTGCTCTCTGCCTTCAAAAAGCTATGGAAGGTATCGGTCAGAGCCATCGGAGTGCCGCCGAAGTGGCTGCACCTCGCGGCCCACGCAAAGAAAGCCAGAACCCGGAAGAAGTACCGCAACCGTATCCGGCGCTACGTTTTCGAGGCTCTGGCTGCGGAAGGAGGTGGAGGCCCATGACAGCCAAGTGCGTCGGCTGCGGGCTCGACTGGAACGTCAGCATCTACCAGAAGATCCCCCGCACCGGCTACATCTGCCCGCACTGTGAGAGCCGGCTCCGCGCCGGCGAGACCCTGCCGAACATTCAGGCCAGCCAGAAGGCTCGGCCGCAGAGAACGAAAGGAGCAACCACATGAAAAAGATCGCACTCAAGAACGCCGCCCGCGGCACGGCCTTCGACTATGCCGGCCAGAGCTGGATCCTGCTGGAGAATGATGATGGCCGCGCACTCTGCCTGAGCAAGGACATCATCGAGACCCGAGCCTTTGACGAGGGCAACTGCAACAACTTCGCCGTCGCCAGCAGCAAGGAATACCTCAACGGCACCTACCTCGACAACCTGCTCGAGGACGTGAACGGCCCCAACGCCTTCCTGACCACGGAGCTCGACCTGACCACCGACGACGGCCTGAAGGACTACGGCACCTGCACCGTCACCATCTTCCTGCTGACGGTCGACCAGTACCGGCGCAACCGCGACGTCATCTCGAACGCAGACGACTGGTGGTGGCTGTCCACCGCCTTCAGCACGAAGTCTAACGGCTACGAGTCACTCGCCCGCTTCGTCTGCTCCGATGGCACTCTGAACTGGAACAACGCCTTCAGCGGCAGCCGCGGCCTGCGCCCCGCTTGTTATCTGGACTCCGATCTCCTGATCTCCGTCGAGGACGACGAAGCCACAGACGACGTCACGCCGGAGCACGCCGGCGAGATCATCGCAGCGCTGGCCGAGCAGTTCGGCGGCACCTTCGCCACCGAGGATCAACTGACCACGGCCCTCTCGTTTATGCTCGGCACCCTGAGAGCTACCCGCGAGAAGGAGGCCCGGCATGAGTAACCTCTCCACCCTGTTCGACCGCTACAAGGCCCTCGTCGTGTTTGATACCGAGACCAGCGGCCTCGACTTCGACAACGACCAGATCATCGAGCTCGCCGCCCTGCGCGTGGAGCGCACGGCCACCGGCGGCCTACGAATCGCCGGCAAGATGGACACCTTCATCAAGCTGCCCGAGGACGAGACCCTCCCGGAGAACATCGTCAGCCTGACCGGCATCACCGACGAGCGGCTCCAGACCGAGGGCGTGCAGCCGGTCAAGGCAGCCGGCCAGATCGCCAAGCTCATGCAGAACGGCCCGACCCTGATGATCGCCCACAATGCACAGTTCGACGCCTGTTTCCTCCGTGGCCTGCTCCGAGGCCAGAAGGTCGGCCGGATCGACTGGCTGGACAGTCTGACGGTCTACAAAGACCGCAGGGCCTACCCGCACAAGCTCGCCAACGCGATCATCGCCTACGACCTCACCGGCAAGGTGCAGAACAGCCATCGCGCCATCGACGACGTGCTGGCCCTGTTCGAGGTGCTGAAGGCGATGGACGACGAGCGCGAGGATCTCGGCAGCTACGTCAACCTGTTTGGCTACAACCCCAAGTACGGCGTCAGCGGCCGCCGGATCGTGGGCGTCAGATATGAGCCGCAGAGCTTCAGCAAGGGCCTGACTCGCCCGGAACAGACACTCCCGGCCCGCGTGGCGCGGAGGTGACAGCATGAGCCCGGAGATCACGATCACGAGCGAGGAGCTGCGCGAGCGCGTCGAGGATCGCCTCGACCGCTGGATCCCTGACGACGTCTGGAACCGTGCCGAGCCCTACGCCCGCCACAAAAACGAAGTAAACCGGCAGCGGCACCCCGAGATCGACTACTACGACAATGACTACCTTGTGCTGCTGACCGCTGACACCGTCCGAGAGACCGAGTTCAGCGACCTCACTCACGCCCTCTGTGATCTGACCGTCGCACGGGCTCAGTGAAAGGAGAAACCAATGGAAACCACAAAAGAAAGGGCCGCCCGTTGCGACCGGGCGACCCATGCGAGAAGATCCAGCAGCCTGCCAGCATACGGATCCCGCACCGCAAGTATAACACGCCGGCGCCGTCGTGCCAAGAGGAAAGCCCTGAGAGCTGCCACGCTGGCCGCTGCCGTCCTTCTGCTGGGCGGCATCTCTGTGGCAATCTTCACCACCCCGGCCGGCAGCAAGCAGGAGACCAACATCCTGCCGCCGACCACCACCGTCGGCACATACATCCCAAACACCCCCGCCCCGGCCGCTGAGACCGCGGAGCCGACCGAGCCCGCCGTGCGCTACCCTCTGACCGACGCTGAGCGCGACGTCGTCGAGCACGTGGTCATGGCCGAGGCAGGCGGGGAGTCCTTCGAGGGCCAGATGCTCGTCGCTCAGTGCATCCTCAACGCAGCCGAGAAGCGCGGCGTCGATCCCTCTGAGGCCGTCGTCCTTTACAGCTACACCAAGAGCCGGCCGGATCCCACACAGCGCGTCAAGGACGCCGTCGCGGCCGTGTTCGACCGAGGCGAGACCGTCGTGGACGAGCCGATCCTCTACTTCTACAACCCCGCCCTCGTGACCAGCGACTTCCACGAGAGTCAGATCTTCGTCATCGAGGAAGGCGGGCACCGTTTCTTTGCAGAAAGGAGTACCAGATGAAACACCTCACCGAAATGAAGCCGGGCGAGACCCTGCACCTCCGCAGCGGCCGCGACCTCGAGCTCGAGAGCGTCACCCCTGTCACCTGCGGCGTGATGCTCACCTTCAACGTCACCGAAAGAAAGGAGCACAACAATGAGCGATAAGACCACCGCGGCCCTCGCTGTCGAGCAGGCAGACACAGAGGCCACCACCACGCAGGAGGCCGAGCTGCTGCCTGCTGCCACACTGGACGAGCTGAAGCAGGTCGACCTCGGCACCGTCGCAGAGAGCGAGCGCGCCCCGTTCCGCATCACCGACGACCGCTGTGCCGACTGGGCCATCCGCAAGATCGCAGACGAGCGCAGCGAGTACGACCGTCTGAAGGCTCTGGCCGACGAGCAGATCGCGGCCATCAACGAGAAAGTCGCCGCCGCCCGCAAGCGCATGGAGAACGGCACCTCGTACCTCACGAGCTGTCTGGCCGACTTCTTCGCCACCGTCCCCCACAAGGAGACCAAGACGACGGAGAAGTACCGCCTCCTCTCTGGCACCCTGACCTTCAAGAAGGGCACAACCAAGACCAAGCTCGACGAGACCAAGCTGGTGCCGTGGCTCAAGGCCAACGGCTACGGCGAGCTCGTAAAGGTCGAGGAGTCGACCCGCTGGGCCGATCTGAAGAAGCTGCTCAGCTACACCGGCGACATCGCAACCCTGACCGAGACCGGCGAGATCGTGGAGGGCGTCACCGTCTACGAGACGCCGGGCATCTTCACGGTCGACGTGTAAGGAGGCACCAACATGGCAGAAACCAAGAAAACCGAGGCGGCCGCTGCTGCGGCCCCTCCTGAAGCCGCCTGCCTGACGCTCCGGCAGAAGCTCGTCGAAATGCGGAAAGCCTGCCCGGAGATCGTCAAGAAGCAGCACAGCGACGGCGTCAGCTACAAGTACGCCAAGATCTACGACGTGTGGGAGAAGATCACCCCCATAATGAACGAGCTCGGCGTCGACTTCGACGTCATCAGCGAGCAGGCCACGCGCCACGCCGAGAACGGCGACCCGGTCTACTGGATCACCATGCAGACCAAGACCCGCAACGGCGACAAGCTCATGTTCCTCTACGAGGCCGACCTGACGATCCGCTGGCTGAACCTCGACAACGACGACGAGACCATCGAGGCCACCGTCCACGCCGTCGGCTGGAACGATGACCCCGCCAAGGCCAAGGGCGCGGCCCACACCTACGCCCTAAAATACTACCTTTTCGAGAAGTTCACCGTCGACCAAGGCGAGGACGACCCCGACAACAGCGACTTCGGCGCGCAGGGCAAAGGATCCGGCGCTGGAGGCCGCCAGCAGGCCACACAGGGCCGTCAGGGGCAGGGCTCCGGCCGTCTGAGCGACGCGCAGCTCGCGCGCCTCTACAAGAAGGCAGAGGCCGCAGGAATGACCAAGGAGCGCACCAACGCCCGGATCGTGGAGAAGTACAAAAAGCAGGATCCGGCCACCCTGACCCGCCAAGAGTACGACGAGATCTGCACGTCCCTCGACAATGCGGCCGCACAGCATAACCAGCAAGGAGGAAACGCCTAATGTATAACCACACCGGCCTCCAAGGCCGTCTAACCGCCGACCCTGAGCTCAGGTACACGCAGCAGGGCACGGCGATCACCAGCTTCACCCTCGCCAGCGACACCGGCCGCAAGACCAAGGACGGCAAGAAGATCACCAACTTCATCGAGTGCGTCGCGTGGCGCGCGCAGGCCGAGTTCGTCTGCAAGTACCTGAGCAAGGGCCGCCTCGTCCTCGTCGAGGGCGAGCTCACGAGCCGCAGCTACGAGGACAAGGACGGAAACCGCCGCAAAGCCGTCGAGATCACGGTCGACTCCGTCCACTTCTGCGACAGCAAGAAGGACGGCTGCCAGAGCTCTGGCAGCGACTTCGCCGATCCGGGATACTCTGAGGGCTCCGGCGACTTCGCGGAGATCGAGGACAATGGCGACCTTCCATTTTAACCTGACCGCCGGACGACCGGCAGACGACCAAAAGCAGGCCACAAACAAACGACCACAGAAAGGAGGTGACGACCGTGGCATGGCTGCAAGTGCATCAGACACTCAAGGATCACCGCAAACTGTTCGACGCTGCTGACCAGCTCGAAGTCGAGCCGCCGCACATGATGGGGCTGCTCGTCTCGTTCTGGCTGTGGGCCCTCGACAACGCCCCGACCGGCAGCCTCGTCGACATCACGCCGCGCATGATCTCGCGGGCCGCTCAGTGGGACGGAGACCCCGAAAAGCTGGCGAAAACGCTGATCCGGGCGGGCTGGATCGACGAAAAAGAGGACGGGACGCTCGAGATCCACGACTGGTACGAGTACGCCGGCAAGCTGATCGACCAGCGGCAAGCCGAGAAAGAGCGCTCCCGCAGTCGCCGGGCCGCTGCTGCGGCGTCTGCCGACGCCTCGCCGGACGACCCAACGCCGACCGCAGGACGACCGGCAAACAGCCGCAAGAAAGCCGGAGGCAGAGTAGACCAGAGTAGAGAAGATAAGACAAGAGAAGGTAGTACACCCCCTTCCCCCTCTGACGAGGGGAGTGACGGCGGCACGAAGTCGCTCGTCGAGGCCAGATTTCTCGAGTTCTGGAAAGCCTACCCGAAAAAAACCGGCAAGCAGTACGCTCTGAAGGCGTGGAACAAGATCAAGCCCACCGCTGAGCTCCACGAGAGGATCATGCAGGCGGTCGACGCTCAGAAGCGGAGCGACCAGTGGCGCCGGGAGAACGGGCGCTACATACCGAACCCGAGCACATGGCTCAACGGCGGCTACTGGGACAATGAGGAGGTGAACGAAGGTGCAGAAAATCAGCGAGATCCTGAACAGCCCGACAGCTCCGGCCGAGACTGGGGCAAGGGCTTCAAGCCGGCCGACGACGAGTGACGCCGGTAACTGGATCTGGAGCAACGACGAGCGCCTCGCCGGCCGTCCCGGAGTACCTGAGCCCGTCCCCTGCGAGTTCTGCGGCGCCCTGCGCTACCACAAGGGCATCCTGCTCGGCAACCGCATCCTCTGGCCTCCATACGGAGCCGAGCGATGCACCTGCCCCGAGGCCGTGGCTGCCTATGAGAAGGCGAAGGCAGAGCGCGAAGCTGCTGAGGCCGCAGCCGCCAAGGCTGAGGAGGAGAAGAAAATGCGGGATCGCATCAAGCGCATCGTCGGCGAGTCAGGCATGGGCGACCGTTTCCTGCGGCGCACCTTCTCCACCTTCCAGCTCACCGACGACAACAAGCGAGCAGCGGCAGCCGCCCGGCGCTATGCCGAAGGCTTCGACGCCATGCTGCCGCAGCCCGGTCGTCAGGAACCCGGCCGCAACGGCCTGTTTATCGCGGGCCCGCCGGGCACCGGCAAGACCCACCTCGCCGCTGCCATCGCCAACCACCTGATCGCGCAAGGCAAGCCGGTCATCTGCATGACGATGATCGACCTGCTGGAGCGCATCAAGCGCACCTACTCCGCGACCGGCGGCAGCGAGAGCGACGTCCTGAAGATCTACAAGACCGTCCCGCTCCTTGTGATCGACGACATCGGCAAGGAGCCGCCGACCGAGTGGGCGATCTCCACGGTCTACAACATCATCAACGGCCGCTATGAGGCATACCTGCCGACCATAGTGACCACCAACTACGACACCGAGGCCTTGATCGACCGCATGACGCCGCGAGAAAGCCACGACAGCATGACGGCCCGGGCCACCATCGACCGGCTCATGGAAATGTGCAGGGGCATCACCCTCACCGGCCAGAGCTGGCGCTCACGATAGGAGGAACAACATGAAAAAGGTTTACATCTGCTCCCCGTGCCGCGGGGACTACGAGAACAACATCCAGCGCGCCAAAGAGTACAGCCGCGCGGCTGTGGAGAAGGGCGTCATCCCTGTCACCCCGCACATCTATCTCACGCAGTTCATGGACGACAACGTCCCCGAGGAGCGTGAGCTGGCCCTGAAGATCGGCAGCGAGCTGGTGCTCGGCTGCTCCGAGCTGTGGGCCTTCGGTATTGACCACCCTTCGGCCGGTATGGCCGCGGAGATCGAGCTCGCCAAGGCGCACGGCATCCCCGTCCGCAACGGCTTCGAGGCCATCAGCGAGCTGAAGCCTGACGAGGAGCCCGAAAGCGGCGAGGAGGACGATCCCAACATTGGCAGCGTGACGATCCACCTGCCTGCCCGCGGCGGCTCCATCCACGTCCACCTCGACGGTGCCACCATCCTCACGCTCGCCGACCGCCTGATCTCCGATCCGGGCGTCCACATCGAGATCGGAGGCTGAACGCCGTGACGAAGTACGACCCGAGAAAGAACGCGGAGGGCTACAACGACCCGACGCCCTACGCAGCCGAAAAACACATGATGGCGCAGATCCGCGGCAAGCAGGCCAGAGTCGCCGGCGGCTACTTCGAGAATATCATCTCGGCCTCGTGCGACTACTACCTCAGCCGCGGCCTCGCAAAGATCGAAAAGACGCCGGAGCCCATGAAGCCCCTCGGCGCCAAGAACCGCAAGGGCCAGTTCCTCGCCTGCTATACCAAGCAGGCCCAGCCGGACTATGGCGGCACCCTGAAGGGCGGCCGGAGCATCTACTTCGAGGCCAAGCACACCGACGACGAGCGCATCGAGCAGCGCCGGCTCACTCAAGAGCAGCAGGACGACCTCGAGGCCCATCACAAACTCGGCGCCATCGCCTTCGTGCTCGTCTCCATGAGCCTGACGGACTTCTACCGCGTGCCGTGGCCCGTCTGGCGCGACATGGCCGAGATCTACGGCCGCAAGTACATGACGCACGCAGAGCTCTCCCGCTACGAAGTACCGGCGACGGCCGGCTTCATCAAGTTCCTGCACGGCATCGAGTCGGAAGTGCTCGGAAAGGAGGCAACAACGTGATCCCGTTCCCGGATAAGAAATACAGCATCATCTACGCCGACCCGCCGTGGAGTTACAGCGACAGCGGATGCTCGGGCGCGGCTGCCGCGCAGTACGCGACTATGAGCATCAACGAGCTGAAGCAGCTCCCCGTCAACCCTGCGGGGGGGGGTATAGCTGCTGACGACTGTGTGCTCTTTATGTGGGCCACATACCCGAAGATGCAGGAGGCCCTCGACCTGATCGAGGCGTGGGGCTTCAAATACAAGTCGATCGCCTTCCAGTGGATCAAGCAGAACCGCAGCGGAAACGGCTACTTTTTCGGCCTCGGCCGCTGGACTCGAGGTAATACCGAGCCCTGCCTGATCGCTATCAAAGGAAAGCCGAAGCGCATCAGCGCCGGCGTCGGTCAGCTCGTGTTCTCGCCGCTGCGCAGGCATAGTCAAAAGCCTGCCGAAGTGCGCGAAAAGATCGTCGAGCTGATGGGAGACCTGCCCCGCATCGAGCTTTTTGCCCGAGAAGCCGCCCCGGGATGGGACGTGTGGGGCAACGAAGCGCCGACGCCTGAAGTCAAGGACGCGCCAGTCGACAGCGTCGAGCTGGCCGGAAAGGAGGAAACACATGAACCAGACAACCAAAGAGACCCGGCGCCGCAGCTATGACGCCGTACTCCCCAAGCGGGCCGCCCGCTGCCGCCTGATCCTCGAGACCCTCGGCAACCGTGAGCTCACGGCCAGCGAGATCACCGAGGAGCTCGTCGCAGCCGGCCGGATCCCGTACTTCAACCGCAACTACGTCGCCCCGCGGCTCACAGAGCTGAAGGAGATCGGGATCCTCACGACGGTCGGCCGCCGTAAGGCCACCCGCTCGGACGCCACCGAGGCCGTGTGGGCCAGAGCGGAGCCTTCAGGCCCCACGGGCCAGACGGCCGCAGCCTACGCAGACAACCCGACCGAGGCCGAGCAGATGACGCTCGGATCGGCCACCTGAGAGGAGGGCTGGCATGGAACGTCTGACCCACGAGAGAGTCAACGGCATCAAGACGGGCTACTGGAGCACAGCCACCAAGGAGGTGCTCGTCCAGAAGCTCGCCGCCTATGAGAACACGGGCTATGAGCCCGACGAGATCCGCGCAGCCATTGAACAGGCTGCCAAGAACAGCGAAACCAAAACCGCGACCATCATGGCCGAGTGCATCGCTGGAGCGATGAAGGACACGCTCGAGAAGTATGGCACGGCCGGCAGCAGAAAGAAAGGAGAAACCCCATGAACGAACAGAACCAGCGCGACAGCATCATGTCGATGGCCCGCGGCGCCTTCGAGGAGCGCGTCGACTATGAGATGGACAAGGTGATCCAGAACATCCTCGACCCCAACACGAAGGCCACGGCCAAGCGCAAGATCACCCTCACCATCGAGCTGACCCCGGACGACGAGCGCCGCACCATCGGCGTCTCCGTGACGGCCAAGTCTACGCTCGCGGCCACCAACCCCGTCGCCACGGCCCTCTATGTCACCTCTGACGGCAACGGCGAGCTCGTCGTCGCCGAGATGGTGCCGCAGGTGCCCGGCCAAATGAACATGGACGGCACGCAGCAGGAGGCCCCGAAGCTCCTGAAGCTCGTCCAGCACGGATAAACACCCACAACACAGAACAAGGAGGACAACACAATGCTCGCAAAAATGATCGACAAAATCGTCAGCCTGAAGGAGACCAAGATCTTCGAGATTAACGGCCAGACCTACGCCGACGCATCACTCACCCGCATCCCGCCGCACGTCGACCGCCCTGACTGCATCAGCGTCAGCGGACTCGATAGCATCTGCAAGCTGATCCGCACCGAGCTCGAGAAGGTCGGCACGACCATCATGGTGCAGGTCAAGAGCAACGACACCGTCGAGGTGATGACCACCTACCTGAGCGACTTCTCCCGCAACACGCTCTACCGCGCCAAGGCTGACGCCCCGGGCCTGCGCACCGGCTTCAGGGGACGCGAGGTAGCTCTGATCGAGCTGCGGAGCCTCTGCATCCCCAACGAGGGCACGGCCTACCTGCTCGACCTGCTGAGTCGCATGACCAACGAGAACAGCGTCAGCACCAACGACAACGGCGTCACGCAGACCGTCGAGGCGCGTCAGGGCGTCGCCCTCAACGCACTCATTGAGATCAAGCCGCGCGTCATGCTGCGGCCGTTCCGCACCTTCCTCGAGGTGGAGCAGCCCGAGAGCGAGTTCCTGCTGCGCGTGGATCCCGATGAGGGGATCGGCTTCTTCGAGGCTGACGGAGGCATCTGGAAGCTCGAGGCCAAGAAGAACATCGCCGACTACTTCCTGAAGAACATGGGCGATCTGATCGACGCCGGCAAGGTCGTCGTCATGCAGTAAATGGAGCGCCGGGCGGGCTCCGGCCCGCTCGGCTTTTCTGAAAGGAGCAGCACCGTGAAAGAATACGAAACCCTCACCCGTGAGAAGGTCGACGTCGTGCCCTTCGGCTGCGGTATGCCGGAGACCCACCTGATGCAGGACTGGAGCGACAGGATGCTCGACCTGATCCTGAACGGGCCCACCATCAACGGCATCAAGAAGGACGAAGTGCGGGCCATGCTGCGCGAGACCTACACGGCCCTGAAGCAGTACGAGAAGATCGGCCCGATGGCCTCGCCCTTCATCAACGACCCGACGGCCATCGTGGCCCGGGCCTTCTCTGAGCTCTACCCCGGCGTCGAGTACGTCGCGCAGTACGTCCCCGACCTGCGGGACGAGACCAACGGCACCGCCTACGGCCTGACCATCTTTCCAGACGACGGCAGCACGCCGATCGTCTGCATCTCGGCCGAGGCACCAATCAGCGCCGCCCCTGAGCTGCTGGCGCACGAGCTGGCCCACGTCGCCACCCCGGAGGACACGGAGCACGGCGAGAGCTGGAGCGCAGCGTCGGAGGCCATATTCAAGAAGTACAACGAGCTCCTCGGCACCATGATCCCCGACGAGCCTGAGCCCATCCTCTCGCCCCACCAGCCCGGAGACGGCGGGATCCTCACCATGCCGCTGCGCGATAACGTCCCGGAGCCTCCGACGGACGACTGGCAGCTCACCACCTGCCCCGTCTGTGGCGCTGAGTGCTGGCAGACAGACACGGCCCGCCGGATCCTCGCACTGGAACCCGACGTCCGAACCGCCTGTACAGCCTGCGCGCTGAAGGGGCTCGGAAAATAATACTGGAGGTAATACATGAACAACGAAAGAAACAACACGACGGCCGGCGGGATCGGCTTCTGCGGCCTTCTCGCCGTCGCCTTCATCGTCCTGAAGCTCACCGGCGTCATCAACTGGAGCTGGCTGTGGGTACTGGCCCCGATCTGGATCCCGGCCGTCATCGCCGTCGGGATCCTGCTGATCTGCCTCGTGGTCGTGCTCTGCTGCGAGCTGCTGAAAGGAGCCCACAAATGATGGACGCAGAGGCACGCCGGGCCCTGCTGGATCGTGCAATCACGACCTACGGCGCGCCGGCACAAATGGACATGGCCGTCGAGGAGATGGCTGAGCTGACCAAGGCCCTCTGCAAAATCAAACGGGCACAGGCTGGCTGCGAGGTGACCGCAGCGATCGGCAACGTGGTCGAGGAGATGGCAGACGTCCAGATCATGCTCGACCAGCTCCGCATCATCTTCCACCGCTCTACCGAGGAGGTCGAGGAGGCGAAGCTGGAACGGCTGAAAAACCGTCTTGACGGCCGAAACAACTGGCAGGACTCCAGCCTCCACAAGTGGATCGAGAAGCAATTCCAAACAGGAGGTGACGGCCATGAATAAAGCAACCTGCCGGGGCTGCGGCGCTCCGATCGTCTGGATCAAGACACCGGCCGGGAAGGCTATGCCGTGCGATCCGGCGCCGGTCTACTATAAGGCAGCGCCCGGCGGGAAGGACAAGATCGTCACCACCCGGGGCGAGGTCGTGAGCTGCGAGATCGTGCCCGGAGGTGAGGCCACAGACGCCGGATACCGGCCCCACTGGGCCACCTGCCCGCAGGCCGGGCAATTCAAGAGAGGAGGCCGAGCCCGTGAATAAGATCATCACAAACACCGGCATCACAGCCGGGGACGTCTGCCACAAATGCCTCGGATCTGGAAAAGTAAAAGCGATGTAGATGGCGAGGTACATCAACGGGCCGACCGTCCGCGTCGAGGACACGCGAGTCGCCTGCGACCTCTGTGGAGGGAGCGGAAGGCTGAAAGGAGGCAAACATGGCAAAGGATAAACCGCAGCCGCAGACCGGCCCCGAGATCGAGGAGTACAGCACAACGGCAACGCCCAAGGCATACGCCGGCAGCGTCCCCGTGTTCTGCGCACACGACGCCATCGTCCCGCTGAAGGATCTGCGGCCAAACCAGAAGAACCCGAACCAGCACCCGCCGGAGCAGATCAAGCTCCTCGCCTCTATCATCAGAGCGACCGGCTGGCGCGCCCCGATCACCGTCAGCAAGCGCAGCGGGCTCGTCACCAAGGGCCACGGCCGCCTCATGGCCGCGCAGCTCGACGACCTGACCGACGCCCCGGTCGACTATCAGGACTACGCCAGCGAGGCCGAGGAGCTGGCCGATCTGACGGCTGACAACCGCATCGCGGAGCTCGCCACCACTGACAACAAGATGCTCGCCGAGGTTTTCGCCGACATCGACACCGGCGAGATCCCGTTCATGCTCAGCGGCTACACCGAGGACGACTACGGCAACATCGTGACGGCTCTCTCTGAGGCGCTGCACACCAAGGAGCCGAGCAGCGACCCCGACGCCGAGATCCCGGCCCCGGCCGCGCCGGTCACACAGTACGGCGACCTCTGGATCCTCGGCCGGCACCGCGTCCTCTGCGGAGACTGCACCCGGCCGGAGGATCGCGCCCTGCTGCTCGACGGCAACAAGCCCGAGATCCTGCTGACCGACCCACCCTACTGCTCAGGCGGCAGCAAGGAGTCGCAGAAGTCGACCGGCAGCATCGGCACCGAGAGAAAGAACGGCAAGGCCCCGAAGATCGCCAACGACATCCTCAGCACGCGCGGTTACCAAAACCTGATCCGCGGCGCGCTCACCGACATCCCCTGCCTCTACACCTACATCTTCACCGACTGGCGTATGTGGGTATATCTGTTCGACCTCGTCGAGGCGGCCGGCTTCGGCGTCAAGTCTGAGATCGTATGGGACAAGGGCACGCCGGGCATGGGCGTCGGCTGGCGCTCGCAGCATGAGCTCATTCTGTTCGGCGCCAAGGCTGCCACCCACTTCGACGGCCACAAGGGCTACGGCAACGTCCTGAGTATCTCCCGATCCGGGAATGAGCTGCACCCAACACAGAAGCCCGTCGAGCTGCTGGAGAAGCTGGTCGACAACACGGACTTCGCCACGGGCGTCTATGATCCATTCGGCGGCTCCGGCACGACGCTGGCCGCCTGCGAGGCATACGGGCAGCCCTCCTACATCATGGAGCTGACGCCCGCCTTCACGGACGTGATCGTCAAGAGGTACATCAGAATAACAGGAAAGACAACCGTGCGCTGCGTCCGTCAAGGCCGAGAGCTACCGCGCGAGGAGATAGCCGCGATCTTCGAGCCTGACGAGGAAGGAGGTGAGCAGGAGTGACGCCCTGACATAATGAGCGAGAAGCCGATCACACAACGGATCAAGGACAGGCTCGCGGCCTACACCGCCATGCTGAGGGACATCGACAACCAGCTCGAACGCCTCGACCGCATGGAGATGACGATGGCCTCACCGCCCGGCCCTGATCTGACAGGTATGCCACGCGGATCCGGCACACCATCCGACCGCACCGGCATGATGGTGGAGCGGAAAATGGAGCTCGAGGAACAGATCGACCGGCTCAAGGCTGAGGAGAAGCAGGAGCGCAGCGCCATCGAGGGCCTGATCCTCCAGCTCTCCGACCCCGACGAGCGCGCCGTCATCCGGCTGCGCTACTTCGACCGGGCTGACTGGGAGAGCACCTGCGGCGTCCTGTTCGGTGATCGGCGGGACTACGTCGACAGAGTGGACGCCTACCAGAACAGGACATACAAAATCCACGGCCGCGCCCTGCTCAACCTCGCCGCCGTGCTGGACGAGCTGGAGCCCCTGCCTGAGCTGCGGCAGTAAAACGCAGTAAAAGGAACAAAAGGGAAGTAAAAGGAATTGAAAAGCAGTAGAGACCCGTGCTATTCTATATCCTGCAAAAGACCGCCGGACACACGGGCAACGCCGTGACAATTCCGAGCGGCTGACCAGAGGAAAACCAAATAACAACCGACGGCAAGAGGCCGACGGGCGAACCAACGCCCGCCGGTCTCTTTTTGCGTATAGGAAGGAGGCGACGGCCATGCCGCAGAACAGCATCTCGGCGCAGCTCAGCAACCTGCAACAGCTCGTCGCTGACCTCGAGGCAATCGAGAACGGCGGCAAGAAGGCCATCAGCAACACCATCAAGGACGTCAAGGCCAGAGCCCCGGGCTGGATCGCTCAGGAGGTCACGGCCGTCTACAACATCAAGAAGTCGGAGATCACACCCTCGGGCAGCGGAAAGCCGAAGAAGATGGCTGGCAGCATCCAGATCACCGGCGAGACCATCGAGGAGCTCGCCATCACCTACAAGGGCAGGCTCCTGACCCCTGTGCACTTCGGCATGACACCGAAGGCCCCGCCCCGCGGTAAGAGCTACACGCTGAAGGCGCAGGTGCTCAAGGGGCAGAAGAAGGTAGTTGGCCGCTATTTGAACACAAGAACCCCGGGCGGCCCGTTCTCGCAGCGATCGCACAATATTCTCATGGGGACAGGCAACACCAAGAGCGACGGCACGAGCTGGATCCCATTCCAGCGAATGAGCAAGACCCGCACCGACATCAAGAAGCTGACCACCATCTCGGTGCCGCAGATGATAACCAGCGACCGCACCAACGAGGCCATCATGCTCCGGCTCAACACCGAGACCAGCAAGCGCCTCGAGCACCACATGAAGCGAGCCCTCGGCCTCTAAGCCAGAGCCCACCAGAACGCCGCACAGCGCGTCCACAGCCGCACCCGACACCGAGCCCGACCCACACCGCCAGACGCGCACAGAGCGCGCCACAGCGCCGCGCAGACGCCTCCACGGCCACGCACAGCGCCGCAAGGTACTGTGACGGGCCCCTCTGGCCTGCGGTGCTGGCGAGCCCAAAAAACGCGCAGCCGGGAAAAATTTTTTTCGGGCCGTTTCGTTTCGCACGAGCGGCAGAAAGGAGGGAACGCCATGCCGAACCCAACCAACAACAAGCTCGTCGACAGCAAGACCATCGCGGCCCTGTTCGACATGACGCCCCGCCGAGTGCAGCAGCTCACCAAGGATGGCGTCATCGCCGCGGTCAAGGAAGGCAACGCCAACCGCTATGACCTGCTGCCGACGATCCAGAGGTACATCCGATACCTGACGGCCAAGGCCAACGGCCGGGAGCCGTCGAAGAAGGACAGCGAGATCGAGGGCCGACGTCTGGAGGCTGAGGCTGACCTCAAGCGCAGCAAGGCAGACATCGCCGCCCTCCAGCTCAGTGAGCTCGAGGGCACCATGCACCGCAGCGAGGACGTCGAGGCTGTGATGACCGACCTCGTCTACAATATCAGGTCGATGCTCGTGGCCCTGCCGGGCCGTCTGGCCGTCGACGTCACCGGCGCAGCAACACCCGCCGAGGCGTCTGAGATCATCCGCACAGAGGTCTACAAGATCCTGACGGAGCTGGCCGGTTATAAATACGATCCCGAGGTGTACGCCCGGCGAGTAAGGGATCGGGAAGGCTGGAGCGAGCAGCTCGCCGATGACGCGGACGACTAAAAAAGCCGCCGCGAAGCTCAATACCGCCATCGCCGGAGCGGTCAAACGCTTCGCCCCGCCTGAGAGCCTGACCGTGGACGAGTGGGCCGACAAGCACCGCCGCCTCTCCCCGGAAAGCTCAGCCGAGGCCGGCCCGTGGCGTACCAAGCGCACCCCGTACCTCGAGGAGCCCATGCGGGCCTTTACGGATCCGAAGGTGCACAAAATAGTCATGGTGGCCGCCTCTCAGGTCGGCAAGTCTGAGCTCGAGCTCAACATCATCGGCTACATCATCGACCAAGACCCCGGCAGCATCCTCTACGTCCACCCGACCATCGACGACGCCCGGAAGTTCAGCCGCCTCCGCGTGGCCCCTATGATCCGCGACAGCAAGCCCCTGAAGGCGAAGGTGCACGACGTCAAGGCTAAGGACAGTGGCAACACAATCCTCCAGAAGTCGTTCCCGGGCGGGATGCTCACCCTGACCGGCTCCAACAGCGCCTCGGCTCTGGCCTCCACGCCTGCCCGCTATATCATCGGCGACGAGCGCGACCGCTGGGCGACCAGCGCCGGCACCGAGGGCGACCCGTGGGCGCTGGCCGAAGCACGTCAGGCCACATTCTACAACGCCAAGGCGGTCGAGGTCTCCACCCCGACCATCAAGGGCAACAGCAACATCGAAACGAGTTTTTACCAAGGCACGCAGGAACGCTGGTGCCACCGCTGCCCCGAGTGCGGGGAGTACAGCGAGATCGTGTTCGACAATATTCACTTCGACCCGGAGGTCAAGAAGATCCGCGGGAAAAAGTCGTGGAGCCTCAAGAGCGGCGTCTCGTGGAGCTGCCCGGCGTGCGGCTGCTTGATCCCCGAGGACACCATGCGAAAGCAGCCTGCCAAGTGGATCGTCGACAACCCGGACGCCTACAAGAAGGGCGTCCGTTCTTTTTGGCTCAATGCCTTCTCGAGCCCGTGGACTCCGTGGGAGAAAATCGTCCTCAAGTTCCTCGACGCCAAGGATGACCCGCAGCGCCTCAAGGTCGTCTACAACACCCTGCTCGGCCAACTGTGGGAAGATCGCGGCGACCTCGAGGACGAGGACACCATGCTCGCCCGCCGTGAGGACTACGGCACCCGCCCGGACGGCACCCCTGTGGAGCTGCCTGACGGCGTGCTCGTGCTGACCTGCGGCGTCGACACTCAGGACAACCGCCTCGAATACGAGGTAGTCGGCCACGGGAAGTACGGCGAGACGTGGGGCGTCGTCAAGGGCTACATCATGGGCCGGCCAGACACCCCGGAGGTCTGGCAGCGACTCGACGACGTGGTCGACCACGTCTACAAGTTCAAAAACGGCCGCGGCCTGAAGATCTCCATCACCTGCGTCGACTCCGGCGGCCACTTCACCCAAGAGGTCTATGAGGCGTGCCGGGCCCGCGTCGGCAAGCGCGTCTTTGCCATCAAGGGCAAGGGCGGCGACGGCATCCCCTTCGTCTCGCCCCCGAGCAAGGTGCCGATCCGCGACAACAAGCGGATCACCTGCTGGCTCTACACCATCGGCGTCGACGCCGGCAAGGCGACGATCATGGCTAATCTGAAGGTGCAGGAGCCCGGGCCAAAATACTGCCATTTCAACCGGCACCCCGACGCCGGTTATGACCTCAATTTCTTCAACGGGCTCCTCTCCGAGAAGCTGGTGCTCACGCACACGCGCCGCGGCGACCGCTGGGCATGGGAGAAGCTGCCCGGGCACAACCGCAACGAGGCCCTCGACTGCCGCGACTACGCCAACGCCGGCCTCAAGATCATCAACCCCGACATGGACGCCATCGAGCGCCGCCTGCAAGGACTGGAGGAAAAACCGAAGGCCCCGCAGCAGCGACGGCAGCGGCAACGGCACAACCGGGCCGACGCCTTCGACGACTGGTAAGGAGGACAGACCACAATGAGAAAGACCCGCGAACAAATCGAGTACCAGCTCTCCATCAAGAGGAACCGGCTGGAGCTCTACCTGAAGCGAGAGGCCGAGATGCTGGACGGAGGCGTCCAGAGCTACGGCATCGGCTCGCGCAATCTGGCCCGCTACAACACCGACCTCGGATCCATCCGGGCCGCCATCAAACAGCTCGAGGCAGACATCGAAGCCCTCGAGGCCGCACTGAACGGCGAGAAGCCGCGAAGAGCTGTGGGAGTAGTGCCCCGAGACTGGTGAAAGAAGCCCCGAAAGGGGCTTTTTTCATAGGCTGACGCCGGGAGTTTTCGCTCCTTTTCTCCCGACTCAGCCATCTTCACCATGAAGGAGGTGAGCACCATCAGCAAAAGAAAAAGCAGAAGCCGCCCACAGAACAGGCGGCAGCAGCCGCGCCCTGTGAATAAGGGCTACGGCGACGCCGGCGCGAGCTGGCACAAGAAGGCGACCAAGGGCTTCAGAGCTATGAGCGGCAGCCCGAAGGAGGACATCGACGCCAACAACTACACCCTGCGGCAGCGTGCCCGGATGCTTTACATGGCGGCCCCGATCGCCACCTCTGCCATCCGCACCAACCGCACCAACGTCGTCGGCATCGGCCTCCAGCTCAAGAGCCGGATCGACCGCGAGGCGCTCGGCATGACGCAGGAGGCCGCAGACGCATGGCAGGCTCAGGCCGAGCGTGAGTTCGCCCTCTGGTCTGAGAACAAAAGGGCGTGCGACGCCACCGGCGTCAACAACTTCGCAGCCATGCAGCAGCTCGCACTCTCCTCGTGGCTGGTCAGCGGCGACGTGTTCGCCGTCGTGAAGCAGTACGAGCCGACGCCGCTCACGCCCTACTCGCTACGCCTGCACCTGATCGAGGCCGACCGAGTCGCCACGCCAACGACCTCCGGCATCATCACCCCGATGCTGCTGACCACCGGCAAGGCGGCCAACGGCAACACCATCTACGACGGCGTCGAGGTGAACGACGACGGCCAGATCGAGGCGTACCACATCCGCAGCACCTACCCCTTCGAGCTCGGCAGCACGACGACGACGTGGGCCCGTGTTCAGGCATACGGTGAGCGGACTGGCCTGCCGAACATCCTGCACGTCATGGAGAGCGAGCGCCCGGATCAATACCGCGGCGTCAGCTATCTCGCGCAGGTCATCGAGCCCCTGCTCCAGCTTCGCCGCTACACCGAGAGCGAGCTGACTGCGGCGGTCGTCGAGTCGTTTTTCACGGCCTTCATCAAGACCGAGGCGGGCGCCGGCGACAACCCGTTCAACGAGGTCGGGAGCAGCCTGCCGGAGGTGAGCCGAGACCCTAATGAGTACGAGATGGGCCCCGGCCAGATCAACATCATGGAGCCCGGCGAGGACGTGACCTTTGCAGACCCCAAGCGGCCGGCCAGTGGCTTCAACACCTTCCTGCGCGCCATCTGTGAACAGGTGGGCGCCGCGCTCGAGATCCCGGCCGACCTTCTGCTCAAGAGCTTCAACAGCTCGTACAGCGCCAGCCGCGCCGCCCTGATGGAGGCGTGGAAGGCGTTCCGCATGAGGCGCAAGTGGTTTGTCGATGACTTCTGCACGCCGGTATATGAGATCTGGCTCTCTGAAGCCGTCGCCCGCGGCCGCATCAGCGCCCCGGGCTTCTTCGCAGATCCGGCGATCCGCGCCGCATACCTCGGCGCCGAGTGGATCGGCCCCTCTCAGGGACAGCTCGACCCGACGAAGGAGATCACGGCCGAGATCCTCGCCATCGGCGAAGGCATCACGACCAGAGAGCAGGCGACCATCCGACTCAACGGCGGCCAGTGGGACGCCAACGTCGACCAGCTCACTCGGGAAAACGAGAAGCTGCGCGCAGCGCAGGGGCAGGTCGACCAGAGCACAGCGGCCAGCGGCACGATCTCCGCAGCTCTGCGGGAGGCGATCGTCGCCGAGGCCATCAAAAGCATCAAGGAAGGAGACAAGCATGAGAACGCATAACACTCCCCGGCTCTGCGCCGGGCCTCAGACTGCGGGCACGCCGATCAAGTTCTGGAACGTCGCCAGCATCGGTGACGACGAGGGCGAGATCACCCTCTACGGCGACGTCGTGAGCCGTCAGCCTGTGGACTGGTGGACGGGCGAGCCCGAGCCCGGCCTCTACATCGCGCCCGAGAGCTTCATGGAGGATCTCGCGGCCGTCAAGGGCAAGAGCAACATCACCATCAAGATCAATAGCTGCGGCGGCGACCTCTACACCGGCATCGCCATCCACAACGCCGTCAAGGGCCTGACCGGCCACAAGGTCGTCGTCGTGGAAGGCATCGCGGCCAGCGCGGCCAGCGTCATCGCCTGCGCGGGCGACGAGGTACAGGTCTATCCCGGCAGCATGGTGATGATCCACGGCGTCGCCGGGCTGCTCTACGACTACTACACCCTCGCAGACCTGAAGAAGCTCCAGAAGGACTTCGACGCGAGCGAGCGGGCCATCGCGGAGATCTACCACGCCAAGACCGGCCTCGAGGTCGACCAGCTCCGCAGCATGATGACCCGCGAGACGTGGATGGTCGGGCAGGAGGCCATTGACAACGGCTTTGCCGACACCCTGCTCACAGACGAAGGCCCCGACGTCGCCCTGAGCGCCGACAAGAAGGTGCTCCTCGTCGCCGGCATCCGGCACGACGTCAAGGGCTTCAGACACATCCCGGGGACGATCCCCATCGACAACAGCATCCACGCCGCCCCTGCGGCTGGAAATAAACACGCGGCCGCCAAGAACGACGGCCCCAAGAAGGAGGACAACAAGACCATGACCCTCGAAGAAATGAGAGCACAGCACCCCGACGTCGTGGCTCAGATCGAGCAGCAGGCGGCCGAAACTGCCAGAACGCAGGAACGCGCCCGCATCGAGGCCATCGACAGCATCGCCGCAAGTGTGGGCGACGCGCAGCTCGTCAGGGACGCCAAGTACGGCGAGACCCCCTGCACCGCTGAGCAGCTCGCGCTCAAGGCTATGCAGAAGCAGGCGGCCCTCGGTGCCAAGCACCTGAAGGACGCCAAGGCTGACAACGACGAGTCCGGCGCTGCCGGCGTCGGCGCTGCCCCTAACGGCGGCGAGGAAGGCAGCGAAAACGACGACAAGGCAAAGGTGGACGCCATCGTCGGCCTCTACAACTCCACCAAGTCTCAGAACGGAGGTAAGAAGTAATGAGCAAGAGACTGGACGAAAACCTCGGCAGCGTCGGCTATGACGGCCTGATCGTTGCCAACGAGCCCGTCGCTGACGTGTTCACCGTGACCATCCGCAAGGAGGCCACCGCCGCAGCCACCTATAAGCGCGGCACCGTGCTGGCCCTGTCTGCCGGCACCGCCGGCGACGGCAAGCTGGTGATCCTCGGCTCCACCGCGACCACCAACGAAACCCTGACCGCCAACTGCATCCTCGCCGAGGACGTGGAAGTCGGCACCACCGCGGACGTGACCGTGCTGGCCTACCGCACCGGCCACTTCGCCCGCAACAAGCTGGCTGCCGCAAGCGGCTACACCCTGAAGGCGACCGACGAGGAGGAGCTGCGCAAGGCCGGCATCCTGCTCTCCGACGCCATCGAATACTAAGAGAAGGAGGACAACAAAATGCCTTTTAACTTCTACGACACCCACACGCTGCTCATGGCCGTGCAGCAGCTCACCCCTGCTGCGACCTTCCTGCGTGACCGCTACTTCCCCACCAACGACGCGAGCGACATCTTCGCCACCGACGACGTGCTCGTCGAGTTCCGTGACGGCAGCAAGAAGCTGGCGCCCTTCGTGGCCCCTCGCAAGGGCGGCGTCACCGTCCTGCGCGCCGGCTACAACATGGAACGCTACACCCCGCCCTTCGTGGCTCCCCGTCGCGTCCTGACCCTCGACGAGCTGCGCAAGCGCGGCTTCGGCGAGGCTCTCTACTCTCAGCTCACCCCTGAGCAGCGCCAGCAGACCCTCATCCTGCGCGACGCTGACGAGCTGGGCGAGCTCATCACCAACCGCGAAGAAGCGATGGCCGCCGAGACCATGCTGACCAATGGCTGCGTGATGAAGCACATCGCCGACGACGTCGACAAGGCCGACGAGATGGAGATCCGTTTCTACTCCGAGGCCAGCAACCCCGCGACCTACACCCCGACGGCCAAGTGGGACGCCACCGGCGGCAAGATCCTGAAGGATCTGGAGGCCATGATCCGTATGCTGACCAAGCGCGGCCTCCGCGCTTCTGATCTGGTCTGCTCCCCGGACGTGGCTGACACCATCATCAACGACGCGGCCGTGCAGAAGCTCCTCGACAACCGCCGCATCGAGATCGGCAACGTGGAGCCTGAGCTGCTGCCTGACGGCGCTGCCATCGTGGCCCGCCTGAACGTCCTCGGCCGCATCATCAGCGTCATCTCCTACGACCTGACCTACACCGACGACGAGGGCAACGACAAGCTCTACATCCCGTCCGGCAAGTGCGTCCTCACCGCTCCCGGCGCTGGCCGCACCGCCTACGGCGCCGTCTCTCAGGTCGAGCAGAGCGACGGCGAGTTCCACACCTACGCCGGCCGCCGCGTGCCGAAGTATGTGAGCAGCGCCGAAGGCAACAGCCGCACGCTGACCATCTCCAGCCGCCCGCTGATGATCCCCAACAACAAGAACCCGTTCATCGTTGCGGACGTCCTGACGGACTGAGCGCAGCAGAAAGGAGCAGAGCATGATCCAGATCATCAAGGGCACCTTCGGCTACTATAACGGCCGCAAGGTGATCCCCATCACTGAAGCAGACGGCCCTCAGAAGTTCGACGACGAGCTGGAGGCCCGTCTGGTGAAGGAAGGCGTCGCCAAGTACATCGGCGAGCTGGGCGAGACTGCCGAGCAGCCCGCACCTGCTCCCGGCGACGACGCCGACGAGCCTGCCAGCACCAACACCGCGGCCGACGAGGCCCCTGAGTACAACGAGGACATGAAGCTCGACGAGCTGAAGGAAGTGGCCACGCGCTATGGCGTGGACGCCTCTGCTATGCGCAAGAAGGCCGACGTCATCGCTGCCATCGAGGCCGCCAAGGCCGAGCAGCCTGATGACGGCGCCGACGACGAGGAGCCCCCTCAGATCGGCGCCGCCGATCCCGTCTGATGGCCTTCAGCTTCAAGGCGATGGTCGAGGCTGACCGTCAGCGCACGTTTCTCAATCTCGACGAGTTCGGTGAGAAGCACACCGTCGAAGGCAGAGCCATCGCCGCCGTGCTGGACGACAACGCCCTGAAGGAACGCCAAGGGGGGCAAGAGCTGAGCGTCGCGGAGTCCTCTCTGCTGCTTTATGCGGCGGTCGAGGATCTGCCCGCTCGGCGCCCGGCGGGCGAAGGGCTCAACGTCGACGGCCGCGAGTACATCGTCAACGACTGGAGCGAGGACATGGGGATCGCCACCGTGGCCCTCGGCCAGACTGTCACCATGTAGGAGGTGCCCCATGTCCATCGTCAACAGCATCGAAACCGTCCGGGACTGGCTGACCGCCGAGGTCTGCCCTCTGGTCAAGCTGAAGCTCCCCGACGACAACGCAACGGACGCCTCCTACCCATACAAGCTGGTAAACCCGGCCGCGTTCTCGCTTTTCGTACCATCGAAGGACAGGACGCCCCCGAACATCGCCGCGCCGATCCCGTCGGTCTGCGTGCAGATCGTTCAGGGCGACGACGACCTGCTCCAGAGTGCCCGAGACATCAAGATCCGGCTCTGCTTCTCAGCGTGGGATCCCGGCTACCACGGGCCCGACATCTTCAAGCCGAAGGGCGACGGCAGCGGCACCTACATCCAGCAATACAACGAGGCGGCGGCCTCCTACTTCGTGAAGAACGGAGAGGGCTGGCGTGACGCATGGAATTTTGTGGACACAGCTCTCCGGCTGATTGAAAACGCCGAGTACCTCGGCGACCTCCGCGTCATCAAGGAGAAGGGCATCACCTTCGGCCCTGTCACGGAGCAAGACGCCGTCCCCGACTTCTACCCGTACTGGTTTGCATGGGCTGAGTTCTCCGTCGAGGAGGCCCTGACCCGCAACCCGAAAAGCTACCAACACCTGCTTTAAGGGCAGCCACTCGGCTGCTCTAATTTCATGCAAAGGAGGATAAGCAGATGGCAAACGAATACCTCTACGGCGCCTACGGCCACATCGGCGAGACCGTGGCACAGAGCGCCGTGCAGGCGGGCACCACGCCGGTCTATATCGGCACGGCACCCGTCAACCTCGTGCGCGACTTCGGCAAGGCCGGCGTCATCAACGCGCCGATCAAGATCACCAGTCTGGTCGACGCGCAGAAGAAGATCGGCTACTCGTCCGACTGGGGCACCTTTACCCTGTGCGAGGCCGTGTACGCGCATTTCAACAACACCCTCGGGAACATCGGCCCGATCTACGTCATCAATGTGCTCGACCCCTCCGCGGGCAAGCACCGCAAGGAGACGGCCACCACCAAGACCCTCACCTTCACCGGCGGCCGCGCCGAGTTCGCCAGCGACAAGATCATCCTCGACACCCTGACCATCGCAAAGAATGACAGCGGCAACTACGTCGAGGGCACCGACTACGCTGTGGACTATAACTTCACCAAGGGCACGGTCATCATCACCAGCCTGAAGGACGACGCGCAGCTCTCCGGCAGCCTGACGGCCAGCTTCAGCGAGGTGGACGACTCTGAGATCGCAGACAGCGACATCATCGGCGGCGTCACCTCCTCCGGCGAGTACAGCGGCCTGAGCGCGATCGCGCTGCTCTATCCCGAGCAGTTCGCGGTCTGCAATCTGATCGCGGCCCCCGGCTGGAGTCACAGCCCTGCCGTCTACAACGCCATGCTGACGACCTGCAAGAAGATCAACGGCCACTGGGACGCCTTCGTCGTGGCCGACCTGCCCCTCGTGGACAGCACCGCGCAGGCGGTCGACACGATCACCAAGGCGATCGCATGGAAGAAGGCCAACGCCTTCACCGGCGAGCGCTCTAAGGTCTACTGGCCGCAGGCTGTGGACAACCTCGGCAACGTGTTCCACCTGAGCACGCTGGCCGTGGTCGAGCTCATGCGCGCCGACTTCAGCCACAACAGCGTCCCGATGGAGACCTGCGGCAACAAGGCGATCCCCGTCATCAAGCAGTATTTCGGCGCCAATGCGAAAAACCGCGGCTTCGACCAGCAGAGCGGCAAGGAGCTGACGCAGAACGGCATCAGCACCGCCGTGGCATGGGGCGGCGAATGGGTACTGTGGGGCGACCATACGGCTGCCTACACCTACGGCGCAGACGTGGATCCCCGCGCGATCTTCGACGTCTCCATGCGGATGCTCATGCACATCACCAACGACTTCCAGCGCGAGTGGAGCCCGGAGATCGACGAGCCCATGACCCGCGCACTGAAGGATCGCATCATCAACCGCGAGCAGGAGAAGCTCGACGGCTATGTCAGCATGGGCGCGCTGCTCGGATCCCCTGTGATCCTGTTCCTCGAGAGCGAGAACAGCACCACCGACGTGATGAATGGCGACTTCCGCTGGGACATCGCCGTCACCCCGACCCCGCCCCTCAAGTCTGCGAGCGTCTACGTCGCCTACACCGACGCGGGCTTCTCCGTCTACTACGAAGGAGGTGACGAGTAATGGCAAACCTGTGGCTCGACCTGAAGGGCCCCATCCTCGCCGATACCGTCTATGTGGACGGCGTTCTCGCCGCCAAGGACGTGACCATCGCCCTGCCTCCCGTCAACCTTGTGACGGCTGACTTCAAGGCGATGGGAACCTACACGGCGCCGCTGCCCGGCCAGATCGAGGCGATGGAGGCATCCATCACTAAGATCGGCATTGACCTCGGCCTGCGCAGCCTCGTCAAGCTGACGAGCAAGACCATCGAGATCCGCTGGGCGCAGGACGTCAAGCTCTCCGACGGCTCCACCAAGACCGAAGGCTGCAAGGCGTTCCTCCGCTGCGTCTCCAAGGGCATCCCCGGCCTGAGCGTGGATCCCGGCAACGCCAGCGAGAACGAGATCGCGCTGGCCGTCAGCCGCTACCAGCTTTTCGTCGCTGGCAACGAATACTGGCTGATCGACCAGCTCAACACCATCATGCGCGTCGGCGGCGTCGACTACGCCAAGGACATCCGCAGCGTCCTGTAACAAGAAGGGCGTCGCCTCCGGGCGGCGCCCTCTATTTATCGAAAGGAGACACACATGGAAAAGCTGACACTCCAGAACCCCATCACCATCAACGGCAAAAAGGTCAAGACTCTGACCTATGACACCGACGCGATCACCGTGGGAATGTTTGCCGATGCTGAGGCCCGCAAGCTCCGCGCGACCTCCAACAAGGGCGGCGGCAGCGCCGGCGCCTGCGAGCTCGACTACTCCCTGCACGCCTATCTCGCCATGATGGCGATCGTCGCCGTCAACAGCGACATCGACGTCAGCGACCTCGAGCGCATCAGCGGCCCCGACGTCATGGAGCTTATGAGGATCGGCCGAAATTTTACTACGGCGAGGTCGGCGGCACAATCCGAGGAAAGCGGCTCGGAGAGCTCGTCCGAGACTACTCTCGAGCCTTCCACACCTCAGTCGGCGAGCTCCGACGGGAACGCCTGACCGACTTCCTGATGGAATACTACGAGGCAGCCGAGGAGGCCAAGCGGCAACGCGACAAGGCCGCCTCAATGCCCCGGAATAACTTCAGGAAATACAGAAGGAGGTGACACTGATGGCAGGCAAAAACAAGATCATGCAGGCCGTCGTCAGCTTCGCCGGCACCATCGACCCATCCCTCGGGAAGGCGATGGACAACGTCGCGGGACACCTCGACAAAGTAAACTGGAAGGCCGTTGCCGTCGGTGCTGCCGTGGGCGGCATCGCTGTGGCGACGGGCAAGGCGGTCGTCGAGGCCGGGAAGTATCTGGCAGAGCTGGGCGACGACTACAACAAAGCCATGAACCAGCTCTCCGCATCTACCGGCGCCACCGGCGACGAGCTGGACGCGCTGGGCGAGAGTGTAAAAAACATCTACGCGCAGAACCTCGGTGAGGACTTCAACGACGTGGCCGAAGGGCTGGCCGCTACGCAGAAAGCGAGCGATCTGGCCGGCGAAGCACTGGAGCAGGCCACCGCGGCCGGCTTCGTGCTGCGTGACACCTTCGACTACGACATCAGTGAAAGCGCCAGAGCCGCCTCGGCTCTGATGAAAAACTTCAACATCAGCGCCGAAGAAGCCTACGGCCTAATCGCCACCGGCGCACAGAACGGCGCAGACAAAAACGGCGACCTGCTCGACACCCTGAACGAATACTCGGCGCAGTTTGCGGCCATCGGCCTGAGCGCCGACCAGTTCATGGGCTCCCTCGTGGAAGGCGCTGACGCCGGCCTGTTCAGCATCGACAAAGTGGCCGACGCCGTCAAGGAGTTCAACATCAGAGCGAAAGACGGCAGCGACAGCAGCGCCGAAGCCTTCAAGGGCCTCGGCCTCAACTCCGACAAAATGTTCGCGGCCTTTGCAGCCGGCGGCGAGACCGCGCAGGCTGCATTTTTCGACACCGTCGAGGCTCTGAACAAGCTCGAGGATCCTCTCAAGCGCAACGAGATCGGCGTCGCACTGTTTGGCTCACAGTTCGAGGATCTGGAGGCGGGCATCCTGCCCGTGCTCGGAGACATCGAGACCGCAGCCTATGACGGCGCCGCCGCACTCCAGCAGATCAACGACGTCAAGTACAACGACCTCGGCTCTGCCTTCGAGGCGGTCAAGAGGTCGGCCGAAGTGGCTCTGCTGCCTATGGCGTCGATGATCGCCAACACGCTGACATCGCTGGCCCCAATCCTGACCGACACCTTCGAGGAAATCAGCCCGGTCATCACCGACACGCTCAACGCTTGTATGCCGTTTGTGCAGGACTTCCTCGTCGGCATGGGCGACACCCTGAAGGAGGTCATGCCGATGGTCACGGAGCTGGCTGCGGGCATCCTGCCACTACTGGCTCAGCTCGTGGGCTCGTTCCTGCCGCCTCTGCTCGACCTCGCACAGCAGCTACTCCCGCCGCTCATGCAGATCGTTCAGGCTATTCTACCGCCGATCGCCAGCATCCTTGCCACCGTGCTCCCGATGCTGACGCAGATCATCTCGACTGTGCTGCCTGTGCTGGCGAACCTGATCGCCGCGCTGCTGCCGGTCATCACCCCGCTGCTGGAAGTGGCCCTGCAAATCGTCAACAGCGTCATCATGCCGCTGCTGCCTCCGCTGATGCAACTGATCGAGGCCCTGCTGCCCCCGGTCGTGAGCCTGCTCAATGCGATCATGCCGCTCCTCTCGCCCCTGCTGGCTATTCTGGAGCCCATCGCAAGCGTGCTCGGCACGATCGTCGGCTGGGTATCGAAGATTGTCAGCTTCGGCTCCGGCGTCATCAGCAAGATCGCGGGCCTGTTCGGAGGTGGAGGCGGCGGCAGCGCCAACGTCTCCGGCTATGCGACCGGCGGCTTCACGAGTGGCCCGTCCATCGCGGGCGAGGATCCGCGCTATCCGACCGAGGCGGTCATCAGCTTCAACCCTGCGTACCGCTCGCAAAACCTGTCCTACTGGGCCGAGGCTGGCCGGATGCTGGGCGCATCCAGCGAGGCCGACTACGAGCCCATCAGCAGCGGATCGGGCACGGCTGTGGTCTATGACCTGAGCGGCCTGTCCTTCTCGCCACAGATCAAGGTCGAGGGCGACACCGACGAGGACGCCCTGATCCGAAAGCTCCGCGACCTCGAGCCGGAGTTCATCGACTTCATCCTCGAGGCACTCAGCAGAAGGGAGGGCGGCGCCTATGTCACAGCAGACAGTCGGCTTTATTGATTATGTGGCGCAGGGCGGCGACACCTTCGACAGCATCGCGCTCGTCGCCTATAACGAGGAGCGCATGGCAAGCGTCATCATCGAGGCCAACCCCGACCTCAGCGACGTGCTGATCTTCGAGGGCGGCGAGGCTGTACGGATCCCGATCGTCGAGACCGTGGAGACGCCGGAGACCCTGCCGCCGTGGAGGAGGTGACGCCGTGAAGATTTTATACGAAGGCGTCGACATCTACCCGGACATCAGCGTCCACCGCTGCTATCACGATATGTACGCCGAAAAGCAGAGCGACGAGCTGCTGCTCAAGCTCAACGACACCCGCGAGCTGTGGGACTCGTGGAACCCCAAGAAGGGCGACACCATCGCCATCGAGGACGGCGCTGCCAAGACGGGCAAAATGTTCGTCGAGAGCGTCGTCCCCGAGTCCGGCATCATCACCCTGCGGGCCTATTCCGTCCCGCAGTCTGCGAAGGATAAGCGGAGCAAATCGTGGGAAAAGGTCAAGTTCCTGCAACTGGCTCAAGAGATCGCCGGCCGCCACGGCCTGACGCTCGAGACCTACGGGATCACCGACCAGACCTACGACTACGTCGAGCAGAACAACCTCGCAGACTTCGCATTTTTTCAAAACCGCTGCACCCTCGAGGGCGCGGCGTTTCTGGTGTATGACGGCAAGCTGGTCGTCTACGACGAGGCGTACATGGAAAGCCAGCAGCCCGTCGACACCATCACCATCACCCCGGCCAATGACTTCGAGTACCGCGACGAGGGCACCAACGCCTACGGCTCGGCCGAAGCCGTCAACGGCGGTCTGACCGGCACCTTCGCAGCCCCGGACGGCGGCGACAAGGTGCTGCGCCGGATCCTACCCTTCCGCATGACTGACCAGAGCGAGGCCGACCGCTTCGCCAAGGGGCTCCTCCGGGACGCCAACAAAAACGCGACCGTCGGCACCCTCTGGACGGGCTCGCTGCTGCGAGACTATGCGGCGGGCTCTGTGGTCACGCTGACGACCGATGGCGTTAAGTCGTGGGACGGCACGGCCTTCATCAGCCGGATCCGGCACGACTACGTCAAGACGCGGAGCAAGCTATACCTCCGCAAGCCACTGGAGGGATATTGATGAACAGCAACAACCAAATGATCCAGAAGGGCAAGATCTCCAGCGTGGAGGGAAAGGCCGACAGGAACGGCGACAAAACCACGGCCAGAGTGCTCCCGAGCACCGCTGACAGCATGGTCACACGGCCGCTGACGATCCCGTGGTATCTGCGCGGAGAGATGGGAAACCTGACCCCCGGCACAGAAGTCGCCTATGCTATGTTCGAGGACGGCACCGGCATCATCCTCTCCCGCATGGACGGAGAGTGGGACGGTATCGTCCCGGGCGACATCACCGTCAAGAAGGGCGCGCTCACGATGCAGGACAAGGGCATCAGCGTCCCGTCGGCAGACGTGACCGCCACGGGCATCAGCCTGACCGGCCACACCCACACCGACAGCATGGGAGGCGGCACTTCTGGCCCGCAGTAAGGAGGGATAGACATGGCCGTCATGGCATCATGGAACGGCAAGACGTGGGGCGTCTCCAGCCAGAGGATCGCCGCCCTGAATGGCGTCTCCTCCAGCGTCGAGCTCGACACGGAAAACAGCGACGACAAGGCCGGATCCCCGGCCACCAAGACCAAGGCGCTCAAGCTGCAAAGCATGAGCTTCGACTTCGATCTGGCGTCTGCCGTGGGCGGCGACGCCCGGGGAGAGTTCGAGTCGTGGACGTCGCTGGTCGGGCAGTACGCCCCCTTCTATCTGGCCGGCCGGCGCTTCGGCCCGGCCAATCTTCAGCTCACCGGCGTCAGCCTCTCAGACACCACACTCGACAACCTCGGCCGGATCCTGAAGGGCAAGATCACGATCAACCTGACGGAATACGCCGAGGAGGCCAGCAGCAAGAAGGCCGGCGCAGGCGGCTCGAGCAAAAGCTCGTCCGCAGCCGGCGTCTCATCCTCTGGCGGCGTCGGCCGGCGTCTGAGCGCCGTCACCGTCGGAGCATCCAGCAGCGACAAAGCTGCGAAGAAACCCAACAACGCACAGCTCAAGTAAAGCGAGGTGATCCCATGAAAGCATCCGGCAACGGAGCGCCCGAGATCTGTGTGCAGAACCTCCTCAAGACCATCCGCGGGGAGGTGCCCTATGAGCGCATCAAAGGGATCGACCGCACGCTGATCGACAAGCCGAGCGAAACCGCTGCGACCGATCTGGCCGCCGACGTGGAGTTCCTCGTGGAGACCTACGAGCCCCGCGTGCAGCTCAGTGACTCCGACCTGAAGGCCCTGACCGCTCAGGCCGGCGACTTCGAGCTGCGGGCCAGCATCGACAACATCACATGAAGGAGGTGAACAGCGTGAGCGACGCGACAAACACCTACGGCGAGGACATCAAACTCACCACGACAGACGCGAGCACCCTATACAAGACCATCATCACCGAGCTCGAAAAGGGCGCCGGCGAGCCGCTCTACCCGGGCGACGAGCGCCGGATCTTCGGCGAGGCTCTCGTGCCCGTGTTCGTTGCCCTCTACAACAGCCTCAACGACGTCGGCCGGCAGACGCTCCTCCGCTATGCGAGGGGCGAGGTGCTGGACGCCATCGGCGAGCGGCAGGACGTGAAACGACTGGAAGGCACACCGGCCAAGACGACCATGCGCTTCTCTGTCTCCACGCCGCAGGAGAGAAACATCATCATTCCGAAGTGGACGAAGGTGACGCCGGACAGCGAAAACTATTTTGCAACCGACGAGATCGCTGTGCTGCAAGCTGGCGCCTACTCTGTGGAGGTGCCGACCTCGGCCGTGAGCAACGGCACGAAGTTCAACGGCTACGCAGCCGGCACGATCACCACCCTCGTCGACCTGATCCCCTACATCGAGTCCGTCACCAATCTGACCGAAACGGCCGGAGGCGATGACGGCGAGCCCTACACCACCGAGGGCGACAACCGCCTACGCGAGCGGATCCGTCTGGCGCCCGCCAAGAGATCCACCGCGGGCCCTGAACAGGCTTACATCTACTGGGTAATGACGGCCGACAGCTCCATCGTGGACGCAAAGGCCGTCAGCGAGAAGGAAACCGTCAGCGAGACCCTCACGGTCTACGACGGCAAAGCCTTCAAGGGCGGCGGCACGCTTCTGACCGACAGCCTCGTCGTGAAGGCCCACGGGCAAAGCGCGGCGGCGGCCAAGAACACGGACTACACCGTCGACTACACCGACGGCCTGCTGACCATCACGCTCAAGGGCAGCCTCTCGGCCGCTGAGAGCATCGACATCATCATCACCCGCACGCTGGAGGGCTGCGTCAAGATCGTGCCCCTGCTGGAAGGCGGCGGGATCCCCGACGCTGCCATGCTGGCGAAGGTGCTGGACGTGGTCAACGCCAAGGACATCCGGCCGCTCACTGACAAGGTGAGCGCCGTGCCCCCGGAGGTCGAGACCTACGACATCGAGATCGTGTACTACACCACGCCGGAGAGCGAGGCCGAGGTGATCGCCAACGTCGAAGGCACCGGCGGCGCGATCGACCGCTACAACGAGTGGCAAGTCGCAGCCCTCGGCCGGGACATCAACCCCGACCAGCTCCGCAAGCGGATCCTCTCGCCTTCGTGGGGCGAGAACCTGACCGGCGCCTTCCGCGTGGACGTCGTCAAGCCGACCTACAAGGCCCTCGACGACACGCAAGTCGCCAAATTCAGCGGCCACCTGACTGTCAGCCACAAGGTCGAGAGCGAGGTGGTGTAAATGCGGCTCAATGAGACCGAGATGGTCAAACTGCTGCCTGCGTGGATGCAGGAGGACGGCAGCGACAAGGGCATCGCCACCGGCTGCAACATTATCAGCCGCGACGCCTATGCACGCCTGAAGCTCCTGAGCAGGTGGGACAAGATCGACCAGCTCAGCGACGCAGAGCTCGACGAAATGGCGTGGGAGCTGAACATCCAGTGGTATGACAGCACCGCACCCATCGCAGCCAAGCGGGCCGTCATCCGCAACAGCGACCGCGTCTACGCGAAACTCGGCACCCCCTACGCCGTGGAGCAGATCGTGGCCGACTACTTCGGCACCGGCGAGGTCAGGGAGTGGTATCAGTACGGCGGGCAGCCGCATCACTTCAAGGTGCTGAGCGACAACCCGAGCCTCGTCAACAGCAACCTCGACCTGTTCCTGAAACTGCTGCGGACGGTCAAGCGCCGCAGCTCGTGGCTCGACGCGATCCTGATCTGCCTGACCGGCGAAATGTTCCTCTATTCCGGCATGGCCGTCAGGGATCACACCCAAGAGGTGCACGTCATGGGCAGCGACGAGATCCACATCTACCACGCGGCCGTCGTCCACGACAACAACCGCGAGACCGTCAGCATCGGCACCGACGCGGCGGTCATCTCAGACTAAGGAAAGGAGATAGACATGGCTGCATTTATCAACAACGACATCACCACCGCCGGCCTGATCGTTCTGGCGAAGGGCGTGGCCGGTCAGAAGATCAACTACACCAAGATCGTCCTCGGCGATGGCTACCTCGAGGAGGGCCAGACGCCCCGCACCCTCACCGGCGTGGTCAGCCCGAAGGCGACCGTCGACATCACGAAGCTGAAGATCAACGGCGACGGCACCGTGGCCGTCGGCGGCATCTTCACCAACGGCGACGAGACCGAGGGCTTCTACTACCGCGAGCTCGGCCTTTATGCCGAAGATCCCGATCCCGAGGTCGGCGAGGTGCTGTACTGCTACGGCAACTGCGGCGATCTGGCCGAGTGGATCCCGCCCTCCGGCGGCGCTACCATCGTCGAGAAAACCATCGACATCGTCACCGCGATCGGCACGGCCACCAATGTGACCGCCTACATCCCCGCCGACGCCTACGCCACCAAAGAGGACTACGAGACCTACAAAGCCATCGCCCTCGGCGCGCAGGCTACGGCAGAGGAGGCTCTGGCGCTCGCCCGGCAGGCCATCGCAATCGCACAGGCCGCCGAGGCGTCGGTGAATGACCTGAGCAACGCGGTCGGCCAGAACACCAGCAAGATCGCAACACTGTGGGACGCCGTTTTCAGCGAGATCACGACCAACCCCTTCCAGATCACGTTTGCAGACCTGACGGGCATCACCCTGACGGCCGGCATCTGGAACAGCGGACTCCAGCGCCTCGAGTGCTAAACTACCGGCCAAAGGCCAGAAAGGAGGCCGCCCATGTATAGAGGCACCACACCAACCATCACCATCAACTGTGACATCGACGTCAGCGAGTTCGTGACCATGTGGGTAACATTCCGCACGCAGCAGCTCGCCACCTATGCCCCGCCGAAGCAGGTGGAAGTCACCAAGCACCTCGGGGACGAGGGCGTCGACGCGACCGACAAGGTCGTCACCGTCAGCCTGACGCAAGCCGACACGCTGCTGCTCGGCTCTCTGTCTCCCGACGAGGATCAACAGGTGGAGGTGCAGATCCGCGGCAGGACGGAGGACGGGCGCGCGTTTGCGAGCAACATTATGACCGCCCCGCTCAGCCGGATCCTGAAGGACGGCGTCATCTAAGTGAGCGTCGACTTCAACGCCTCGTTCTCTGGCAGCGCGGAGACCTTCGGGGCGAAGATGACCGAGACGCCTGCCTCCATGACCGCCTCCATGAAGGAGACGGGCGGCGGCAGCGCCTCAAACTACGAAGCCCTGCGCAACAAGCCCAAGATCAACGGGCACGAGCTGATCGGCGACATGACGCCGGCGCAGCTCGGCATCACGGACGACAGGCACCACACCCACAAGCAGGCGCAGGCAGCGAAGGTGTGGACAGTCGCCCACAACCTCGGAAAGCGGCCCGCCGTCACGGTCGTCGACAGCGCCGGCACTATGGTCATCGGGGAGGTCGACTACCTCGACGACAATAACGTGCGTCTGACCTTCTGCGCGGCCTTTTCCGGGACTGCATACTTCAACTAAGGAGGTAAACCCGTGAAAATCCTGACAAATCTGGATCTCTCACAGAATGAGATCCAAAACGCCATCATGCAGCCGCTCGCTGCACCTCCGTCCAACCCGAAGCTCGGCCAGATCTATTTCAACAGCATCGACCTGACGCTGTACCTGTGGGCAGGTGAGAAATGGATCCCCGTGCCGACTAAGCTCTCGCAGCTCGAGAACGACAGCAAGTTCATCACGGCCAAGGACGTCCCCGAGGGCGCAGTCGCATCCACGACCACGCCGAAGATGAACGGCACCGCTGCCGTCGGCTCCGAGACAGCGTTCGCGCGCGGCGACCACGTCCATCCCAAGGACACCAGCAAGCTGAACACGGACGGCGACGGCTCCAACGTGACCGTCGCCTTCAAGGCAGCAGCCAAGCGTGAGGCACCCGTCTCCGGCGAGAAGCTGAGCGTCCTGCTCGGCAAGGTGCTGAAGTTCTTCAGCGACCTCAAGACCGTGGCCTTCTCCGGCAGCTATAAGGATCTGAGCGACAAGCCGACGATCCCGTCCGCTGCCGCTGACGTCGGCGCGATCCCCGCAACGGAAAAGGGCGCAGCCGGCGGCGTGGCCGAGCTGGACAGCGGCGGCAAGGTGCCGGCCAACCAGCTCCCGAGCTATGTGGACGACGTCGTCGACGCCTACATCCGCACCGGCGTCACGGCCCTCGGTGCCAACTGGCTGAGTAAGACCTCCGGCGGCGCCGCCCTGACGCCTGAGTCCGACAAGATCTACGTCATCCTGAGCGAAGGCGAGTACCAGAACAAGACGTACCGCTGGAGCGGGACGACCTACGCCGTCATCGGCAACGACCTCGCCATCGGCGAGACTGCGAGCACCGCCTACCGCGGCGACCGCGGCAAGACGGCATACGACCACAGCCAGAGCGCCCACGCTCCCGCCGACGCCGAGAAGAACGTCCAGAGCGACTGGAACGAGACGGACGGCAATAGTGACGCCTTCATCAAGAACAAGCCCGCGATCCCGAAGGCCGTCACCAAGACCGTCCAGACCATCAGCGACGCGGCGAGCAAGAGCTTCACCGTCACCGGCTACATCCTCAGCGTGATCCTGATCGACAGCGCCACCAAGGAGCAGGTCATCGGCGACGTCTCTTTCGAGAACGCCACGGCCTCGGCCAACGGCAAAGTCACGGTCACGCTCGCGGCCGCGCCTTCCAACCCGATCCTCGTCATCATCACAAGCATCGCACTGTAAGGAGGCCGGCCTATGAAACACTACGGAGCAGTCGACGACCCGAAGGACATCACGACGAAGGAGTATGTCGACGCGGCTGACAACGCTCTGAAGGTGAAGGTCGACGCCCTGTGGGACTTCGTTTGCACGGACATCACGAGCAACCCCTTCCAGATCACATTCGACGATCTGGAGGGGCTGACCGTGAGATCCGGTATCTGGAACACAGGGCAGCGGAGGCTCGAGTGCTGATGGGAAGCTGCTACAACTACACCCCGATCCCACCAGCCGAAGCCTCCTGCATCATCGCGCACCTGTTCGTCGAGCTGGCCCTGCCCTGCTCCTGCTGCAAGCGGGAGGACGGCGTCATCGTCATTCAGGGCAAGACCTACGACGGCAGCAGCGCCCGCGTCACAATCAAAGGCGAGGAGGTGAGATACTACGGCAAGCAACGGACACTCGCGGCCATACGAGCGGGCCAATGTAGGCCGCCCGCCCTTCGGCCGTGACAAACTGCCCGAGATGCAGGTCATCACGGACGCCAAGGAGCTCGAGAAACACACCTACATCAAGACCAGAAACCCGGCCGTTTTCCCGAAGAAGGAGCGGCTCGGTCTGGCACAGAGGATGATGAACGAGGCCAGCGACCTCGTCGCCGATCTGATGGAGGCCAACGATCTGCTCCTGACGGATCCCGAGGAGCGTGAGCTCAGGTATCGCGCGCAGCGGTCGGCGCTTCGCAACTGCCGAAAGCTGATCCACCACATCGAGCTCGCGCATGAGATCCTCAGCGGCTTCGGCGATGACGCCTTTGCATACTGGGCGAAGATGGCGGCCGGCGTGAAGAACCAGACCGCCAAATGGTACAAAACGGATAAAGAGAGGGCCGCCAAGCTGGACGCACAGAAGCGTCACCAGTGAGGCGGCCCTCGGGGTATGCCTTGTTTTTTCGTGCCGGCTCGGCCAACAACGCCCGCAACGTCAACACCGATGGCACTCTGAACAGGAACAACGCCTACAACGGCAACAACGGCCTGCGCCCCGCTTCGATGGATCGCCCGACTTATTAACCGCCCGGAAACGGGAGGCGAACACTGTGCCCCATCATCCAAGGAAGGCATATCCCTCCCGCAGCCGCGGCCGTCTGACCGGCCCGGTCATGGGTAAACACAAGACCGCCGATGCTCCCGGCGGCGCACGCAAAGCGTGGCCGGAGCTATACACGGCGGGGAGACTTTTCAATGGAGAATATCGTAAACAGCACCATCGCGCTCTACAAAGCATACCGCAAAACCCGCTGCGGAAAGCGCGACAACCCGACCGCCATGCGCTACCGCATGGAGGCCATCGAGCGCACCGTCGCCCTCTCTGAGAGGCTCCAGCGGCGCGACTATTCCTTCGGGCCCTACTACCCCTTCAAGGTGTACGAGCCCAAGGAGCGGCTCGTCCTCGCCATCGACTTCGAGGGCAAAGTCGTCCAGCACTCGCTCTGCGACAACGTCCTCGAGCCGGCGTTCTCCCGGCGCTTCATCCGGGACAACTACGCCGGCCAGATCGGCAAAGGCACCCACGACGGCCTCGATCGTCTGGCTGCGGCCATGCGCCACTATTTCTTCAGCCGAAAGACAGCAGACGAAGCAGCCCGCAAGGCTGCCGGCCTGCCGCCCCGGCCGATGAACGAGTGGGACTACGCCGACGGCTGGGTACTGAAGGGCGATTTTTCAAAGTTCTTTTACACCCTGCTCCATTCCTACTGTTACGAGACGGCCCGCCGGGCCCTGAAGTGGCTGAAGGATCCAGAGCTGATCGACTTCGCTGAGTGGCTGCTGTGGCTCATAATCGACAGCACGCCAGACCCCGGCATCCCGATCGGCAACCAGTCGAGCCAACTGCTCGCGCTGCTCTATCTGGACGCCTTCGACCACTGGCTGAGGGATGACCGCGGCCTCGTATATGGCAGGTACATGGACGACTTCTACATCATCCACAGCGACAAGCTGCTGCTCCGGCAGATACTCAAGGAGATCGAGGCGTACATCAAGCCGCTCGGCCTTCGGCTGAACGGCAAGACGCAGATCCTCCCGCTGAAGAACGGCATCGACTTCCTCGGCTTTCACACCTACCTCACGCAGACCGGCAAGGTCGTGAGGAAAGTGCGAGCCAAGAGCATCGACAACATGAAGCGCAAGATCCGCAAGTTCCGCGGGCTGGTGGACTCCGGCAAGATGACACTCGACAGCGTCGTGCAATCCTACGCGAGCTGGACGGGCCACATCTCACACGGCAACACCTACCACCTGCGGCAGAACATGGACGCCTATTTCTTCAGCTATTTCCCGGAGCTCAAACCATCACCGAAAGGAGACACAACTCATGGCCCAAAAACTGAGCAACCTCGCAAACAAGTCGAAGGTCAAGTTCGGCAGCCTATACGGCAGCCCGATCGTCTGGATCGTGGCCGATAAGAACCACGCAGGCTACCCCTCCAACAGCGTCACGCTCGTGACCAACCAGATCATCAAGATGCTGTGCTTCGACGCGACAGAACCGAGTAACGGCAACAGCGACCGCCGCAACTACGGCAACAACCGCTACATCCACTCGAACCTGCGCCAGTGGCTCAACAGCCCCGCGGCTGCCGGCCAGTGGTACACCGCACAGCACTCCGCAGACCAGACGCCGGACTCCTCCCACGTCTGGAACGGCGTCAACCCGTACAGTGGCCTCGCTGGTTTTCTGAACGCCTTCACCGCCAACGAGCGGGCAGCTCTGCTAAACACCACCATCACGGTCGGCAAGAGCTCCACAGACGGCGGCGGGACGGAGACCTGCACGGACAAGATCTTCCCCCTGTCCTGCACTGAGGTCGGCCTGAGCGGCGACCACGTCTGCGGCAGCAAGCTGGCGATCTTTAGCGACAACAACAGCCGCATCGCCACCGTGACGGCCTCCTGCGTCGCAAATTCCAACTATTCCAGCAACCCGGGCTCTGGCGCCGCGTGGTACTACTGGCTGCGGGACGCCTATGCCGGCTCGGCCGACCTCGCCCGCGGCGTCGGCACCGATGGCACTCTGTACGGGGACAGCGCCTACTACGGCGGCCACGGCCTGCGCCCCGCTTGTAATCTGTCCTCTGATCTCCTGATCTCCGACTCCGTCGACTCGGATGGATGCTATACAGTGATCTACAATCAGGCGCCCACAGCGCCGTCGTCCATCACTGTCCCGAGCGAAGTGCTCGGCGGCGAGAACCTGAGCATCTCGTGGGCGGCCTCCACCGACCCCGACGGCAACCTCTCCGGCTACGTTCTGGAGCGCAAGGTCGGGAGCGGCACATGGGCGCAGGTCTACAAAGGATCCGCGCGCACCTACACCGACACCATCACCTACGGATGGACGAGCGTGCAGTACCGCGTCAAGGCATACGACGCCGCCGGCGCGGAGAGCGCGTACACCACCAGCGCCACCCGCACCGTCACCAATAACCGGCCGCCCGTCATCAGCGGCACAGACAGCGCCCTCGGCAGCTTCAGCACGGCGGCCCCGTCCTACGAGTACACCGTCACCGACGCCGACGGCCATCAGGTCGACGTCGTGGAGATGCTGGACGGCGTCACGCTGCGCAGCTACACCGTGACCCTCGGCCAGACCAACACGCTGACGATCGGCTCCGAGGCGTGGCTGAAGGTCGTGAACGGCAGCCACACCCTGAAGATCGTGGCGACCGACGCCAAGGACGCCAGCGTCACCCGCACGCTGACCTTCACCAAGGCCGTCACGTCCGTCGAGTTCGAGCAGACCCTCGCTATGGAGGCCGACGCCATGCCGACCAAGGCCCTCGTCAACATTCAGGGTAATTTCCCGGCCGGCTGCACGCTTCAGGTCTGGATCTGCAACAACGGCAACGACGCGAGCCCGACGTGGGAGGACATCACACAGAAGGCCCGCACCGGCCAGAAGCACTATTTCACCAACCAGACCAAGACGGCCGCAGCGTGGGGCGTCAAGGTCAAGGCCAAGCTGCTCCGCGGCTCCGCTACGGAGACCTGCTACATCCAGTCGATCGGAGGTAACTTTGCATGATTAAACACAGAGCCGACAGCATCCAAAAGCTGAACGACGAACAGGCCGCAGAGGCCAAGAAGGACAAAACCATCGCCGAGCAGGCTGACACCATCGAGCTGCTGAAGGGCTGCATCATGGAGCTGGCCGACGTGGTCTACGGCGACGGAGGGGAGGTAACAGCATGAGCAAGATCGTCGAGCTGTACGTCAGGGAGCTGACACGCGAAGGCTCCACCATGACCATCAACGACGTCCCGAAGAAGCTGCGCAAGCAGGTCGAGGACGCCATCGCTGCCATCGAGGCAGCCGCAAACGCCGGCACCGCGGAGGAAGGGGCGACCGAATGATCGCCCGGGCCCTCGCGTGGCTATTATTAAAAATTGCAGGAAAGGAGGAGCGTGAAATGCTGGTACGTCTGTATGCAGGCGAGATCATCATGGGCCGCATCACCGAGGACGACGTCCCCGCGAAGCTGAAGGCCCGCGTGCACAAGTATCTCGTCGACATGGGCTACTTCGACGACGTCGAGGAATAAGCCCACAAACCAAAGGAGGGCCGCGAGCTGCGGCCCTCCGACTTTTATGAGGTGACACCATGATCGAAATCAACATCGGCGCGCTCGTCGTCCTTCTGGGGATCCCGACGGCCGTGACCGGCTTCTGCTTCTGGATGCTCGAGCACAGGATCCAGAAGCGCGAGAAGCAAAAGGAGGCCGAGGAGGCCAAACGACAGAAAGAGGCAGCGGCCCGAGAGCGTGCCCGTGAAGATCTCCAGATCATCACCATTCAGGGCACGTCGGCAGCCATCGCCCTCGGCGAGGCGACGGCCCGGGCCGTGCAGCGCATCCCTGACGCACATTGTAACGGGGATATGCACGCGGCCCTCGACTACGCTGCCAAAATCAAACACGCGCAGAAGGACTTCCTCACCAGTCAGGGGATCCACGCGATCATCGACTGAGGAGGTGAGCAGCATGGCCGCAAAGAAGCGCCGGCGCAAGCGTAAAAAGAAAATCGAGGCGAGCAAAAAGCTCGCATACTGGGCGGCCAGCGTGGCAACGCTCAGCGCAGCCAGCTCTCTGCTGCTCTCTGCCTTCGGGCGCGACCCGGTCGGTGAGCTGACCGGCACCATCTTCACCGCCTGCGTCGGCTATCTAATCACATACGCCGGCAAGAGCCTCGGCGAGAAAATCAGCCGAAACCGCCACGGGCTCGACGCCGACGGCAACCCGCTCCCGGATCCGTCCGGGGACACTCTCAACAATGAGGAGGCAAAAGGATGAACACCATCGACATCACCCCCATCGTCAACGCAGCCCTCGCCCTGATCGGCGCCGGCGTCAGCGTTTTCCTGATCCCGTGGCTGAAGAAGCAGACCACCGAGGCACAGCGCAAGGAGCTGACCGCGTGGGTAAAGATCGGCGTCGCTGCCGCTGAGCAGCTCTACGTCGGACAGGGCCGCGGCGAGGAGAAGAAGCAGTACGTCCTCGACTTCCTGAAGCAGAAGGGCTTCAAGGTCGACGAGGAAAGCGTCGTCAACGCGATCGAGGCAATCGTCAAGCAGCTCAACACTGAGGGCCTGACCATCGAATAACGGAGAGGGCGGGCTCCGGCCCGCCCTTTTCTTGCTTGTAAAGGAGGCAAACCCATGAAAAACCAGAACACCGACGACATCAAGCTGAAGCCCGGCGAGACCATCACAGACGAGACTCTCGACGAGCTGACCGGCGGGAAAGGAGACGACAATGAGTAACAGCCCTCTGGTGGTCTACACCAAGCTCAGCCCGAACCACTCGGGCAAGCGCACCAAGAAGATCGACACCATCACGATCCACTGTATGGCCGGCAACTGCTCCGTCGAAACCTGCGGCAACCTGTTCGCCAACTCTGCGCGGCAGGCGTCCAGCAACTACGGCATCGGCACCGACGGCCGGATCGCCCTGTACGTCGACGAGGCAAACCGCTCGTGGTGCACCTCGTCCAACGCCAACGACCAGCGGGCCGTCACCATCGAAGTCGCCAACAACGGCGGCGCGCCTGACTGGCCCGTCTCCGCGAAGGCATACGCCGCGCTGCTGGATCTCGTGACCGACATCTGCAAGCGCAACGGCATCAAGCGCCTCGTCTGGTCGACCAGCAAAAACGACCGCGTGAACCACCTGAACGGCTGCAACATGACCGTGCACAGGGACTACGCGAATAAGAGCTGCCCGGGCGGCTACCTCTACAACCGCCACGGCCAGATCGCGGCCGAGGTAAACAAGCGCCTCGGCATCACGGACGCAGGCGGCAGCACCGGCGGCCAGACCTCCGGCAGCACCGAGACCGGCCTGAAGGTCGGCGACGTGGTCGACTTCAAGGGCACGCAGCACTACACCAGCGCGGCGGCCAAGGACGCCAAGATCTGCAAGCCCGGCAAGGCCACCATCACGGCCGTCGCGGCCGGCAAGGCGCACCCGTACCACCTGAAGGCAATCAGCAGCGGCGGCTCCACCGTTTACGGCTGGGTAAACGCTGCGGACATCTCGACCGGCAGCACCGGCACGGCCACGAGCTACCGCGTGCGGACGACGGCCGATGTGCTGAACATCCGCAAGGGCCCCGGCACCAACTACGGCGTCGCCGGCCAGATCAAGGGCAAGGGCATCTACACCATCGTCGCCGAAGCCGCAGGCCCCGGCGCGACCAAGTGGGGCAAGCTCAAGAGCGGCGCGGGCTGGATCTCTCTGGACTACGTCACGAAACTCTAAAACCGCATAGAAAAGCAAAAACCCGCCCGGAGATCCCGGGCGGGCTTTTTCTGTTATGTGGGGCTTTACTCCTCGGCGTCAGGATCCGGCGCTTCACCGGCAGCGGCGAGCTCGGCCTCTGTGGGCTGGAACCGCAGCACACGGCCCTCGGAGTCATAGAAACCGCCGAGCAGGATGGTGAAAATATCGACCAGCCAGCCGATCCCGCAGGCCCCGGCCGTCAGCAGCCAGATGACGCCCGTGCCGGTTTTCCCAACATAGAACCGATGGACACCGAAGAAGCCGAGGAAGATGCACAGCAGCAGCGCCACCGTCTTATTTTTCGGGGACGTCGGCCGCTGCGCTGCGGGGATGCTGACCGCGCCCTGCTGCGCGCCGGACTTCCCGCCGGAGCTCGTCGTATAAGACAAGCCCGTCCCGGGGATCCCGACGGTCGTGTGACTTTTTCCCGTCGTGCTGATCGTGTGCTTCAGGCCCTTCGGGCCGAAGCTGACGCTCGCGCTTTTCTTGTTAAGGTTTACCCGGACACCCGGGGCAATTTTGAAACTACGTCTGAACCGTGTACCCATGCCGTTACCTCCTGTTTGCGTTTTTTAGTGTTTAGTCATCTTTGGCATAATATTACCATGCCAAAACTGGTAAAGTCAATATTGCATAGTCATCTTTAGGATAAAAGGAGGCGAGGGCGTCGAAGATCTACAAACCAGACGGCAGGTGCAACATCTCCGGGGAGCGAGTCAAAGAGGAACGGCTGCGGGCTGGTCTATCACAGGAACAGCTCGCCTACAAGCTCCAGATCATCGGACTGGACGTCACGCAGAAGGTCATCAGCCGCATCGAGAACGGCAGCAGAGTCGTCGCTGACTACGAGCTGGACTATCTGGCGACCGCCCTCGGCACCACGATCAACCACCTGCTCGGGAAAGAATGAGAAAACCGCACGGCAGCGGCGCCGTGCGGCTTTTTTATGTGAAAAAACGCGGGAAAATGTTGAAAATCCGCCGAATTATGCTTGACATTATAGAGCAAATGCTCTATAATATAATCACAGGCAAGGGATAGCCGAGTACAGAAAGAAAGGAGAACAAAACCGCGGAAAGGAGGCAAAGCCGTGGATGCTGAGCAGATGAAAAAACTGCTCGAGCTGCTGGAACAGGCTCTAAAGTGTGAACAGGTTGCCACCATCACGATCACAATAAAGCCGAACCAAAAGCCCAAGCAGTAAGGTCGAAGGACGGCGGGAAAAATCCCGCCCGCCGTTCCTCTTTATTATAACCACGAAACCACGGCGAAGTCAAGCGGGAGGAACAACATGGACATCTCGATCAAAGTGACCTATAAAAACGAGGGGCTACAAAAGCTCCGCAAGGCGGCCGGCCTGTCTCAGTCTCAGCTCGCCGCACTGGCCGGGATCAACGTGCAAGTGCTCCAGCAGTACGAGCGAGGCGCCCGGGACATCAACGGCGCGAAGCTGCCGACGCTGCTGAAGATCTGCAACGCGCTGGAGTGCAGGCTGGCCGACATCATCACGGACGAGGAGACGCTCGAGCTCCTGAAAAAGTACGAGGAACACTGACACACAGAAGGGGGGGGCGGGGGGG
>NZ_QUJR01000008.1:120659-167830 GCF_003480945.1 Butyricicoccus sp. AM27-36
GCCGCCCCTTTTCTTTTATCACGGAGGGGAACACAATGGGACAGCACTGGAGCCATCTGACGCCGACCAAGCGCATCCAGCTCGACGCCTTCATCCGCGCAGGAATGAAGCCGACAGACATCGCCAAAGAGCTCGGCGTCCATCATACGACCATCTACCGGGAGCTGAAGCGGTGCACCTATGAGCACCTCAACAGCGACTACACCACCGAGACCAGATACAACCCCGAAGGCGCGCAGGCCCGCTATGAGGCCAACCTCCGCGCCAAGGGGCCGGAGCTGAAGATCGGCAACGACTACGAGCTGGCCGACTACCTGATCGCCAAGATCCGCGACGAGAAGTACAGCCCGGAGGCCGCGATCGGTGAGGCCGAGGTCAAGGGCTGGCCCTTCAAGACCCACATCTGCGCGAGCACCGCCTACAACTACATCCGCGGCGAGATCTTCGGCGACGAGCTGACCGTCTCCATGCTGCCGCAGCACGGCAAGCGCCACCAGCCGGAGTGCCCGGCCGGATCCATGCCCCGCAAGCCCGCCGGCCGGAGTATCGAGGATCGCCCTGAGCACATCAACGACCGCAGCACCTTCGGACACTGGGAGATGGACAGCGTCGAAAGCTGCCAAGGCGTCAGCAACACCTACATCGTGATGACCGAGCGGAAAACGCGCTGGGAGCTCATTATACCGTCGCCGGACAAGACGGCCGCCAGCGTCGTCGCTGCGATCGACGGGCTCGAGGCCAAGTACGGCGACCTGTTCCCGAAGGTATTCAGATCCATCACCTGCGACAACGGCTGCGAGTTTGCCGACGCTGCCGGGATTGAGCGAAGCGCAAGCGGCAAGGGCACCCGCACCGAGGTCTACTACTGCCACCCCTACCGGCCGAGTGAGCGCGGATCCAACGAAAACCAAAACGGCCTAATCCGGCGGCACGTTCCGAAGGGCACCGACCTCAGCACAATCTCAGACGAGGAAACCAAGCGGATCGAGGCGTGGCTCAACAACTACCCGCGGAAAATGTTCGGTTATCTGTGCTCCGAGCAGCTTTTCCGCGAGGAAATGGCCCTCATTCTGGCCTCGTAAAATTATTTTTGCTTTTTTGTGCATTTACTCTTGACAAACGGCAGATTATGACGGCGTATACCGAATTTATCCGAATTTGTGGTTGCTATCATGAATACAGGGCGCTATAATATAAAGGTATACCTGTCGAATAATGGCGGGTGCATCGAGAATCCAAAGCATATTCCAAGCATAGATTAGTTAAGAGGTATACTCATGGCAGATAAAAGCGCAAACAAACCGAAGAAGGGAGCGCATTTGATCAAAAAACAGGCCAAAAAGCCGGAAAAACCGGCGCAGGTCATCCGGACGGAAGCGAAGCAGCCGAAGAAGAAACGTCGTGTTCCTATCGGTGTAAAGATTGCCGTCGGCGTTGTCATTGCGGCGGCAGCCGGTGCATTCGGCTATGTGTACTGTTACCCGAATGTTTTTCCGGGCGTGACTGTCGGACCGATCGCGGTCGGGGGCATGAACCGCGATGATGCGGCAAACACCATCGAGGACCAGAGTGCGCCGCTGTACGAGGGTAAGAACGTCACGGTGACGATTTACGGCTCCAACTATGATATTCCGGTCGATAAGGTGCTGAAAAACGTGGACGGCATCCAGTCCGCCGAGAACGCCTATGAAATAGGCCGCACCGGCAATCCGCTCGAGCGCGTGCGCGATATCATCGGCGCAATGCGCGGTCACAGAGAGGCGCAGATTGCGGCAACTGTAGATGAAGAAAGTCTGCGCGGCACGCTTAACGAAATCGCGGACACGGCGCTGACCGAACCGGTCAATCCGACCTGGGAGCTGCAGGACAGCAATCTGATCGTGCATTCCGGCAAGCCGGGCGTCAAGTTTGACACGGAAACGGTAGAGCAGGCGCTGACCGATCAGATCCGCCTGATGGACTTTGAGCCGTATGAGGTCTCGACTGATGTGACAGCCGCTCCGGCGATTGACGTTGACAAGATCGCAGCCGACATTATCGGTGACCCGGTCAATGCCACCGTCAGCAAGGAGGACGGCAAGACCATCATCGCCGGCAAGGCAGGCGTGTCGTTCGACACCGATAAGGCCAAGGAGATCATTGGCGACGGCTCGCAAGAGACCTACACCATTCCTGTGACGATCACCCAGCCGTCCATCACGGCAGAGACGCTCAAGGCGAAGCTGTTCCACGATACGCTCGCGCGCACGGCGACCAATCTCGATGAGGGCAACGCACCGCGTACGAACAACATCCGTCTGGCGGCTAAAGCCATCAACGGCACCATCCTCAATCCGGGCGACGAGTTTTCCTATAATGGCACGGTTGGCGAGCGCACAGCCGCACGCGGTTATCAGGAGGCGCACGCCTACTCAGGCGGCAAGATTATTGACGAGTTCGGCGGCGGTGTCTGCCAGCCGTCCTCGACGCTGTACATGGCCGTGCTGCGTGCCGATTTGAAGGTGACCGAACGGCATAATCATTCGTTTACCGTGTCCTACACACCGCTCGGCGAGGACGCAACCGTGGATTACGGCAATCTGGATTTCCGGTTCGTCAACAATACGGCGTATCCGGTCAAGATTCTTGCCGAGCAGACCGACGGTCAGATGATCATGACCATTGTCGGCACCAAAACGAGCGACAAGACGGTCACGACCCGCACAGAGGTGCTCGAGACCTATAAGCCGGAGACCGTTACAAAGACGGACAGCTCGATGGAGGCAGGCGAGAGCCGCGTGGAGACCTCGGGCATCACGGGCTACTCGACCAAGACCTACAAGCAGATTACTGAAAATGGCAAGACGACCGAGGTGCTGGCTAATAGCTCCACCTATTCCAAGCGGGATGAGGTCGTGTACGTCGGTGAATGATAAAGAAAACGGAGAATTTTATGAACAATTTTACAGCTGAGACCCGCAGACAGCTTAAGCGGGAGCAGAAGACGCGTGTAATGGAAAACCTTGGCCGGTGTATCGGCATCCAGCTGATGTACCTTGTGCCGTATGTGCTGCTGATGGTGATCCTGTACGTTTCCGTGTTCGGCAGAGCGTTCGCGCTCATCGCAGGCGGTGTTTCCGTAAATGATTACCAGCTGATGGCGGCACTCTCGCGCGGACTGAATACGGTATGGTTGTGCATTGCGCTTATGCTGGCGATCACGGGCCCCCTGCAGTTCGGCCTCATGCACTTTTACATCGGCCTCGCACACGGCGAGGATGTGACGGTGGGTATGCTCATGTACCCGTTCACCTCGCTAAAAAGTGTCTGGGCGGGCATCCGTATGGTGTTTACGCTGTGGCTGCGCGGCATTATCTGGTCAATCGTGCCGACCGTCATCTATTCGACAATCGTGTTTGCGGTTGCTATGGCTGTCTCGGATACGGCACAGTATCAGGTGATTGCGGGAGCGCTGCAGGTTGTGTACCTGCTGGTGATGATTCCGATTCGCGTTAAGCTGCAGACTTATAACGCAGGCTGGCTTCTGCTCGCGCAGGATGAGAACCGCAGTGCATGGGCAGCTACGCGTGAGGCTTCATGGGCGTTCCGCGGAAATCTGATGAAGCTGTTTGTGTTCGATCTCAGCTTTATCGGCTGGTATGTACTGATCGCTGTTGTCCTCTGGGGATGTATCCTGCTCGGTACGGTCGGCCTGACTGCGATGAGCACCGGCATGGCGATTGCGGTATTCGCGGCGGCTCTGGTGGCGGCGCTATGCCTGACCGCTGTGCTGAACGGTTTTCTTTCGGCGTATATGGAAAGCTCGTTCGTGCGTGTGTATGAGCATCTGACCGAACCGTCGGCGGAGTTTTATCCGGAAGGGTAAGCATCCTGCCGGGCAACCTGCATTCGTGGAGGTTATGCGGTGATAGCATCAGGCAAACGATAGGATATCATTTATGAATGTGTGAAAAGCCTCGGAGATGTATGCTCCGAGGCTTTTTCTATTGTATCGTACCCGCAGATACGCTATAATAAACCTATCTCCGGAAAGAGAGGGAACCCTGATGTTTGAATGGTTTACAGAATTTATGGAATCGCCGCTGGGAAAGCTGATTTCCACGGGAATACTGGCCGTGGCGGTGCTGCTCCTAACGCTGGCGGCGGCTGGACTGGTCAATCGGCTGATGAAAAAGCTGGTTGACCGTCACCGGAAAACGAACAGCAGTATTGCGACCGTCTTAGGATTTGTGCGCTACATAGCGGTTGCTGCGGTGTACTTTGCGGGCGGCATGGTCATCGTAGGCGCGATTCCGGTGCTGTCGAGTGCGGTGCGTACTCTGCTGGCGACCGGCGGTGTGATTGCGGTGGTTGCCGGTCTTGCAGCACAGGAAGCACTCGGCAGCGTGGTCAGCGGCATGATGATCCTCGCATTCAAGCCGTTTAAGATGGGCGATGTCGTGCGCTATGTCGATAATGACATCACCGGCTGCGTAGAGGAGATCACGCTGCACCATACTGCGGTCCGCACGTTCGAGAACAAGCGCGTCATCATCCCAAACAGCAAGATGAACAGTGCCATCATCGAGAACGCCGACTATGCGGACAGCAAGGTCTGCGTGTTCCTGACAGTGGGGATTACCTACGAAAGCGACCTCAAAAAAGCCAAAGAGCTGCTCGCCCGCGAGGTGCGGAAGCAGCCGGCCTTCCTCGATATTCGCACCGAGCAGCAGAAAAAGGACGGCGTGCCCGATGTGCCGGTCGTTGTGCTTGAGCTGGCGGATTCCGCGGTTGTTCTGCGTGCATCGCTGTGGGCGAAGGATAACGCCACCGCATTCGCACTGAAGTGCGCCGTGCTCGAGGGCATTAAGCTCACCTATGATGCGGAAGGCATTGATATTGCATATCCGCACATGCAGGTCGTAAAAAGCAAGGAGTGAACAGGCAGGAGTGAGGAGTAGACGATGGTAAACCGCAATCGAAACTCCTGTCTCCTGCCTGTAAGAAATCGCAAGATATTGTAAGACATCCATCCGCATTCCTTTTATAATATGGTCAAAGAGCAAAGGGAGGAACATAAGATGAAGAAATTACGCGTTGGTGTAATCGGCATTGGCGACATCAGCAATGTTTACCTGAATAATCTGAAAAAGTATGACGCAGTCGAGGTGGTGGCATGTGCCTCACGCGGACTGGAGAAGGCACAGCGAAAGGCGGCAGAGCACGGTATTCCCAAGGCATACGCCTCCGGTATGGAGCTGATCGCTGACCCGGATATTGACATTATCCTCAATCTGACGACGCCGCAGGCACATTATGAGTATAATCTGGCAGCCTTGAAGGCAGGCAAGCATGTCTACACGGAGAAGCCGCTGGCGATGACGTTTGAGCAGGGCAGGGAGCTTGTTTCACTTGCCAAGGAGAAGGGACTGCTGATTGGCTGTGCGCCGGACACCTTCCTCGGCGGTCGCTTGCAGAACATCCGCGAGCTCATCGACAGCGGCAGACTGGGCCGCATCACGGGCGGCGGTGCATGGTTTGTCGGTCACGGGCACGAGTTCCACCATCCGGCTCCGGCATTCTTCTATCAGCCGGGTGCGGGCCCGCTGTACGACATGGGGCCGTACTACGTCACCGCGCTGCTCAGCCTGCTCGGCCCGGTAAAGCGCGTTTGCGCAATGGCCACCAAGGCAGGAGAGACGCGCACCGTGCCGTCCGGCCCGAGCAAGGGACAGGTGCTGCCGGTGGACGTGGATACTCATATCAACGCGATTCTTGAGTTTGTGTGCGGCGCACAGGTGACGCTGACCTGCAGTTTTGACGTCTGGGATTCCGAGCTGCCGCGTATGGAGATTTACGGTACAGAGGGAACCGTTCTCATTGACGAGAAGGACCCGATTTCCGGTCCCAACCTGTTCGGCGGCGATACGCTCATGCGCACGCCCGACCAGTACCGCTGGGCGGATGCCGAGCGCCGTCCGGAGAACGTAAACGCGCCGTGGCCGGTCGTGCCGAACAGCCATCCGTACAATTCGGTCAGCCACGCCGAGAACCCGCGCGGTATCGGTCTGGTGGATCTCGTCTACGCGCTCGAGGAGGGCCGCAAGCCGCGTGCCTCCGGCGAGATGGCGCTGCATTCGCTTGAGGTGATGGAGTGCATCCTCAAGAGTGCACATGAGCACGTCTTCTGTGAGCCAACAACTACATTTGAGCAGCCGAAGCCGCTTGATTGGCAGTAATTGAAGTAAAAGCCAGAGACGAATTTTTCATTCTCAATTACACCGCATGTCTATCTGAAAAAGACACCCCAAGGGGTGTCTTTTTTATTCCGCAAGTCCCATCGTGCCGTTGCCTTGGGTGGTGATGCAGGTCAGATCATCGCGGACATACAGTACGACATCGGGCCGATAATCAGTGATATAGTCAAGGATATTCTCGCCGTCATAGTGACGGTAATCCAGACTGCGCATTTCGTCGCACGAGGTATACAGGATACCCTCTAAGGGGTTCGTGAACGAATCGCCGACGACAAGCACGCGCGGCAGACCGGGACGGTTTGTCTTGATAATGGTTTCGCCAATGTCGCCGCCCATGTAGTAATCGTACATGTTGTTGAAATTCTCATTGACCACCGTGCTGGCAACCGGCTTGCCGTTATCTTCTCGCGTAAAGGGCACGGGTGTGCCGAGCGTGAAGCGGTACAGCTTGTCATCCGTGGGGTACTCGCCGAGCAGTTTGCGGGAGCGGGAACCGAGGAACGGCCGCTCAATCTGCTCGATGGTCACATCGGTGGTGACAGGTGCGTCTATGCCGAGCGTCTGCAGGTGCTCCATAGTGCGCAGATAGGTCTCATACGCGCCGTAAAAGTTGTAGTGATGGTCGGTTTTGCTGTAATATTTCTCCGGATCGGTGCAGAGATAGTCCGCCATGTTCAGACAGTCAATGCCGCGCGCATCCAGTCCGGCGAGAAAGTCCGTGCGCATGGAATCATCCGTGTAGGTGCCGGACGTGAGGTACGACGGATATTTGTACCGCAAAGCACTGCTCTGCTCGGGAATGGACAGATAGACAAACCTTGCACCGACAGTCTCACACGCCGCGTTTACCTGCGAGAGCGCATCCAATACGGTCTGCATGTCCTCATGGTTGTAATCGGTGCGCGGCTTGCCGTGATAGGGCAGCAGCGTATCACCCGCGATAACCGTGTTGCTGACGACCGGATTGTGCAGCGCAAGCTCCTTGCGGACGTTCAGCCGCAGCAGCGGAACACGGCAGGCAAAGTGGTCACTGATATAGGTCTCTACATCGGAGAAAAACGTGCCGTCCAGCACGGTCTCGACGCTCGGCACCGGAAAGACCGCCAGCCTGCGATTTTCGTAAAACGAGCCTTTTTCCTTCGGACTGAATACGCTGACAGCCGAAAAAACGGCCAGCGTACCGCAGAACAGCACGGTTTTGACAATATGCTTCGCGTTTTTCATGTCTCAGCCCTCCTCAGAAACGGAAGTAGATAAATGGGTTGTAGCTGCTGGCGAGCAGGCGCATCATGCACAGTGTGAACAGGACAGCCAGCACCGGAAACTCCAGCACGCGCCATACACGGGAGGCCTTGAGACGCGGGAACACCGGCGCAGACAGTATAACACCGAACAGCAGGTATGGCCAGAACCGCAGCAGATATTCGATTACGAACCGGTTGAGCGGCACCGTCGAGGTGAACATGCTGCCGAGGTACTGCACCGCCAGTCCCATCGAATCGCTGCGGAAGAACACCCAGCCGATGACGATAAAAAACAGCGCATAGACATGCTGCAGCACGGACGGCAGACGCGCAATCAGTCCGGCGAGGAATTTCTTTTCCAGAATGAGCAGCACGCCAAAGTACAGACCCCACGCCATAAACGTCCAGTTGGCACCGTGCCAGAAGCCGGTCAGTGTCCATACGGCAAGCAGATTGAAAATGTGCCGTGTGGGTGAGCACCGGTTGCCGCCGAGCGGAATGTACACATAGTCGCGGAACCAGGTGGACAGCGAGATATGCCAGCGGCGCCAGAACTCGGTGACCGACTTGCTGATGTACGGGTAGTTGAAGTTTTCGAGGAACGCAAAGCCGAACATCTTGCCGAGACCGATCGCCATATCCGAGTAGCCGGAGAAATCGAAGTAAATCTGCAGCGTATAGCCAATCGCGCCCATCCACGCACCGGCGGCAGACAGCTCGCTCGGTGCATATTTGAATACGCCGTCCGCAATCTGCGCGAACACATTGGACAGCAGTACCTTTTTGCTGAGTCCGAAAAGGAAGCGGCTGATGCCCTCGGAAAACTGCACAAACGAGTGCTTTCGCACGGCAAGCTGCACGTTGACATCGTGGTAGCGTACGATCGGGCCTGCAATCAGCTGCGGAAACATGGAAACGTACAGCGCCAGCGAAAACGGGTCGTGCTGCGGCGGAACCTCCCGGCGGTATACGTCAATGACGTAGCTGAGCGCCTGAAAGGTGTAAAACGAGATGCCGATCGGCATGACAATGCCTGTCACCGGAATACCCAGTCCGAACAGGCTGTCCGCTGAGTTGATGAAGAAATTCAGATACTTGAACACACCCAGCAGGCTTAGATTGGCGATAACGCACAAAATGAGCAGCGGTTTTCTGTATGTACTGCGCATGGACAGACCGAACAGGTAGTTCATCAGTATCGAAAAAATTAGCATGCCGATCAGCCTTGGCTCTCCGTAAAAATAGAAGAACAGGCTGAATAAAAGCAGCACCGCGTTCCGCACCCGGATAAATTTCTGCGGCACGATATAATAGCAGAACAGCGCCGCCGGCAAAAAGAAAAATAGAAAAATCAGACTGCTGAAAACCATGTAGCAAACATCCCTGTATGGTAAAATTGCTGTCAGAAAGGCAAAACAACCGACAAAAAGCACCTTTAGTTTACCATGTTCTGCGCGGATTTGCAATCATGCGTCAGATAGCCGCATCGTTTCTGAATTGTTGTTTACTTTTTCCAAGAACTATGCTATATTAAGGATAAGCTATTGGCTGTTTCGATTAAAAGGAGGAAGACAATATGAAAAAGATGAGAATCGCACTGGCATCCATGCTGGTTGCTGCCGGTATTACGGCAACAGCCGGTGCGGCGAACTTCACCAACTGTGCGGACCGCCTGAAGGACGTGGGACTGTTCCAGGGCACTAATCAGGGTTACCAGCTTGACAAGGCACCCACCCGTGCCGAGGCTTCGGCAATGCTGGTCCGCCTGCTGGGCAAGGAGACTGAGGCAGAAAAGCTGACCTACACCGCGCCGTTTACCGATCTGAAGGACTGGGAAAAGCCGTATGTGCAGTACCTGTACGATAACGGCCTTGCCAACGGCATGAGTGCGACTGCCTATAACCCGACCGGCAAGTGCTCTGCACAGATGTATACCACGTTCCTGCTGCGCGCACTCGGCTACTCGGATGCCAAGGGCGATTTTACCTATGCCAAAGCACTGGATTTCGGTGAGCAGGTTGGTCTGGTGGACGATATCAACTGCAGCACCAAGAATTTCCTGCGTGACAACGTAGTTGCAATGAGCCTGACCGCGCTTGATACCGATGTCAAGGGCAGTGACAGCATTCTGCTCGATAAGCTGGTTGCAGACGGTGCGGTTGACAAGACCAAGGCTGCTTCTCTGGGCGCATTTTTCGCAGACGCGGATGCATTCAACACCGCTGCGAAGAACACCTCGGCGGAGTCCAAGATGGCTATGGATATGAACATCAAGGCAAGCGTTAAACTCGGCACCACCAAGCTGCTCGATATGTCCATGCCGATGACGATTAAGACCGATATGAACCTCAAGGAGCTGGACAAGTCCGTGATGGCATTCGGCGGCAAGCTGAACATGACGATCGACCCGTCTTTGGCGAACGGCGGCGATACCAGTATTTCGCAGGATATTAACTATTACTTCACCAATGGCACTTACTACATGGATATGGGTGCACAGGGCAAGTACAAAATGGCGATGTCCTTTGATGATGTGCTGAACGGCATGGAGATTTCTGCTATGAACAGCGCTGTTCCGGTCAGCGCGATCGAGAGCATTACCAAGGGCAGCAGCGGTATGACCGTTAAGTACAACATGAACAGTGTCTTCAGCTCTGACCTGTTTGATGAGCTGCTCGGCGGCATGCTGGACGGTGTTTCCATCAGAACCCGCGATATGAATGTTACCGCGAAGGCAGTCAATGGCATGCTTACCGATACCGCGATTTCCGGTACGGTTGATATTACAGCAGAGGGCGAGACCATCAGCGCAACTCTGAACGCAGCCGCTAAGGTAACCGCTACCGGCGATGCGGTTAAGATTACGCTGCCGACCGATCTGAGCAGCTATGTCGATCTGCCGACCGAGATTAACTGACGGCTTGACAATTCCGCATCTTTTATGATAAACTTATCTCACTAAAATTTGTGTGGATTTTTACAGCATCTCAAGATGTTCTTTTTCGCCGCACGACCGGGATTCCGGTCGTGCGGTTTTTTATTTGCACAAAAGGGAGGAACCGAACGTGAACCAACGCTTTATGCGGGAAAAGCCGATACTGCCGCTGCTGCTCTCAATGGCGCTGCCGATGGTGGTTTCCATGCTGGTGAACTCGCTGTACAACATCATCGACAGCCTGTTTGTTGCAAAAATAGGGGAGGACGCGATAACAGCGCTGTCACTGGTCTATCCGGTACAGAATTTGATAAACGCGCTCGCTATCGGCTTCGGCGTGGGCATTAACGCAGTGATTTCGTATCATCTCGGTGCCGGTGAGCTCGACAAGGCGGACGCGGCGGCGACGCGCGGTATTGCGTGCTCGGTTATCCACGGCGTAGTGAGCATGATCGTGTGCATCACCGTTATGCCGCGTTTCCTGCGGCTGTTCACGGATTCTGAGCAGGTAGCGGAGATGGGTACGCAGTACGCGTCTATCGCGTTCGCGTTCTCGGTGATTATCATGGTCGGTCTCGCATTCGAGAAGATTTATCAGGCGATGGGCCGCATGCAGGTGACCATGACGGCGCTGCTGTTCGGCTGCGTGACAAATATCGTGCTGGACCCGCTGCTCATCTTCGGTATCGGGCCGTTCCCGCAGCTTGGCATGCGCGGCGCGGCACTCGCCACCGGCATCGGCCAGCTGGTAACGCTGGCATTCTATCTGGTGATATATCGGCTGCAGCCGGTGTCCGTGCATATCACACGCAAGGGGCTGCACGGCGCTCGAGGCATCACGGCACGGCTGTATGCGGTCGGCATTCCGGCGGCACTCAATCTGGCGCTGCCGTCATTGCTCATCTCGTGTCTGAATGCGCTGCTGGCGGGGTTCAGTCAGGCATATGTGGTCGTGCTCGGCATCTATTACAAGTTGCAGACCTTCCTGTATCTGCCTGCGAGCGGCATTATTCAGGGGATGCGTCCGGTGATCGGTTACAACTACGGTGCGGGTGAGCGGGAACGCGTCAGCCGTATTTTTCAGGTAGCGCTTGCGCTGTGTGCGTGCATTATGATGATCGGCACGGTGCTGTGTCTGGCGTTCGCATCTCCGCTGATGGCACTTTTCACCGAAAATGTCCGGACGGTGGCTATCGGTGCACATGCGCTGCGCATTATCTGTGTGGGATTTCTTGTTTCGGCGGTTTCGGTTACGGCGTCTGGCGCACTGGAAGGACTCGGAAAGGGTACGGCGTCGCTCGTGATTTCACTGTGCCGGTATACCGTGGTCATTCTGCCGATCGCGGTCGTGCTGTGTAAGATTATGGGTGCGAATGGCGTCTGGCATGCGTTCTGGGTGACGGAGTTTATCTCGGCAGGAGTGGCATTGGTCGCTTGGAAGCGAGTGTAACTGCGCTGACGCCTGCCGCGCCCGCGGCGGTGGGCAAGAGGGTAGACACCTACGGTTTCTACCCTCTTAACTCCCGTTTCCCTTTGTTTCCGAGTCTGGCGCAGACCAGAGACCGGCGACCGCTTCGAAAAGGGGAACGGCAGAGGATTTTTTCTACCGTAGGGGAGCACAGTGTGCTCCCATTTCTTTACCTATTCGCAGTGTCAGATAGCGTTCTGCTATACAGCTCGGCTATTCTACGCTGGGTGCGGCATAACAGTGCCGCACAATTCGTCAGCGCGTTATGATAGACAGGGCCTGCGAAGATAAATTGCACCAAACGCCTAATTCGTAGGTGTTGTGCGTTACAACGTGCCAAGGATTTGCGCGACACTGTTATGTCGCGCCTGCGGAGACAAAACCGCCTGTGTAGCAGTACGCTATCTGACACTGCGAACAGGTTGCTTAAGAGGACGGACTCCGAAGGTAGTTCGTCCGTAGCAGAGAAAAATCCTCTGTCGTTCTTCTATTTCGCAGCGGTCGCCGGTCTCTGATTCGCGCCAGACTAAGAAATAAGGGAAAGGTAGGAGTTCAAAAAGGAAGGGAAACCGCAGGTGTCCCTTCCTTTTTGCCCCCGCGGCGGGTGCCGCGCTCTCCCGCCGTCCGCAGACGGCGAATCCCCCGCTGAGGTTCAGCGAAAAAATTCCCGCCCGTCAGGGGCGAACACGCTTACGCAGTTCGAGTACCCCGGTCAGTCGGTGCAGGGGAACAACAGCTTTCCTATTGACACAGTAGGCATTCCCCGCTATACTTATAATTAAGCGAAAAACTGCACGAAAGGGAGAAAAAAACTTGCTCAATCAATTTTCGAGAACCGAGCTGCTGCTTGGCAAGCAGAGCATGGAACGCCTGTACAACGCGCGTGTTGCGGTGTTCGGCATCGGCGGTGTAGGCGGCTACACGGTAGAAGCGCTGGCGCGTTCGGGTGTCGGTACACTTGACCTCATCGACGATGATAAGGTGTGTCTGACCAACATCAATCGCCAGATCATCGCTACCCGCAAGACGGTCGGTCAATACAAGGTAGAGGCCGCCGCCGAGCGTATTCACGATATCAATCCGGACTGCAAGGTCAACGTTTACAAAACCTTTTACACGCCTGAGACCGCTTCTCAGTTCGATTTCACCCAGTATGACTACGTTGTGGATGCGATCGACACCGTAACCGGCAAGCTCGAGCTGATCGAGCAGGCAACCAAGGCCGGTACGCGTATCATCAGCTGCATGGGTGCGGGCAACAAGATTCACGCTGACAAGCTGGAAGTGACGGATATTTATAAGACCTCCGGCTGTCCGCTCGCGCGTGTTATGCGCTACGAGCTGCGCAAGCGCCGCATCCGCAAGCTCAAGGTCGTGTACTCCAAGGAGCCGGCTATGACGCCCATCGATGATATGGCGATTAGCTGCCGCCAGAACTGCATCTGTCCGCCGGGCACTGCCAGAAAATGCACACAGCGCCGACAGGTTCCGGGCAGCACGGCGTTTGTGCCTGCTGTTGCGGGTCTTATCATCGCAGGTGAAGTTGTTCAGGACCTGACCGGTGTGGAGAATAAAGGATAACACAGGCAAAACAAAAACCGTCATCTCAAATGCAGAGATGACGGTTTTTGTTACTCTTTGACAATATTTGCAGCCAATGCCGCGTCAAACTCCGGCCAGCACCGCTTGAGGATAGCCGGTTTGCCCTCGGTGTTGATAAAGCAATGGCGGCTGTCGCCGGTACAGCGCAGCGTGCCGGTCGCCTTGTCGTAGACATCATAGTGCAGCGTCATGCGTACGCCGTTGTACTGCGTGATAGATGCTTCGATTCGCACGGTTTCGCCGAATTTCGACATGGTTTTGTACTGGCAGGAGACCTCCAGCACCGGACCGCTGTAACCGGCCTCTTCAATGCGGTCGTAGCCGAAGCCGAGCTGCTCGAGCAGATCCACGCGCGCCTCTTCGAACCAGCGGATGTAGTTCGAGTGGTGGACGATGCCCATGCCATCGGTTTCGTAGTATTGGACTTTGTGCTCACAGGGGTTCATAAAAACACCTCGTTATTGGAAGAAAGTGAGTTGCGAAGTTTTTAGATTGCAAGTTTGTTCTTTGACGCTAAAGAATATTTGGATAGATCATGAAAAGACAATTCATAGGAGCTGTTATAGAAACCACGCTCTGTATAAATTTCTGTTGTAGGTGCTCCTGTTATAAATAATCAAGATTATTGAAGGAAACGGCACAAAGATGCGAATAAAATGAGTCGTTCGCATATACAAGGATCAAGCATTCGTGACTATTGACAGGATCAAACTCGGTTAGATATACACCGAAAGAAAGTCTATTTCGTTGGCAAATATGAGCAAGATGACAATCGAACTGTGCGAGATCGGCAGTCTCCAATATTATTGGGGAAAATGCAGGAGTATCTCGAAGAATTTGCCGCCAATATGGGGATAAACTGATATATCCTAAAATGTCTTGCATGATGCGCTTATAGTATTTTTTAACCGCTTTTTCATATTGCATTTATTGATAGGAAAGCGCCCTCGTTGAGGGCGCTTTCTGCACAGGCTTTACTTAAAGTATTTCACGCCGTTTGCGAACAGCGGCTGATACTTTTCGCCGTAGATATTCTTGCCGACAAACGGGCTGTAACGCTCGGTGTGACCCATCTTGCCGAGCACACGGCCGTCCGGGGAGGTGATACCCTCGATCGCGCACATGGAGCCGTTCGGGTTCCACGCGATGTCCATGGACGGGGCACCGTTCAGATCGGTGTACTGGAACGCTACCTGACCGTTCTTGATCAGGTCGTCGATGACGTGCTGCGGCGCTACGAAGCGGCCTTCGCCGTGCGAGAACGCGATGGAGTGCAGGTCGCCGACATTGCAGGAGGACAGCCACGGGGACTTAACCGACGCAACGCGGGTGGTGGCGTAGCGGCTCTGGTGGCGGCCGATGAGGTTGAAGGTCAGCGTCGGGTCGTCGCCGGTCATCTCGTCACGGATTTCACCGTAGGGAACCAGACCAAGCTTGATGAGCGCCTGGAAGCCGTTGCAGATGCCGAGCATCAGACCGTCGCGCTTGTTCAGCAGCTCGTGGATGCTATCCTTGATGCCTGCGTCGCGCAGGAAGGATGCAATGAACTTACCGGAACCGTCCGGCTCGTCACCGCCGGAGAAGCCGCCCGGCAGGATAACCATCTGCGCCTTACGGATGGAGTTTTCGAGCTGCTCTGCGCTCTCGCGGAGGGCATCCGCGGAGAAGTTGCGGACAACGACAATCTCAGCTGCGCCGCCTGCGTTCTCAACCGCACGGGCGGTGTCGTACTCGCAGTTGGTGCCCGGGAATACCGGAATAACGGCCAGCGGCTTTGCACTCTTGACCGCCGGAGCGGCAGCATTGCGCTCGGTGAAGGAAACCTTGGTTAGATGCTCATCGGAAGCAGCTGCCTTGGTCGGGAATACGCTCTCGAGCTTGCCTTCAAAGGCAGCCGTCAGCTCGTCAAGCGTTACGGACTCACCGGCAACCGTGATCTTCTCGTCGTCGGTGGTGTGGCCGACCAGCCAGTAAGCCGGGAGTTCGGATGCGGCTTCGATCAGGATGCCGCCGAAGTTCTTGAGGTACAGCGCGTCAGACGGGAAGGAATCGTCCATCTTAAAGCCGATCTTGTTGCCGAGCGCCATTTTGCACACGCCCTCAGCGATACCGCCGGTGGACAGCGCCCACGCGGAAACCGCCTTGCCGGACGCAATCAGGTTTGCAACCTCGTTCCACATGAACTTGAGCGTGGTGTAATCCGGCGTGCCGTCCTGATTGTACGGTGCATCGAAGAAGTAAACCGGATGACCTGCCGCCTTGAACTCAGGAGAGATGAGGCGGGAAGCGTCCTGCGGCGCGATAGCGAACGAAACCAGCGTGGGCGGTACGTCCATATCGTCGAACGAGCCGCTCATGGAGTCCTTGCCGCCGATGGCTGCCAGACACAGGTTCTCCTGTGCGGTGTACGCGCCCAGCAGGGCGGACAGCGGCTTGCCGAAACGCTTCGGATCCTTGCCGAGACGCTCGAAATACTCCTGGAAGGTGAGGTATGCGGTCTCAAAGTCACAGCCCGCTGCGACCAGCTTGGCTACAGACTCGATTACCGCGGAGGATGCACCGAGATACGGGTTCTGCTCGGTGAAGTAGGGGTCAAAGCCGAACGCCATGACAGAGGCGGTTTCGCACTGACCGTTCAGTGCCGGCATGGTAGCCGCCATGACCTGCGTCGGGGTCAGCTGATACTTGCCGCCGAAGGGCATGAATACCGAGCTTGCGCCGATGGAGCCGTCGAAACGCTCAACCAGACCGCGCTCGAGGCAGATGCCGAGGGTAGAGGCGTGGTTCAGCAGCTTTTCCTTTTCGGAATTGCCTGCCGGAGCACAGGAGATAGACGGAGTCGGCAGTGCGCCAACCTCTGCGTCAACGTGCTTGGAGCAGCCATTGGTGTTGAGGAAATCACGGGAAACATCCACGATCTTAACACCGTTCCAGGTCATGCACAGGCGGTTCTTGTCGGTAACGGTTGCGACAACAACAGCCTCGATATTTTCCTTGGCAGCTGCGGCAATAAAGGCGTCTACGTCCTTTGCACGGACAACGACAGCCATGCGCTCCTGCGACTCGGAGATGGCCAGCTCGGTGCCGTCCAGACCGTCGTACTTCTTCGGTACGGCATTCAGATCGATGTCAAGGCCGTCGGCCAGCTCGCCAATGGCAACCGATACACCGCCCGCACCGAAGTCGTTGCAGCGGCGGATCATGCGGGTGACATTGCCGTCGCGGAACAGGCGCTGGATCTTGCGCTCTTCCGGCGGATTGCCCTTCTGGACCTCTGCACCGCAGGTCTCGAGGGATTCCTCGGTGTGCTTCTTGGAGGAGCCGGTTGCACCGCCGCAGCCGTCGCGGCCGGTCTTGCCGCCGAGCAGGATGACGATATCGCCCGGCTCGGGTACCTCGCGGATGACGTTCTCCAGCGGAGCCGCGCCGACAACAGCGCCAATCTCCATGCGCTTTGCGACATAGCCCGGATGGTAAATCTCGTGTACGAGGCCGGTAGCAAGGCCAATCTGGTTGCCATAGGAGGAGTAGCCCGCAGCAGCGGTCTGGCACAGCTTGCGCTGCGGCAGCTTGTGCTCGAGGGTCTCAGAGAGCGGCACGGTCGGGTCGCCCGCGCCGGTTACGCGCATTGCCTGATAAACGTAGGAGCGGCCGGACAGCGGATCGCGGATCGCACCGCCGAGGCAGGTAGCAGCACCGCCGAACGGCTCGATCTCGGTCGGGTGGTTGTGGGTTTCGTTCTTGAACATAAGCAGCCAGTCCTCGTAGTGACCGTTCACGAGCGCCTTCACCTTAATGGAGCAGGCGTTGATCTCCTCGGACTCGTCAATGTTCTTCAGGTAGCCGCGCTTCTTGAGCACCTTAGCCGCGATCGTACCCATGTCCATCAGCGTTACCGGACGCTTCGCAGCCTTTTCCTCGCCGTAGACTTCTACGCGGGCAGCCATGTAGCGGTCAAATGCGTCCTGCACCATCTGATCTTCGAACTTTACGTCATCGATCTGGGTGAGGAAGGTGGTGTGGCGGCAGTGGTCGGACCAGTAAGTATCGACCATGCGAACCTCGGTGATGGTCGGGTCGCGCTTTTCGGTGTCGCGGAAGTAGGTCTGCAGGAACTTGAGGTCGTCCAGATCCATCGCCAGACCCATATTATGCAGCAGGTCAGAGAGAGCCGTCTCGTCCATGTGAGTAAAGCCGACAACCGATGCCACGCTGGTCGGGATAGCGTACTCTACCTTGAGGGTTGCAGGCTTAGCCATCGAAGCCTCGCGGGTGTCTACGGGGTTAATCAGATAGCCGCGGATCTTGTCCATGTCCTCAGCAGTGAGTTCGCCTTCCAGAACGTAAATTTTAGCGGCTGCAACGGTCGGGCGTTCGCCGCCGGTGAGCAGCTGGATGCACTGTGCGCAGGAATCGGCGCGCTGATCGAATTGACCGGGCAGCGGCTCTACCGCAAGGATGGTGTGAGCGCCTTCCGGACGGGGAAAGTCCTCGTCGTAGCACACATCAGCCATAGGCTCGGAGAATACGATGCCCTTTGCCTTCTCGTAGGTCTCAGGTGCAAGTCCCTCTGCGTCGTAGCGGCAGAGATAGCGCACATGAGTCAGGTTTTTGATTTCCAACAGGTCGTGCAGGCTGGAGAACAGGCTGCGTGCTTCGACATCGAAGCCGTTTTTTTTCTCGGAATAACAACGATTGACGCTCATGATCGTGTTCGCTCCTTTATTGCATGATACTTCTATTCTACCTTTTTCACGCAGATAAATCAATCGGTGAGGGCGACAAAATATTGTTGATTTCGATGGAGAAGTTTTCTATACCGTTAGAACAAATTAGTAATCAGGAATTAGCAAACGGTAATTGACGGTGTGGTGCAGCCTTCTTCTGGGTATAGCTCATTAAAAATGGAAACCGCAGGATGTGACAAGATGCAGCGGTGTAAAGAAGATGAAAACGTTATGTTATCTCCACTCCACACTCTTTACTTTCAATTTCCAAAGAGGTGTGATATAATGTAAATCAAGAGGAGGGCGACCGTGCATGCCGCCCTCGTATTCAAAAAGACGGCGCCGTGCAAACCGGTTGAGCATACAGGCGCGTCTGGTATCAAATTATGCCGCGGAATACTCTGCGGTTACAGGAGGAACTGTCATGGAAATCAAGCTCTCACCGTCTATTCTGTCCGCAGATTTTGCAAATCTTGCACGCGATATTAAAATTGCCACCGATGCCGGTGCGGAATACGTTCACGTTGACGTTATGGACGGTCACTTCGTGCCGAATATCACCATCGGCGCTCCGGTGGTTAAGGCGCTGCGCAAGGCGACCGACAAGGTGCTCGATGTACATCTGATGATCTCGGACCCCGATCAGTATCTGGACGACTTCATCAAGGCCGGCTCGGATATCATCACCGTACACTACGAGTCCAACGGTGATACGCTTGAGCAGCTGAAGAAAATCCGCGCAGCCGGTGTCAAGGCAGCCTGCGTTATCAAGCCGAAAACCCCCGCTGAGGTGCTGTTCCCGCTGCTGCCATACTGCGATATGGTGCTCATCATGACCGTTGAGCCGGGCTTTGGCGGTCAGGGCTTTATTCCGGAGTGCATGGACAAAATCAAGGCTGTCCGCGCGGAAATCCAGAAGAACGGCTATAAGTGCGAACTGGAGATCGACGGCGGTGCAAAGCTGAACAATACCGCCGACATCGTAGCCGCCGGTGCAGACGTTATCGTAGCAGGTTCTGCCGTGTTCGGCGGTGACATTGCAGCCAATGTCAAGGGCTTCCATGAGGTGTTCAAGGAAGGCGCAGCCAAGGCAGCCTGGAGCAAGTAATCATATAAGTGTGAACAACCCCCAATCGTTAGTCTGTCTGACCGTTGGGGGTTTCCTAATAGAGATGAGGGATAAAATGAACGAACTGACAAAGCGAATCGTTTCGTGTGTGCTGCTGATGATGATCGGACTCGGGTGCTTTTTCGGCATTTCGGGATGGCAGTCTTCACCGGAGACGCACCGGACGAGCATTGAATATTTAAACGAAAAGCAGGCGACTGTGATGAAGCTGACTGCGGCTTCCACGGCAGCATCTGCAGCTGTTTCGGCTCTGCCGGGAGACACGGGCAGCGCCATCGCAGAAAAGCTGGCTGATCTCACGTCGGACTTTCTGATCGTACTGTGCGCCATTATGCTGGAGAAATACCTGCTCACCATTACCGGATACGCGGTTTTCCGGTTTATTTTACCGGCAGTGTGCGTGCTGCTCATTGTCCGGCAGTTCTGCAGCAGCGAGATTCTGGCGAAACTCGCATTCAAGCTGGCGCTGTTCGGCATGGCGGTTTGGCTTGCCGTTCCGGGCGGCATCACAGTATCGCGCATGATCGAGGCCACCTATGAAACCTCTCTGTCGCAGACCATTGAGGACGCGCAAAGTGCAGCGGATGATATCGATACCAGTGCGGGTTCGGACTCGGATTCGGACAGCGAAAAGAGCGGTTTCTGGTCGGGTATTACGTCCTCGGTGCAGAATGCGGTCTCTGGCGTGACGGAAAAGTTTGAAAAACTGCTCAGCAATGTCATGGAGGCACTCGCTGTGCTGATCGTTACCTCGTGTGTGCTGCCGGTGCTCGTGCTGCTGTTCCTGCTGTGGATTGTGAAAATGCTCACCGGGATTGACTTCAATCTGCCGAAGCGGAAATCAACGGTGTAATTAAGAGTGGAGATCGGATAGTAAAGATGACATAGCGATTTATCCTTCTTCACATGATTCTATCTTGTTATTAAAGGTATACCATAGGGGACGTTGGCTTGGCACATCGCCGCTAACCCATCTGCATAGACCTAAAGGAATGAATTTCAAATATTGTCAGACCTGCAAGGTCAATCCGTCTCAAAACGGCAGCTGTAAGACCTTGTTAAAATAATAAAACCGCCTGAAAAGGCGGTTTTGGTTTTATTGTGTATTTATCTATGGTAAATTAATGTTGCGGGTGTTGCTTTACGCTGCGTTTCATCTGGTACATGCATACGCCCGCGTTTGCAACAGCCGCCAGCAGGAACAGTACGACTGCGCAGAACCGAATAGCGAACGATGTATCCAGAAGGGCGCTGAAATCCTGTGCATATACGCGGACATTGTACTCGAAAATCTGCCCGAGCAACGCCAGTGAGCACAAACCCATACTGACCGCTGCAAATGGCAGCGCGTTTTTTCGTCTGGCCAGTGCAATGAGCGGCAGTACAAGTGAAAGTATACCGCAGGTCAGGCTCCCCACAGAGCACATCACCGAGATTGAAATTGTAGTGGACATTTTTTGTCTCCTCCTTCCTTTGCGAACAGTATAACATATTATGGGTGGAATGGAAAGGACAATATTACGCAGCAAATAAACCCTCACGTTAATTCCTAACGCTTAATTACTAATTCAGCATTGACAGAACCGCCCACAGAGGATATACTGTATGTTGAAATTAACACACTATTAAAAAGTGTTTTGAAAAGAGGTGCACCATGGCAGACACAGGAAAACTCAAGCGGGAGAACACGGCTCTGCTTCGGCAGGCGATGCAGCACGGCTCTGCCGGCAAGAACGATCTTGCGCGGCTGACACATCTCAGCTTTCCGACCGTCAGCCGCATTGTGGATGAGATGGTCGAGCGCGGAGAAGCGCAAGAAATCGGCACGGCAGCCTCCACCGGCGGACGCTGCGCCATGCAGTACCGGCTGAACCCGCAGTACCGGCTGTTCCTGTGTCTGCGACTGGAGCAGGACACGCTGCACTGTTTTGTGTGCGACCTCGACGGTACACCGCTCGAACAGGAACAGCAGACCTGCTCCGGCGATGTGCGCGAATTTCTCGACACGCTTCTGATGCGTGTTAGGGCGCGTTACCCGCGGCTTGCAGCGGTGATGCTCGGCTTTGCCGGAACAATGCATAACGGCATCGTCACCGAGAGTTTCGGTTACCCTGAGCTGCGGGGCGTAAGCCTTAGTGCGTATCTTCACGATAAAACCGGTCTGCCGTGCATGGCGGCCCGTGATATGCAGGTCGTGGCTGCAGGCTACGCGGCGCAGTACACGCCCGCACCGAAAGCCGCTGTGTGCATTTACATCGGCAAGCTGGGTGCAGGCGCAGGTATCGTGCTGAACGGAAAGGTCTGGGGCGGTGCCGCAGGCTTTGCCGGAGAACTGCATTATCTTCCAATCGAACACAATCTCGAATACGCGCAGAATCACTTTGCAGGCGCGGATATAAGCGACTATTTCACCAAGGTCATCTGCGGCTGTGCGGCGCTCATCAATCCGGACAGGGTGGTGCTGTATGCCGATTCCCGTCTGACCGATAAGGCATCGCGGATACGCGAAAGCTGTGCGCAGGCGCTGCCGGAGCAGGCTATGCCGACCATAGAGCTGTCTCAGTCCTTCGAGCAGGACTATACCCGAGGGTTATTTACCTTGGCGAAAAAGATGGAGGAAACCACATGAAATACTTTGTTTTTGACATTGACGGCACGCTGATCGACTCCTCAAAGGTAGATCAGTGGGCCATGCGCACTGCACTTGCCGAGTTCGGCTATGAGTTCACCTACGAGCAGCTGATCTTCTCCTTCGGTATGCCCGGCAGACGCGCATTGGCGAAATTAGGCATTCCGGCCGAGCGGGTTGAGCCAATCATGGCTCGCTGGGAAGCGCTGGCGTATGACCGTCTGGACGAAATCCCGATGTACGACGGCATTCCCGAAACGATAGAGGAACTCAGAAAATCCGGCTGTTCGTGTGGCATTGTCACCTCGCGGACACGTTTGCAGCTCAAGCAGGGGATTGAACCCATTGGCTTCACGCCGTGGTTTGATGAGATCATCTGCGCGGATGATGTCGAGCATCCCAAGCCTGCGCCGGACGCTCTGCTCGAGTGTCTGCGTCGGTTCGGCTGTAAACCCGAGGACGCCGTCTATATCGGCGACAGCGAGTACGATATGCAGTGCGCCAGGAGCGCCGGCGTCAAGAGCGTCCTCGCCCTGTGGGGGTGCTCCGAGGCGGAGAAGTTAATGTCGGATATGAGGTTTGAACATCCGGCAGAGATTCTGTCGCTCAGATAAATATAATTGTATATGCTTAGGGGCGGACCAATGTGTCCGCTCTCTCTTTTTGGTCTGTTCCTTGTTGTGGGTATAGGCAAAAAGAAACCCTTCCTCATTACGAGAGAGGGTTTCCTTTTGCACAGATTTACTCGGATTTATGCAGCAGATCCATAAATTCTTCACCGGTGATGGTTTCTTTTTCCAGAAGGAAGTGTGCCAGACGGTGCAGGGCATCCATATTATTCTGCAGGATGCCGATGGCCTTCTCGTGCGCGGTCTTGACGGTGGCAATCACTTCCTCATCAATCTTCGCAGCGGTCTCCGCCGAGCAAGCGAGCGCGGTATCGCCCGACAAATACTGATTCGTCACGGTCTCGAGCGCAACCATATCGAACTTACGGCTCATGCCGTAGCGCGTGATCATCGAGCGCGTCAGCTTGGTGGCCTGCTCGATGTCGTTGGATGCACCGGTCGTAATCGAGCCGAAAATCAGCTCCTCGGCTGCACGGCCGCCGGTGAGCGTTGCCACCTTGTTCAGCAGCTCGTCCTTGCTCATCAGATTGTGCTCGCCCTCATCCACCTGCATGGTGTAGCCGAGTGCGCCCGAGGTACGCGGCACAATGGTAATCTTGGTGACAGGCGCGGAGTCGGTCTGCTTGGCAGCCACCAGTGCGTGACCGATTTCGTGATACGCAACGATCTCCTTCTCCTTGGCGCTGAGTACGGCGTTCTTGCGCTGCGCACCGGCAATGACGGTCTCGACGCTCTCATCCAGATCGGCCTGAATGACGCTGTTTCGTCCCAGACGAACGGCACGCAGAGCCGCCTCGTTGATAATGTTGGCAAGGTCAGCGCCGGAAGCGCCGGAGGTTGCGCGGGCAATCGAGTTAAAGTCGATATTGCCGGACATGTGAACATCCTTAGCGTGCACCTTCAAAATTGCGATACGACCCTGCAGATCGGGCAGCTGCACCGGAATGCGGCGGTCAAAACGGCCCGGACGCAGCAGAGCCGGGTCAAGCGACTCTGGACGGTTGGTCGCCGCCAGAATAACGACGCCTTTGGTGCCGTCAAAGCCGTCCATCTCGGTCAGCAGCTGGTTGAGTGTCTGCTCGCGCTCATCGTTGCCGCCCATGCCTGCGCCGTCGCGCTTTTTACCGATGGTATCAATCTCGTCGATGAACACGATGCACGGTGCTTTTTCACTGGCCTGCTTGAACAGATCGCGTACCTTGGCCGCGCCCATGCCGACGAACATTTCGACGAACTCCGAGCCGGAAATCGAGAAGAACGGCACATGCGCTTCACCGGCAACGGCTTTCGCCAACAAGGTCTTGCCGGTGCCCGGAGGGCCGACCAGCAGTGCGCCCTTGGGCAGCTTTGCACCGATGGAAGCGTACTTGTTCGGGTTGTGCAGGAAGTCCACGATCTCAGTGAGGGCCTCCTTGGCTTCATCCTGACCGGCGACATCAGCAAAGGTCTTGCCGGTCTCGGTCTCGGCGTAAATCTTGGCGTTGGATTTGCCGAAGCTCATCATGTTGCCGCCCATGTTCTTCATCATCTTTTTCTGCAGCCACTGACCGACCGCGATAATGAGCACAATCGGAACAACGTAGCTGATGAGCATGCTCAGCAGGGGAGAGGTCTGGGTCGGAATCTCGGCAGCGAACTTGACATTGGCCTTCAGCAAGCGGCCGACCAGCTCGTCATCCGGGAAAATGCCGGTCTTGTAGAGTGCGTCCTTGCCCTTGTCATTGGTGGCCTCAAAGGTAATTTCCTGATCCTGCTTGTCGTAGGCGATGGTCTGCACCTTGCCGTCGTCCACCATGGCGATGAACTCGTCGTAGCCGACCTCGATAACCTGCCGCTGCAGCAGGCTCGGAAACAGCAACCAGTTGAGCATCATAAGCACGAGCAGCATGACCGCATAATAGAAGATCAGCGGTTTTTTAGGGTTTTTCGTCCCTTTTGGGTTGTTATTCATGTGAGTTTCGTCCTTTCGAGTAAATCGTTGAGGTTTTGCTGCATCTTGCGCATCACACCACACAGGGTCTGCATTTCCTGCTCGGAGATGCCCTGCTGCAGTGTCAGCGCAAAGGTTTCGCAGCGGTGATGGAGCGTTTTGGCAGCAGCGTGTCCTTCATCAGACAGGTGCAGGTGCACCAGACGGCGGTCATTCTCGTCGCGTACGCAGTAGAGCAGACCGCGTCTCTGCAGTCCGTCCACACTGCGCGTCACCAGCGGCTTGGAAACGTTCCACGCCTGTGCAATGACAGTTGCGGTGTCCTGCTCGGGCGCGTTGCGGTACAGAAACAGCAGCACGAACATCTCATTTGGCGTAAAGCCGCAGTTTTCGGTCAGCTCGCGGAAGCAGCTGCGGTACAGCTGACCCGCGTGGAACGCATCGGCGGCAAAATCATGGGGAGAGCCGGGCATGCGGTGTCCTCCTTTCGGCAAACGGTTTACTTGTAAACTATAATAGACCGAAAGCGAGCGAACGTCAATCGTCCAAATGTGAACATTCTGAAAATTCAGACATTCTCAATTCTTCATCCGAAACAAAAAAGACGCCGAGAAACTCTCAGCGTCTTTCTGCGGTTTACTTCATGGTACCGCGGGTGCCCCAGTTGGAGAACTCGGAGTACGTCAAGTAAATGCTGTCATCGTGCAGACCGGTGTGCAGCTCGACAGCATCAAACAGTGCCTTGGTCAGCGCCTTCTTGTTCTCAAACTCGGTCGAACCGTAGCAGCGAACATCAACGTACGCCAGCTTGCGCTTCTCGCCTGCAAAGTACATGGTGTGGTTGTCGGAAATGTCAACCATCAGAGCAGCCTCGGTCTTGCCCGGAATCAGGGAAATCTTCTGGCCGATGGTCTTCTTCAGCTCGTCCTTCTGCTCGTCGGACAGGGCCTTGGAGGTGGTAACAGCAATATACGGCATGGGTATATCCTTCTTTCTTTTGAATTGGGCAATACAGCACTGCCCGTGATTTATTTTATTGTAGCACATCGGTCGCTGTTTGCGATATCGTAATCCTGCATAATTTGCAGTCGGGAAAGGTATTTAAAAATCAGCAGTTTTTGACAGTGCATTTTTAAATGAACTGTGAACTTTATCAAAAAACAGGTGCACGATAAGTGGATTTGTGGTATAGTATTAACAGCAAAGAAGTACAGTCCATGATCGGGTGTTGTATATGAATATCAAGTGTACGCAAAATATTTACAAAAGTGCCAATGGTGTTTCCAATGTCACCTATTATATTCTTGTTCCCGAAGGAGTAGAGGTGCGCGGTATCGTGCAGCTGTCTCACGGCATGTGCGAGTATTTTTCGCGCTATACCGCATTTGCAAAATATCTCTGCGGACTGGGCTTTATTGTCTGCGGAAACGATCATATCGGACATGGAGCATCGGTCTCACGCACGGCGGATCTCGGATTTTTTGCCGCTCGCGACGGCTGGAAGTATCTTGTTGAGGATGTCAAGCACCTGACCGACCTGATGCAGCGCCGCTATCCCGACCTGCCGTATTTCCTGCTCGGGCACTCGATGGGTTCGCTGATCGCACGGTTGTACCTGCTCGATTACGGAGAGAAGCTGTCCGGCTGCATTCTTATCGGAACAGTCGGCCCGATCGCTGCCTCCGGCAGCATCGTACATCTTGCGGATTCGGTAGCGCGCTCGCGCGGCATCACCTATCGCAGCGGACTGCTGTCCAATCTGGTGTTCAAGGGCTTCAACAGGAAAATCAAGCAGCCGAAAACCGTGTTTGACTGGCTCAGCCGCGATGAGGCGGTCGTGTCGCTCTATCAGTCGGATGAAAAATGCAATTTCGTGTTTACCGCGACCGGATTCCGCGACCTGTTTACGCTCATCACCAAGGCGAACAATCCGGTGACCTTCCGGAAAACGCCGAAGGAGCTGCCGCTGCTGTTCATCTCGGGTGATAAGGACCCGGTTGGGCGGTACGGTGAGGGTGTGCGCCGTACGGTCAATCTGTACCGCGGCAACGGCGTGAAGAATATCGAAGTCATCTTTTATAAGGATGCGCGCCACGAGGTGCTCAACGAGCTTGACAGACTTGAAACCTTCGGAGATATTTCACGTTGGCTGGAGACACACCTTGCCGCAAGAGCTGCAAGGCAGGCTGTCGAGCAGGAGCCGGAAACGGCAGCGGAATAAAAATAAAACCTCTCTCAAAACGCTTGAGAGAGGTTTTTTGTGCTTTTTAGGCGCGGGAAGCCGTCTTGCTGTGCTGTCTGCCCTTGAAATACCGTGCATTGAGCACTGCCGAGACAACGAGCAGCACGCCTGCGATCAGCAGGATAGCAAAACCCCAGCGGATTCCCGTACGGTTGGCAGCGATGCCGATCGCGGCTGGAGCCATAGCCGCGCCGAAGCCATTGAGCGTAACGTAAATGCCCATGGATGCCGGATAGCGCGAGAACAGGTCTCCGGCGTTGGCTACCGTTGTGCCGTACATGCCGGACATGCATAGACCCAGACCGATCGTTGCAATCGTGAGCACGGAAAGCGTGGTTCCGGTGACGAGCAGCACGAGAAATGCCGCCATGCCGAAGCACATGACCGTGATCATCTGCCACGGACGGAATTTCGCAGCGATCACACTGCACGAGAAGCGGCCAATCAGCAGCGAAACCCACAGCAGGGAAGTGATGATCTGCGCAGCGTCTGCGGCGAGCACGCCGGAATCAATGTAAAAGCTGGTCAGCCAGCCCATCATGGAAGCCTCAACAGCCTCGTAGAAAAAGCAGAGCGCTGTGCACAGCCAGAACAGCTTTTCGCGCAGAAATCCGTAGTCGGTCGCGGATTTCTGCCCGGTTTTCGTGGATTTATCGTCATCCATCTTCATGAACAGGCCGAAGATAAACGAAGCCGTCAGCAGCACAATGGAAATCTCGAGCGCAAGACGCCAGCCGTTGTCGCCGCCCAGCTTGTGGCAGGCGAGCACAGCCAGCGGAGCCACACACGCGCCGAACGCATACGCCGCGTGCATCATGTTGAGCGGAGTGGCACTGCCGTTCGCGTATTCGCTCATCACGCGGTTGTTGTAATCCGTGATAGCGCCCTTGGAAATGCCGGTCAGGAACATGGCCGCCAGCAGCCAGACCGGCGAGCCGTTGGTCAGCAGCATGACAAAGCCGACCGCGAATACATAATATAGGATGAGGTACGCGCGTTTGAGTCCCCATTTGATGGCGGCCAGACCGGACAGCAGGCCGATGCTGAGATAGCCGATCGACTGTGCGGACAGCAACGTGCCGCCGATCTGGTAATCCAGCGCGTAGGCCGCGCGTAAATCCGGCAGCACAGAGCCGAGCATGATGGAGCTCAGCCCCTGTGCGAAATAAACGAGAAGCAGTTCCGCGACAACATAGCGCTTGCTGCGGCTCAGCGAGGATAGAAATGCTTTCATTGGTGTATCCCTTCGATTTGTGTGGAATATGCGGTTTTTTTGACCGCGATTATTAGTATAATCTCCTGTGGTGCGATGTACTACTAAATTCTTGCGATTTACATCTGCGAAAAGATAGCGTGTTTCTGCGGAAAACTGCTGAAACAGGCTGCATGAGCGAAATCCTGTGCAGGGATGCTCACAGCTTTTATACAATCTTGCGATTGGGCGCAAAGAAACAGCGAACCACTATATTATGGTTCGCTGTCTGCGAATTTGCTTGTTAGATGCGGCAGGCTTCAAGAAGCTCGTTCTTGCAGCTCCACAGCTTTTTGGAAAGATCCACGAAGTAGGTTTGCGGATTCTCGAAACGCTTGATCTGATCCCACAGTGTATCGACCTCACGGATGCAGTACTTGCGGATGTCCTCAACATCCGGGCTGTTGTAAATGCACTTGCCGTGCTTGAACAGCTGTACGCGCAGCGGACGAACCGTATAATCGGTAACGATACGCTGCTTCCAGGTGTAGACCGGATGGAACAGTACATACGGCAGAGAAGCGTCGATCTGCTCGTCGTGCACGGTGAGTACGTCGCCGAGCGCCTTGCCGGTCTTGTTGTCGAACAGGCGGTACACCTGCTTGAAGTGCGGTGTGGTGATCTTCTCGACGTTCTCGGAAACCTTGATCTTCGGGATGATCTCGCCGTTTTCATCCTCAACGGCAGCCAGCTTGTATACGCCGCCGAATACCGGCTCGGACTTGGAGGTGATGAGTCGCTCGCCGATGCCGAACGAATCTACGCGGGCACCCTGCACGAGCAGGTCGCGCACCAGATACTCATCGAGCGAGTTGGACGCCATGATCTGCATATCCTCGAAGCCTGCAGCATCGAGCATTTTGCGTGCCTCGATAGAAAGGTAAGCGATATCGCCGGAATCCAGACGGATGCCGCGTGCGCGGATGCCCTTTTCCGCTTCCAGTTCCTTGGCGACACGGATTGCGTTCGGCACACCGGACTTGAGTACATTATAAGTGTCAACCAGGAATACGCAGTTATCCGGATAAATATCCGCATAAGCCTTGAAGGCTTCGTACTCGCTGTCAAACATCTGCACCCAGGAGTGCGCCATCGTGCCGCCGGCCGGAATCTTGTAGTCACGGTCGGACAGAACGCAGGCCGTGCCCTGACAGCCGCCGATGTAGGCAGCGCGGGCACCGAGGATAGCGCCGTCGTAGCCCTGTGCCCGGCGGGAGCCGAACTCGAGTACGGTACGGCCCTCTGCTGCACGCGTGATGCGGTTTGCCTTGGTGGCGATCAGGGTCTGGTGGTTGATGGTCAGCAGGATCATGGTTTCGACAAACTGTGCCTGAATCATCGGACCGGCCACCGTTACGAGCGGCTCGCCGGGAAATACCGGCGTACCCTCGGGTACGGCCCATACGTCGCATTCAAACTCAAAATCGCGCAGATAATTGAGGAAGGACTCCGAGAAGCACTTGCGGCTGCGAAGATATGCAATATCCTCTTCGGAAAAATGCAGGTTATTGAAGTATTCAATCAGCTGTTCCACGCCTGCCATGATGGCATATCCGCCGCCGTCCGGTACACGGCGGAAGAACATATCGAAGTATGCGCGGCGGTTGCCGATACCCTTTTCGAAGTATCCGTTCGCCATCGTAAACTCGTAAAAGTCAGTGAGCATGGTTAAATTTCTTTCGGTCATTGCGAAAAACGCCCCTTTGCGCACCATTTTTTGTGCGCTTTTATTCATTCCGTGCAATCTGTCTTGACACAGTGCATTTATAATATAATAGTACGTTTTTACAGAAAGTGCAAGCATTATTTATCAAATTCAAATTCATAGTATGCATAAATATACAATAGAGAAAATAATTATAAATTTTGCTTGCCAAATGAGTATGGCGGTAGTATAATAAAACCATCGAAAAAAACGCAGAATGCGAGGTCGAAAAACATGGAAAAGAAATATAACAAAGTTGTTCTGGCATATTCCGGCGGTCTGGATACTTCGGTACTCATTCCGTGGCTGAAGGAGCATTACGGCTGTGAGGTTATCGCGGTTTCCGGCAACGTCGGTCAGGGCACCGAGCTGGACGGTCTGGAGGAGAAGGCGCTCAAGACCGGCGCGTCCAAGCTGTACATCGAGGATCTAACCAAGGACTTCGTTGATGACTACATCATCCCGACCATGAAGGCGGGCGCAACCTACGAGCAGTACCTGCTGGGTACCTCGTTCGCTCGTCCGATCATCGCAAAGCGTATTGTTGATATTGCACTGAAGGAAGGCGCTGACGCGATCTGCCACGGCTGCACCGGCAAGGGCAACGATCAGGTTCGTTTCGAGCTGGCCATTCATGCATTTGCACCGCAGATGGACATCATTGCTCCGTGGCGTTTCTGGGAGCTGAATAGCCGTGAGAAGGAGATCGAGTATGCGGAAGCACACAATATTCCGCTGAAGATCAACAAGGAGACCAACTACTCCAAGGATAAGAACCTGTGGCACCTCAGCCATGAGGGTCTGGACCTCGAGCTGCCGTCTAACGAAGCACCGATCAACAAGCCGGGTTTCCTCGAGCTGGGTGTTTCTCCGGAAATGGCTCCGGACAAGCCGACTTACGTTACCATCCACTTCGAAAAGGGCGTTCCGACCGCAGTTGACGGCGAGAAGCTCGAGTCCGTTGCCCTGATCGAGAAGCTGAACAAGCTGGGCGGCGAGAACGGCATCGGTATCCTCGATATCGTTGAGAACCGTCTGGTCGGCATGAAGAGCCGCGGCGTTTATGAGACTCCGGGCGGTGCGGTCCTGTATGCAGCACATGCAAAGCTGGAGGAGATCACCCTCGACAAGGAAACCTCGCACTACAAGAATCAGGTTGCTCTCAAGTTCGGTGAGCTGGTTTACAACGGTCAGTGGTACACGCCGCTTCGCAAGGCGCTCTCCGCATTTGTTGACTCCACCCAGGAGACCGTTACCGGCGATGTTAAGCTGAAGCTGTACAAGGGCAACATCATCCCGGCTTCCGTAACCTCTCCGTACAGCCTGTACTCCGAGGATATGGCAACCTTTAACGAGGATGACTGCTACGATCAGGCAGATTCCGCAGGCTTCATCAACCTGTTCGGCCTGCCGCTCAAGGTTCGTGCACTGAACGATCAGATCCTGTACAAGAAGACCGGTGATCATTTCCCGTCTGTTGAAAAGTAAGTAAAAGAAATCATAGGGCGGCACGCCCGTCGTGTGCCGCCCTATGAGTGTTTTGTGAGGTAACATAGATATGGCAAAATTATGGGCAGGACGTTTCCAGAAGGAAACCGATCTGGTGGTAAACGACTTTAACTCTTCCATCCTGTTTGACTGCCGCTTATATAAGGAAGATATCACCGGCTCTATCGCGCACGCTACCATGCTGGGTAAGCAGGGCATCATCGAGGAGCATGAGGCCGAAAAGATCGTTGAGGGTCTTAAGGGCATTCTGAAGGATATCGAGGACGGCAAGGTAGAGTTCTCGCTCGATTACGAGGACATCCACATGAACGTCGAGCAGCTGCTGACCGAGCGCATTGGTGATACCGGCAAGCGTCTGCACACCGGTCGTTCGAGAAACGATCAGGTTGCACTCGATATGCGCCTGTACGTCAAGAAGGAGATCAAGGAGATCATCAAGCTGATCCTTGGCTTCATGAAGGCACTGACCGCAAAGAGCCGCGAGAATCTTGATGCGGTTATGCCGGGCTACACCCATCTGCAGCGCGCACAGCCGACGACCTTTGCACATTATATGATGGCGTATGCCAACATGCTCAAGCGCGACGTATCCCGCCTGCAGGACTGCTACGAGCGCATGGACGAAATGCCGCTTGGCTCAGGTGCATTGGCTTCGACCACTTATCCGATCGACCGTGACTTCGTTCGTCAGCAGCTTGGCTTTGCCCGCCTGACCGACAACTCGCTCGACGGCGTATCCGACCGTGACTACTGCGTGGAGCTGCTCTCCGCGCTGTCTATCCTGATGATGCACCTGTCCCGTCTGTCCGAGGAGATTATTTCGTGGTGCTCGTGGGAGTTTAAGTTTGTTGAGCTGGACGACGCATACTCCACCGGCTCGTCCATCATGCCGCAGAAGAAGAACCCGGACGTGTGCGAGCTGATCCGCGGCAAGACCGGCCGTGTTTACGGTGCGCTGACCACCATGCTGACCGTACTCAAGGGTCTGCCGCTGGCGTATAACAAGGATATGCAGGAGGACAAGGAGGCTGTATTCGGCGCAATCGACACCGTAAAGCAGTGCCTTGAGGTATTCACGCCGATGTTCTCCACCATGACGCTGCGCCGCGACAACATGCGCAAGGCAGCCTCCCGCGGCTTTATCAACGCAACCGACTGCGCCGACTACCTGACCAAGAAGGGTGTTCCGTTCCGCGATGCGTACAAGACGGTCGGCCGTCTGGTCAACCAGTGCATCAAGGCCGATGAGACCCTCGAGACCATGACCATGCGCGACTTTGCAGCAATTTCCAACAAGTTCGGTGACGACGTATACGACGCACTCGACCTGCGCACCTGTGTTGCCGAGCGTAAGGTCATCGGCGGCCCGGCTCCGCAGGAAGTAACCCGCCAGATTGATAAAATTGACAAGTTCATCGCGGAGGTTGAGGACGATGAAGCCTAAAATTTACATCGACGGCAAAGAGGGCACAACCGGCCTCCAGATTTACGAGCGCCTCGGTGGCCGCGACGACATCGAGCTGCTGCTCATCGACGAGGACAAGCGCAAGGACATCGAGGAGCGCCGCAAGTTCCTCAATGCAGCCGACATTGCGTTCCTGTGCCTGCCGGATGCGGCGGCGAAAGAGGCGGTTTCGCTCATCGAGAATGATACCACCCGTGTCATTGATGCATCGACCGCGCATCGCACCGACCCGGACTGGGATTACGGCTTTGCCGAGCTGTCCAAGGCGCACCGCGAAGCCATCAAGAACTCCAAGCGCGTTGCCAATCCGGGCTGCCATGCAAGCGGATTTATTTCCTCGGTTTACCCGCTGGTAGCAAACGGTATCATTGCCGAGGACACCGCGCTCACCTGTGCTTCGCTGACCGGTTACTCCGGCGGCGGCAAGAAAATGATCGCGGAGTATCAGGACGAGAACCGCGATCCGCGACACGATTCCGAGCGCATTTACGGTCTGAACCTGCACCATAAGCACCTGCCGGAGATGGGCTACATCTGCGGTCTGACGCAGGCGCCGGTGTTCGTGCCAATCGTAGGTGACTTTTACAAGGGTATGGCCACCACAGTTATGCTCCCGGGCGTAGATGCACATCTCGTGCATGCGATGCTCACCAGGCACTACGAGGGTCAACAGCTTGTCACCGTGGCGCCGTTCGGCGGGGAAGAGCCGATGATCTACGCCAACACGCTGGCCGGTCACGACAGCTTAAAGCTCATTGTCTGCGGCCACGAGGAGCAGACGATCGTCACCGCTCTGTTTGACAATCTCGGCAAGGGCGCTTCGGGCGCTGCCGTACAGAATATGAATATCATGCTCGGTCTGGATGAAACGACCGGCTTAAACCTCTGATTTCAGCAGGAGGAAACAGTTATGAAGATTATCGAAGGCGGCGTTTGTGCCGCAAAGGGCTTCAAGGCGGGCAGCGTGCGCTGCGGCGTCAAGGAAAGCCGCTTAAATGACGATACTGCGATCATTTTCAGCGAATGCGAATGCACCGCGGCTGCCACTTACACGATGAATCGCGTTAAGGCGGCTCCGCTGTACGTTACCATGGAGCACCTCGAGGACGGTGTAGCACGCGCGATCGTTGCCAATGCGGGCAACGCGAACGCCTGTGCACCGGACGGTATGGAGAACGCTCGCCGTATGGCGCAGGCAGCGGCCAAGCTGCTCGGCGTAGCCGAAACCGATGTTGCCGTTGCATCCACCGGTGTGATCGGTCAGCGCCTCAACATCGAGTGCATCGAGGAGCACCTGCCGGAACTGGTTCTGGAGGACAACGCCTCCGAGAAGGCAAATCGCGCCATCATGACCACCGACACCAAGCCCAAGACGGCGGCTGTTGAGTTCACCATCGGCGGCAAGACCTGCCGCATCGGCGGCATCTGCAAGGGCAGCGGCATGATTCATCCAAACATGGGCACTATGCTGTCCTTCATCACGACCGACTGCGCCATCACGCATGAAATGCTGACTGACGCGCTGCAGGAGAATGTCAAGAAAACCTACAACCGCGTAACGGTTGACGGCGACACCTCCACCAACGATATGTGCATCGTGCTTGCAAACGGCATGGCAGGCAATACACTCATCGAGTGGCAGGACGAGGAATATCAGGCGTTCTGCAAGGCGCTGAACGAGGTGAACACCCGTCTGGCACGCCAGATTGCTGCAGACGGCGAAGGTGCAACCAAGCTGGTTACCTGCACCGTTAAGAACTCTCGCTCCGAGGAAGCGGCTGAGCGACTGGCCAAGGCCGTTGTCGGCTCCAACCTCGTCAAGGCGGCCATGTTCGGCGCAGATGCAAACTGGGGCCGCGTGCTGTGCGCAATGGGTTATTCCAAGGCACCGTTCCGTCCGGAGTACGTTTCTGTGGCGTTCGAGTCCGCAGCAGGCAGCGTAGCAGTCTGCGACAAGGGTGCTGCTCTGGATTTTGATGAAGATCTGGCGAAGAAGGTGCTCTCCGAGAACGAGGTTACCATTGCAGTTGACGTAAATGAGGGCGAGGACAGCGCTACTGCATGGGGCTGCGACCTTACTTACGATTATGTGAAAATTAACGGAGATTATAGAACGTAATCGCTGCTTATAACAGGATAAAGGAACGAATTAGTATGGATACTCAACTTGATGCGGAGCTGCGCGCCAATATTCTGGTCGAAGCACTTCCGTATATTCAGGAATATTACGGTCAGACCGTTGTTGTAAAATACGGCGGCAACGCAATGATCAACGAGGAGCTGAAGGACGCGGTCATCCACGATCTGGTACTGCTCAATCTGGTCGGCGTCAAGGTCGTTATCGTACACGGCGGCGGCCCGGAGATCAATGAAATGCTGGGAAAGATCGGCAAGGAGAGCAAGTTTGTCAACGGCCTGCGCTACACCGATCGTGAAACCATGGATATCGTCCAGATGGTGCTGTGCGGCAAGGTCAACAAGGACCTTGTAACCCTGATCGAGAAGGCAGGCGGCCGCGGCATCGGTCTCGGCGGCATGGACGGCGGCCTGTTTCAGGCGAAGCGCCTGACCGACCGCTCGGGTACGGATTACGGCTACGTCGGCGATATTATGGACGTAGATCCGGCTCCGGTTATCGATGTGCTGCAGCAGGGCTATATTCCGGTCGTTTCGACCGTTGCACAGGGCATCGACGATGAAACCAACTACAACATCAACGCTGATACCGCAGCCAGCAAGCTGGCAGTTGCACTCGGTGCAAAAAAGCTGATTCTGCTGACCGACGTACGCGGTTTGATGCAGGACATTAACGATCCGGACAGTGTCATTCACCGTCTCAAGGTGTCCGAGGTGCCGAAGCTGGTGCGCGACGGCATCATCAAGGGCGGCATGATCCCCAAGGTAGACTGCTGTGTTGAGGCAGTCCGCAAGGGCGTTGAGCGTGCCACCATTCTGGACGGCCGTGTCAAGCATTCGATTCTGATCGAGCTGCTTTCCAAGGTCGGCGCAGGCACTATGTTTCAGTAATTGAGAATTGAAAATGGAGAATGGAGAATGATTCGCTCCGTATCTCCAATAAAAGGTGATACCCTATGACTTACAATGAATTAAAAAGCGAAGAAAATAAATATGTAATGAACACCTATGGCCGTTTCCCGATTGCGCTGGACCACGGCGAGGGTGCGACCCTGTGGGACGTTGAGGGCAAGAAGTACATCGATCTTGCTTCCGGCATCGGTGTAAACTGTCTGGGTTATGCCAATCCGGCAATCATTGACGCGATCGATAAGCAGGCGCACAAGCTGATGCATGTTTCCAACCTGTTCACCACCGAGCCGATGGTTCAGGTTGCCAAGAAACTGGTAGAAAAGACGCATCTGGGCGGCAAGGTATTCTTTGCCAACTCGGGCGCCGAGGCAAACGAGGGTGCCATCAAACTGGCGCGCAAGTACTCGTTCGACAAGTATGGTGAGGGCCGCTTCAAGGTGCTGACGCTCATCAATTCCTTCCACGGACGTACCGTAACCACGCTGAAGGCCACCGGTCAGGAGCGTTTCCACAACTATTTCTTCCCGTTTACCGAGGGCTTTGATTACGCGGTTGCCAACGACATCAAGTCGGTACGCGCAAAGGCGGACGATATGACCTGCGCCATCATGATGGAGCTGATCCAGGGTGAGGGCGGTGTCCTGCCGCTTGACCGCGAGTTCGTCAAGGAGGTAGAGAAGCTCTGCCGCGAGAAGGATATGCTGCTCATCATCGACGAGGTGCAGACCGGTATCGGTCGTACCGGCAGCCTGTTTGCCTTCCAGCAGTACGATATCAAGCCGGACGTTGTCACTATGGCAAAGGGTCTTGGCGGCGGCATGCCGATCGGCGCTGTCATGGCGGCGGATACCTGCTGCAACGTCCTGACGCCGGGCACGCACGCGACCACCTTCGGCGGTACGCCGATTGTCTGCTCCGCAGCAAACGTCGTGCTCGATACCGTCGGTGACGGCCAGTTTCTGATGAAAGTACGCGAAAAAGGCGAGTACCTTCGCAACGGCATCCTGTCCCTTGGCTCGCCGAATATCAAGGGCGTGCGCGGCATGGGTCTCATGCTCGGCATCATCGTTGAGGAAGGAAAGCACTCCGTGTTTGCTAATAAGCTGATCGAAAACGGCGTTCTGGCGATCACCGCCGGCAAAAATGCCGTTCGTCTGCTCCCGCCGCTCACCATTTCGAAGGAAGAAATGGATGAAGCACTCGCTATCATGGCAAAGGTATTTTAATCAAAGGTTTTGACAATTAGTAATTAGAAATGAGAAATTAGTAATTAACGTGATTATCGCACTGGTGCAGCAGCACCTAAATAATTACTAACTACTAATTACTCATTGCTAATTTGCAGAAAGGGGTTATTACAATGAAGCATTTACTGAAGCTGCTTGACTGCTCCACCGAGGAGATCATCGGTCTGCTCGATCTGGCGGATCAGCTCAAGTATGAGAGAAAGCACAACATTTCCCATCGTCACCTGGAAGGCAAGAGCCTTGGCATGATCTTCCAGAAGTCCTCCACCCGTACCCGCGTTTCCTTCGAGACCGGCATGTATCAGCTGGGCGGTCAGGCGCTGTTCCTGTCCAACCGTGATCTGCAGATTGGCCGCGGCGAGCCGGTACAGGATACGGCCCGCGTGCTGAGCCGCTATCTGGACGGCATCATGATCCGCACCTACGAGCAGAAGGAAGTAGAGGATCTGGCAAACTACGGCTCTATTCCGATCATCAACGGTCTGACTGATTTCTGCCATCCGTGTCAGGTTCTGGCGGACCTCATGACCATCCGTGAGAAGTTTGCCGTTCTTGAGGGTCTCAAGATGTGCTACATTGGCGACGGCAACAACATGGCAAACTCGCTGATCGTCGGCGGTCTCAAGACCGGCATGAAGGTTTCCATCGCAACGCCGGTGAACTACCGTCCGGACGCTGAGGTTATGGCATTCGCAGAGCCGAATCCGAACTTCTTCATCACCGATGACCCGATGAAGGCTGCTGAGAACGCAGACGTTGTTATCACTGATACATGGGCGTCCATGGGTCAGGAAGCCGAGAAGGAAGTCCGCATGAAGGCATTCCAGGGCTATCAGGTCAATGATGAGCTGCTGGCTGCTGCAAAGCCGGGCTGCATGGTGCAGCACTGCCTGCCGGCATATCGTGAGCAGGAGATCACCACCAAGGTGTTCGAGGAGCACGCAAACGAGATTTTCGAGGAAGCAGAAAACCGCCTGCACGCACAGAAGGCCGTTATGGTTACTCTGATGAGCAGCAAGGAAGACTGATTTCTGATAAAAAGCCGCTTTCGCAAGGGAAGGCGGCTTTTATGTTTTTTCTTGCTGAAGTGTTGACAAGTCCTTTACTGGTGACTATAATAGCAATATAAATAAATCAGTTCTGTTTCAGGGCGGAGTGAAAGTCTCCACCGGCAGTATACAGGCTTCGAGCCTGATAGTCTGCGAGCCGCAAGGCATGATGGGTTAGAATCCCAACCGACGGTTATAGTCCGGATGAGAGAAACAGATGTACCTATCGCTACGTCTGTATGCCTCTGGAGCAATCCAGGGGCTTGTTTTATTTATGGAACAGGACTCCTGAAAGGGAGAAAAAACAGCAATGACAAAAACCAGCAAAATCACCTACACCGCAATTTTTGCGGCTATCGCAACCGTGCTGATGTACTTTGAATTCCCGATTCCGTTCATGCCGCCGTTCCTCAAGGTGGATCTGTCCGGCGCGGTCGTGCTCATCGGTGCGTTTATTTTCGGCATCGCTCCGGCAATCACGATGATCGGCATCAAGGACATTATTCATCTGACCCAGACCCAGACCGGCGGCTCCGGTGAGGTCGCAGATTTTCTGATGCTTTCCACGCTCGTTGTTATCGCCGTGCTGCTGTACCGCGGACACAAGAGCCGCAAGATGGCTGTCCTCGGCTGTGCAGCCGGCTCGGTTGCTATGGCGTGTGTCGGCATGTTGACCAACTATTTTCTTATCATTCCGTTTTATTCGCAGGTTATGCCGCTGCAGGCTATCTTTGATGCATGCAACGCGATCAACCCGTATGTGACCGGCATGCAGGGCTATCTGCTGCTCGGCGTTCTGCCGTTCAATCTCATCAAAGGCGCAATCCTGACTGCGATTACCATGCTTGCCTACAAGAAGCTGAGCGTGTTCATCAAGTCCAAGCAGATCGAATTGCACCACTCCAGACAGCGTGTCGGCTAAGTAAAAAACGAAGGTGCTCTCCAGCAAGCGGAGAGCACTTTTTTGTTCAATAATCGAAAACAGTGCGGTAGCATCTATGATTTCGACAAAGATCTGTATACGAATTGACAAAATGCGTGGCCAAGATTATATCACATGCGTGCATCTAATAGACTCGGTCCCGTCAAGATTTGTGCGCAAAATTGTTTGCAGGTTCTCCGTCTGAGTGAAGTCAGCCGGCAATGAAGGCATCGTCCAGCGCCGTCTCCGAGTGCTTCATGTTCATACATTTTTTGCTGCCCCACTGCGTGCCCGCCACATGGCGAAGCCGAGCGCAGACCAGCATCAGAGCAGAGTTGCCGTCAGGGAATGTTCCCACCACGCGGGTTCTGCGGCGGATCTCACGGTTCAGCCGCTCGATCACATTGTTGGTGCGGATGCATGTCCAATGCTCGCTGGGAAAATCGCAGTAGGTCAGCGTTTCCTCAATGCCGTCCTCCTTCAGCTTCATGGCGCGCAGTTCGGCAACGACCGCTTTAGCCTTCTCGCGGGATGTCTTTTTGCTCTCCTGGGCGTGGATCGCCTTGAGCATTTTTGCCACAATTTTGACCTTGGATTTAGGCACAACAGAGAAAACATTGCGATAGAAATGCACTGTGCGGCGCTGGTATTTGGCGTCCGGGAACACCTCGCCCACGGTCTACAGCAGCCCCATGCACTTGTCACCGACGATGAGTTTTACGCCGTCCAAGCCGCGTCCGCGGAGCCACTGAAAGAAGCTGACCTATCTGGTCTTGTCCTCTTTCATTCCCTCGGCGGCGCCTAGAACCTCATGGAAACCGTCATCATTCACGGCGATTGCCACTAGAATGGCTACATTTTCATACTCTCTGCCCCAGTTGCGGCGCAGATAGATGCCATCCATGTAGACATACGGATACCTACCGTCCTGCAAGGGGCGGTTCCGCCAGTCATCGATGTGAACGTAGGCTTTCTTGTTCAGCTCGCTAATGATGGCGGGCGAAACCTTGCTGCCCCACAGCGCCTCGGTGATGTCCTCTACCCGGTGCACGGAAACACGCCCGCCAGGTACATCTCGATGAGGGCCTCCTCCACGCTGCTCTCCCGGCGGCGATACCGTTCGATGATGGCAGTCTCGAAGGATACGCCCTTGAGTCGCGGCATATGGAGCGTGACGTCACCAGAGGCGGTGGTGAGATTCCGGTCATAGTGGCCGCTGCAGTAGCCCTGACGGGCCTCGCTGCGCTCGTAGTGGGTAGCCTGTGTCAGGGACTCCGTCTCCTTTTCCAGCAGTTCGTTCAGGGTTTCCTCCACGCTGCTGCGGACCAATTCCTTGATTTTCCCCTTGATAATTTCCTCATTCAGCTGTACAATTCTCTCGGACATAGTTTGCTGTCTCCTTTCAGAATGGTGTGTGGTAACTTCATTCTACCAGAGCCTGCAAGCTATGTCTTCTTTTATGCGGTTTCAATTTGCGCAACTTATTGTACCTTATCATATGAATCAGGAAGAATAGCATGGCTTTATGGAGAAACTAAACGATAGTGTATAATCAAGTTCGCAAAAGCAAACAGAGAATAGACAAGCCATTAGGGCTCCTGCAAAATGATAGTTGTCGAAAAAATCATGATGTAAAGGAGAGACCCTAATGGCTCACAAAAAGAATACCACAAATCTGACAGAATTGCTACTGCAATGTGTGACGCAACCGGATCCGATGCTGAGTATGGCTGGAATGGCTATGCACAGAGCTGATGGAGGCAGAGGTCGATCAGCAGCTAGGCGCAGAGAAAAGTCAACGCACGGACGGAAGAAGCGGCTACCGCAGCGGTTATCGTCCTCGTCGTTTGGATACCCGAATGGGCACGATGTACCTCATGGTACCCAAGGTTCGTCAGGGCGGCTACATTCCGTTCTTCGTTAATCGCTCCCTCGCTGATACAGTATACCCGGTTCTCCGGGTGGACGCACTGTGCGAAAAAGTTCGTGTAGATGGCAGAATTGTCAGCATGGCGGTGCTTATCGTGCGCGGTGTGGACGAAAATGGCCGCAGAGATATTATCGCGCATATGATGTGATCGACTCCTATGCCAAACGCTTTCCGAAAGCGGTTCAGTGCCTTGAAGACGGATTGGAAGATTCTCTGGCCTTCTATGCATTTCCAATGCTGGATGCGTGAAAAATCTCATCTTCCAACATGATTGAGAGATTGAATCGTGAAATCCGGAGACGTACCAGCGTGATTGGAATCTTTCCGAATAAAAGTTCCTATGTTCGTCTGGTGACAACGTATCTCATGGAATACGCCGAGGACTGGTCTGCTTCCAGAGTAAATATACAGCGCTCGTGTTTTTCGTCTTATTATTGCTCATCAACGGCGCAGCTCTGTGGAAAGCCTCACAGTGTTTTTTGCACTTATAGGATATTTATGCGAAACATAGATAAATGAACGCATAGTCATTAAACGAAAAAAATCAGACAGTATATATGGAAATGACATAATAGAGAATTAGTAGTCGTTTTTAAGATAATAACATAAATATGCAAATATGAATATTCTGCCGAATAAAAGGCACACTGCATAAGCGGATGAGACACGAAGAAACAGACTAACGACTGGCTGTGCCCTTATGGAAAATGCTGAATATTAAGTGTCGAATTTTGTCGATTAAAATATTGACGCATGCGAAACCTCATGGTAAGCTGAATAAAAATATGTGTGTTCTCTGCGAAAAATTGTGCAGAGTGCAGTGAACGAAGCGCACGCAATCGTCAAATCCCAGCTTGCGGGTCAGGAGGAAAACGTGAAACGTCTTAAAACGGCATTTTCGGCGGCCTTGGCGCTCTCGATGGCGTTCGGCATGGTAGTCATTCCTGCGGGAGCGGCCGACGGTACTTATCAGAATGCGGTTTATCCGGAACGGATATGTAGAAAGGCTCAACCGACTACATCAATCCGAATCAATCGAAATGGTACACCCGTAGTTGAAAAGTCGATTACTGTTTCGATTCCAACTGGTGATGAGCCATACAAGGATATGTATACGGCGGATGCACTTTTCCAGGATCTGACGGTCAACTACGAAGCGACATGCAATATTTCATTGCATGCAGAAGATAAAACAATAGTGGACGAAAACACGAATAATGGTGTCACATTTCGTAGGGAAGAAGAATCCAATAAGCAGACAAACAAAATAGCTGTGCACTGGGACATGATTGTTACTTGTAATGCAAAAGCAGGGCAAACATATCATATGAAAGCCGAGTGTAATGGTTTATCTGACGAACTCGAGATTGTTTTAATCTCAGAAGAAGGTTCAAAAGAAGAAACACCGATTATAGACTGGATTACGTCGGCTAAGGGCACATACGGCCAGACCTGGAATGAAATGGTTGATGCTTCCGGCTGCAGTGCAACGCTGAATGGCACAGAACTGTCCGGCACATTCGAGGTCGTAAACGGTGATACCGTCCCGAATATCGGGGACAAATATCGGCTCAAATTTGCGTCGGAGGACGGCAAGTACATCGTGGAAAGCGAGGAGTTTTCTGCAGAAATCCAACCGAAAGCGCTTACAATTACGGCGGAAAGTGCAGAGAAAGTGTACGATGGCGAACCTCTGGTGAAAGATGGCTACATAGCAGGCGCGCTGGTGTCCGACGACGAGACCATCGAGGTGAAGGTTTCTGGCACGCAGATGAATGTAGGAGAAGCGAAAAATGTACCGAGCAATGCTAAAATATGCAAAAACGGTATGGACAAGACGGAAAATTACGCAATCAGCTATGTCAATGGTACGCTGAAAGTTACTCCGCGGGATATTGCGGACGCGCAGATTGATATGAAGCAGACCGAGTATGTGTATAACGAAAGTGCGCATAATCCTAAGCCGATCGTTATGATAAATGGCAAAGAATTGTTAAAAGGTACGGATTTTGAGCTTTCCTACGCCAATAATGTAAACTGCGGTACGGCAACGGTGACAATTAGCGGTAAGGGTAATTACACCGGAAAAGTTGAGGAAACGTTCCAAATCACGCAGAAAATACAGGAAAAGGACGTGGATTACAAGGTTGCGCTGCCTGCGAATTCAATATATGACGGCAAGCCTCGTGAGGCGTCTGTGTGGACGAAAACAGGCGTTGGCGAGGTCACAGTTTGGTACAACGACAGCACGGCTTTGCCGGTTCATGCCGGAACTTACAACGTGGCGGTCGAGATTGCATCGAGTGCCAATTTTTCTGCGGTCCAACGGATGGATATCGGCAGTTTTTCAATCAATAGGCGCACGATTTCTTTGGATACAACAGCGCTGAAAATTGAAGACAAGACATACAACGGACGCGATGATGATGCGAAGATTAGCGGTCTGGCGTTCAGCAACCTACCGGATGGCGCGGTACTGAGCGAGGGCACGGATTACACATTCGCTACGCGCTACGCATCTGCTGAAGTCGGCGAGAGGGACGTGACGATTGCAGTTACACTTACGAATGAAAATTACACGCTGAAAGACGGAAACTGCATCGTAAAAGGTAAAATCCTGCCTAAAACAGTCGAACTTGTTGTAATTGCGAAGGATGCAGTTTATACCGGCCTGCCGTACAGCGAGGGCAATCTAACCTGCTCGGGCACATCCGCGCCGACGTATCGCTACTACGCCGACAGCAACGGTACACAGAGCAATCAGCTGGCCGGTGCGCCGATCAACGCTGGAACTTACTGGGTGGAAGCGTATGCACCGGAAACGAGCAGTACGGCTTCCGCAACCTCGCAAGCGGTTCAGTTTCATATTGAAAAAGCACCGCTGTGTATTCGTGCTAAGGATAAAACCATAACCTATGGAGAAACGTTAAGTGATAATGGTGCGGAAATCAACGGATTCGTGAATAATGAGAACGAAACTGTGCTTTCGGGTCTGAACTATGCGTTTGGCTATGCGCAGTTTAGCGATATTGGAACTTATACGATTATTCCGATGGATGCACAAGCCGAAAATTACAAAATTACATACGAAAACGGCGTGTTGACCGTACAGCCGAAGCCTGTTGAGATAAAATGGAACAGCGAGAGTATTTTCTATTATGATGGTACGCCGAAGTTGGTTACGGCTGAAGCGATTGGCGCGGTGAACGGAGATGCGCTTACTGTCATAATCGAGGACGGCAGCCGGACCGAAATCGGGTCGTACACCGCACGCGCGGTCGCTCTGGCAGGCGGAAAGGCGGACAACTATGTGCTGCCCGAGGCACAAACCTTCTCGTTTCAGATCAAGAAGGCGCTCGAGACGGCAACTGTCACGCCGAGTACCGTTACTGCCGTAATCGACGGCCTGACGATTCGACTGACCGGCTTTGCGACCGAGCCGATCACGGTTTCTGCGCCGGATGCCGTGGCCGCGGGCGATACGCTGACCATCCATGGCGTGACGTACACGATCGACCGTTCCGCAGTGGATATGCGCCGCGCGGAGATCGCGTTCGTGTTTGCGGACAGCAGTGCGCAGACCAACGTTTACGGCGCGGGAGATATCGGAACGGCGTTTCCGACCGACAGTAAGCGCGGATACACGTTTGACGGGTGGAAAATCGGTGATAAAACGTACACGACGCTGACGGAGGAAGCGCTTACTAAACTGAACGGCACGCAGACTGCAGCACCGGTGTTCACCGCTCAGCAGAGTGGCGGAACGAGCGGCAGTGGTGGCGGCGGTCCGGTCCGCACGCCGACCGGTGCGGTGACTGCGGCTAAGAGTGAGCACGGCGAGGTCTCAATCACGCCGAAAAACGCAGCCAAAGGCAGCACAGTGATGATTAAAGCTGTGCCAAAGGAAGGCTATGCGCTCAAAACAATCGCGGTTACCGACCAGAACGGCAAGCCGGTCGCAGTGACGGAGAAGGACGGTCAGTTTACATTCGTCATGCCTGCGTGCAATGTCACGCTTACGCCTATTTTCGAGAGACAGCCTGCTCAAAATGTGAGCTTCGATGACATCAAGCCAACCGAGTGGTACGCCGATGCCGTGCGCTGTGTTGTGGAAAAGGGTCTGATGAGCGGCACAGGTACGGATGCGTTCTCGCCGGATGGCACGACCACGCGCGGTATGCTGATGACGATTCTCGCACGGTATGCGGGTGCGGATACGACCGGCGGTGCAAACTGGTACGAGAAGGGTATGGCGTGGGCGCAGTCGGCAGGCATTTCGGATGGCCGCGCGCCGGAGGCTGGCATTACACGAGAGCAGCTCGTCACCATGCTGTACCGCTATGCGGATGTCCACGAAGCCGGCGGCACACTGGATGCCTTTGCAGACGCAGATACCGTCAGCGCCTACGCGGTCGATGCTATGCGATGGGCGGCAGCGAACGGAATCGTCAACGGCTCGCACGGCAGGCTGAATCCACAGGGGAATGCCACCCGCGCACAGGCCGCGGCAATGCTGATGCGGTTCTGTGAAAAGATGGAACGATAATACATTATGCCGCGCATGTCGGAGAACGCTGTGCGCGGCGTAAATTTTCGGGTCTAAAAATTTTTTGAAATTTTTTCAGAAAATGTGTTGACAGATTCGTAATTCTGTTATATACTAAACAAGTCGTCAGGGATGAGACAACGACGACAACGACCCGATGGAAGTTTAGCTCAGCTGGGAGAGCATCTGCCTTACAAGCAGAGGGTCACAGGTTCGAGCCCTGTAACTTCCACCATGGAGCACTCATTGTAAGATGAGTGCTTTTTCTTTGCCTTTTTGCAGCTGGGTTCGTCATGTACCAACCGGCAGAGGGTCACAGGTTCGAGCCCTGTAACTTCCACCAACATGCAGCCCTCTAAGCCATGCGGTTTAGAGGGATTTTGTTTGTTTATTGCAACTTTTTATGCACTCTACTCGGTTAACGGGTAGAGTGTACTTTTTTGTAAAATGCGCTGCATCAGGCTATTTTCGGCTGTTTGATGTGTCACCTGTTTCCTACGGATTTCTTCTTTGCCTTGCGCTGCTGTGCGTGCTGGAAGTTGATAACCTTGAGCGATGCCTCGGCAAAGGCATCGACGGACAGGTGAGTGTAGATCTGCGACGTCATGGCAATCGACTGGTGACCCGGAAGATCCTTTGCGACATTAAGCGGGACACCGGCGGACTGCAGGTCGGTCGCATAAGTGTGTCGCAGGCAGTATGGCGTGAGATCGTCAGCCACGACGGACGTTTCAGAGGCGATCGCGCCGTGTACCATCTGTGCGCCCATATCGAGATCAAGCGCCTGCTTGATCGAGTGCCACATCTGCTTCGTGGACGTTTCGGTGTGGGGTCTGCCGGTAGTCGGCTGCGTAAAAAGATAGCCGCTACTCTTTTCCTCGACCTTGTGCCAGAGATCGCGCGCGGTCTTTACCCGGACGGAGTACCGCTTGCCATTATAGCTAAACGTTTTGCGGAAACATCCGTCTGATGTGTTTTTCTTGTAAAACATCTTTGGTTGTAAAATAAAAGGGTAGAATGCACTCGCTAACGCTCATCGGTTGCAGCCGGTGGGCGTAATTTTTATATTTAGAACTCGCGTATCAGTACGTGCGGGATACCGATAATACGGCATCTTTCCGGGGCGGTGCCCTCGATCCGTCTGGGCGGGTGAGACGGGTTTCAGGGGCACAAGCTCCAGCCAATCCTCGCTCTGAACGTAGTTGATGCGTTTGATGGTCATTTCGTCATCGCTATAGCTGATGACTCCGATCTCGCCGCTGTGGTTCATGGTGTTCTGCTTGAGCACCGGCACGATATCACATCACAGAAATCAGGATACATACTGTCACCGCGGACATGCATAGCGCAGGAATCCTCCGGCTTGCGGCCCTTGAGATAGGTGTCGGGAACTTCGACCATTTTCTCTTTTGATTCTTTCTCCTAATGTCAGAACAAATACCCTTACTTTATATCAAACATTTGATTGGTTGTGATTAGTGTACCACCTGCGTGATTATAAATCACGCAAGGAGGTGTAAAACATAAACGCCTGAACCTATCAGGAACTCCGTCAGGGGGCAAGAACGACCTGATGCGATGTATTCGAACATGGTATTGCTGACACTGGAGCAAGTCGCAAAAATCTACAGTTTTCTTAACACTTTCCGAAATATCCGCAATATATCTACCGATTTCAACCTTTTAATTTGGTCGTGACACCAAAATGAAACCAAATGGATTTTAGA
>NZ_QUJR01000009.1:0-154626 GCF_003480945.1 Butyricicoccus sp. AM27-36
ACAACGCCAATTTTCAAAATGCCCATTGGAATTCTCTCCTTTTATATAAGGTGATTCTATTATAAACCACTTGCGGGTGTGCTTCAAGGGTGCAGCGTATTTTTCAGCGCACCGCCCAATTTTGGGGCTTATGTTTGGTGAAAAATAGCAAAGCAGAGCGCAAAAAAATCGTGCAAAATATCCGTGCATTGTGCTAAAATAGAAAATGCACAGGAAAAATGCAACACATTGCACGTTGGTGTCTAAAATGCGGTGAAACGCTTGTGCGCTTTACTGCACTATGATAAAATATGAACGTATTGTGGCAAAAATGTGTCTTTTAGGGATAAAAGAGGATACATGGATGCCTGAAAAGGAGAATATCTTATGAAGGTAACTGCACAGTGGATCGCAGAGCAGTGCGGCGTATCGCGTGGAACAGTGGACCGAGTTGTAAACGGCCGACCGAATGTAGCGCCGGAGGTGCGGGAGCGCGTGCAGAAAATAATCAGCGAATACGGCTACAAAACGCCGTCGCAGCGGCAGGCCGCCCGTGCGGGACACGGCGCGTTCCGCATCGGCGTGATTCTGCCGAGCTGGGATGCGTTTTTCATCCGCCGGATGCGCGAGGGCATTCGCGTGGCTGTACACAACCGCGGATTAAATGATGTAAATGTGCTGGTGGAGGAGCTGAAAAACCGCTCGCACCGTGCGTATTTCGAGGCCATCGGACGCATGGAGGAGCGCGGTATTGACGGTCTTATTGTCACCGCGCCGGACACGGTAGCGATGAGTGAGGAGATCGACCGGCTGGTCGCAATCGGTATTCCGGTCGTTACCTGCGACTCGGATGTGCGGCAGAGCCGCCGCCTGTATCATATCGGACAGAACATGGTCAAATCCGGCCGGATTGCCGCCGGACTGCTTGCACCGTACGTTGAGGGACAGGATGTGCTCGTCGTTACCGGCAACCGTGAATTCACGGCGCACGGACTGCGTGTGCGCGGCTTCCTTGACCGTCTGCACGAGATTTTTGACGATAATGTAAACGTCAACGTCATCGAGAGCGTCGAGCAGTATGAGCTGACCTACGACGGCGTACTGCAGCAGGTGCGGCAGAACCCGCGTCTGCGCGGTATTTATATGGCAAACGAGTCCGTGCGCGGCTGTATGGACGCGCTTGAGCGCGCAAAGCCCAATCGGCGCATTCATGTTGTCTGTCATGACCTGACGCCGCATGCGCGCCAGTATTTGGAGGACGGACGGCTGGATTTCATCGTCGATCAGGATTTTTCGGCGCAGACGACGCGCGCGATCGAAGTGCTGGCGCATACACTGCGTACCGGAGAGTCGCCGCGGCAGAGCATCGAATACATTCACACCAGCATTATCACAAGGGAATTGTTGTGAGAAAGGAGCCTATATGAAAGCAAACTGGAAGCGCACACTGCTGTCTCTGGTGTTGTGCGCCGGATTTGTATGGCCTGCAGGTGCGGTAAGCACCGGGCAACCGGCGGCATCGCAGACCGGGATGAGCACCACGCAGAGCAAACCGGCGGCTTATACTGTCAAGAAAATGGGTTTGCTGGGCGTCAAGCGCACCGTAGAGAGCGACAATAACACGGTGAAAATGCTGAACAAAACGGCAGCTTCGCTGGACAGCAGTTCGTATATGTCGGGTTCGGCGTCCGGTGCGACCGGCGAGAGCGAGATGGAAATCTACGCTGCGCTGATTGAGAATATGAAAAAGGCCATGGATGGACTGGATAAGACCAGTGATCTTTATAAGACCTATGCGGCACAGTTAAAGGTATTAGAGGATTACCAGACCAGCCTGAACCAGAACGCGGTCAGCGGCATGCAGCAGGCGATGGCCATGCTGTCCCAGTTGGATGACGCGGCGTACACGCTGCGCAAGCAGGCGAAGAACGTCTCCGGTCAGCTGGCGCTCGGTGCACAGACCATGCTGATTACCATTAAAAATCTGGGCTACACCAAGGAAAACCTGCAGGTAACGCTGAAACAGCTGGACCGCAATCTGGCCGTGCTGAAAACGCAGAGAAAACTCGGCATGATTGGTCAGCTGCAGCTTGACACGGTGCAGAATCAGCGCGACAAGCTGGCGCAGTCCATCGACACGCTGGAGACCACCCGCGAAAACCTCGGTTCGAGCGTTGCGCTCATGTGTGGTCTGGACGCGAACACCATCGTGATGCCGGCCGACTTTGAAACGCTGTACGAGGGCAATCTGGATAAGATGTCCTATAATAAGGATTTGGAGCAGGCGCAGAAGAACAGCTTCCTCATCTGGCAGAAGCAGGACGCTGTGCGCAGCGCGTACAACTCGTACGACAAGAACATCAGCGGTACCGCCGAGGCGGTCAAGTCCGCTGAGGACGCACTGGCGGCGGCCAGGGAGTCGGTAGTGGCTGCATTCGACAGCACCTACAAGACTGTCAAGGACTGCCGGACGACTCTGGCAGCCAAGCGAACCGCACAGGCACAGGCGGAGCTTGACCTGAAAACCGCGACCGTGAAGTACAGGAAGGGCATCATTTCCAAGCTGGCGTATCAGCAGGCGCAGGATGCCGTAACGACCGCAAAGCTGAATGTGGAAAGCGCGTATCTGTCGCTGTATACCGCATATAACCAGTACGAATGGGCCAAGGAAGGCGTACTTATCACCACCGCAGCCGCATAACAGAAGGGAGAAAACAATATGAAACGAACCATTGCAGCCGGCCTTTCTGCCGCTCTGCTGTGCGGCATGGTCGTACCGGCGTTTGCCGCCGATACCAAGACCGCGACGAACACCACCGGCACCACCCAGACCCAGCCGACGGCGCCGGTCAAGCTGACGTTTGACAAGCTGGAGGAGATCGTCCGCCAGAACAACGTCACCATCAAGGCGAACAACAACACCGTGCTCAGCGCGGAAAAGACCGATGTAAGTGACCAGTACATCGAAAGCTATTTCCAGCTTTCCGAGCAGATTTCGTCCTACCAGAAGCAGATCAAGGAACTGCAGAAAACGCTGAAGGAACTGGGAACCGACGAGGCGAACGCCGGTCTGCGCAAGACGCTTGAGAGCCAGATTTCCATCCTGCAGCGCAATCTGGCAGCCGCTGAGGCTTCGTACAGGAACCTCGACGATGACGAGGACGACGCAGAGGAGGATCAGGAGAAAACGGTTGATCACACCCGCCGTCAGATGCAGAATGCAGCCGATGAAATCTGCCTGAGTGCGGAAAACACGTACATTTCTCTGCGCGGCATGAAGTATACGCTCAACCAGACAAACCGCAGCATTCAGCAGCTTGACCGCAACATTGTGACTGTGCAGAAGCAGGTAAAGCTGGGCATGACCGGTGTAAATACGCTCAAGAGCCTGCAGGCACAGCGTGAGAGCGCCGTTGCCAGCAAGGCATCGCTGACCACGCAGGTAGAGGCGTTGACCAACACGCTCGCTATCCAGTGCGGCTATACCACCGGTACACAGATCGAAACGAGCGATCTTCCGGTCGTAACCGCCGAGCAGGTCACCTCCATTGATTATAACAAGGATCTTGCCGAGGCGCTCAAGAACAGCTACGCGATCTACTCCAAGGAGTACGCAATGCAGACCGCGTCCGACGATTACGAGAACAATAAGACCAACACGCTGTATGCTTATCAGGCAGCCAAGATCGACCGCGATGCACAGAAGGAGAGCACGACCGCTTCCTTCCGCAAGCTGTATACCGACCTGCAGGAGAAGCAGACCGCGCTTGCTGCGGCGGACGCCGATCTCGCACAGGCAAAAAAGACGTTTTCGGTAAGCCAGGTGCAGTACACGCGCGGCATGATCTCCAAGATGGCGTACACGGATGCGCTTGACACCTTCACCACCGCACAGGAGACCGAGGTTGCAGCGCGTATTGATCTGCTGACCGCCTACAACACCTATCAGTGGGCAAAACGCGGTGTAATTACGGCAACAACTTGATAAGCTGACCGTTTTTGCGAATATAGCAGATATGTATAATGAATTGGAGGACCCCGATGAACAATAGCAAACGAATCCTTGCGGCGCTGCTGGCCGGTGCGATGGTACTGTGCGCAGGCTGCGGCAAGGAAGAGGAAACCGAGGAGGAAAGTTCAAACAGCACTGCGGTTGAGGTAACCGATGTTACCTCGGGTGCGATGAGCTCGGAGTACACGCTCAACGGCAAGATTGCCGCCGTCAATGAGGTGCAGGTGTTCCCACTGCTGGCGGGTCAGGTGCAGACGCTGAATGTCAGCGAAGGCGACACGGTTTCCAAGGGTCAGACCCTGTTTACGGTGGATACCTCGACGGTTACTTCGACGATGAGCTCGCTGCAGCAATCCTACAGCGCTACCAAGACCGCGACCGACCGCGCGATCGAATCCGCGAAGATCGGTGTGGAGCAGGCGGAGCTTGCCGTCAGCAACACCGAGGCGCTGCTCGAAGCGGGTGCGGCTGCCGAGCAGGATCTGACCAAGGCAAAGCAGGCACTGACGCAGGCGCAGGCCGGTGTCGCGCAGGCTGAGGCCCAGCAGTCCGCGTCTCTGGCGCAGATTCAGGCGTCCATGGACCAGATCAATAAGCAGGCAAGCCTTGGCACGGTAACCGCGCCCTGCTCGGGTACGGTCACGGCGGTGAACGTCGTGTGCGGCGGCATGGCGTCGTCTGCGCAGCCGGGTGTCGTTATCGCCGAGAACAGCGCGGTTGAGGTGCAGGTTTCGGTCGCTGAGGACGTATTCACCGGCATCAAGGTCGGCGATACCGCAAGCGTCACGGTTTCCGCTGTCTCCAAGGAGCCGATGAACGGCACGGTCAGCACGCTGCCGGCGGCTGCCAATGTGCAGACCAACCTGTATGACGTATCGGTTGCTCTGCCGTCCGGCACCAAGCCGCCGATCGGCGCGTTTGCTACCGTCACCTTCTATACCGACCGCCGCGCAAGCACGATTTCCGTGCCGACCGAGTCCATCCTGACCGGCAACAACAACGAGCAGTATGTGTTCACCGTAAATGCGGACGGCACTGCCGCAACCCGCGTTACCGTCACCACCGGACTGGTTACCAAGGATTCGACCGAGATCGTTTCCGGCCTCAAGGCAGGCGACCGGGTTGTTACCAAGGGTCAGTCCTATCTGTCGGACGGTGCAGCCGTGCATGTCGTCACCTCGGACGCCGCAGACGGCGGGGAGGGCTAAGCGCGCATGAAATTCGCACAAACCTTTATCAAACACCATGTAATGACCATCCTGCTGTACATACTGGTCGTTGTGTTTGGTTTTTACAGCTTCCAGAACCTGCCGCTGGCGCTCATGCCGTCCATGGAGGTTCCGGCAGCGGTTGTTTACGCTACTTATCCGGGTGCCGGCCCGGAGGATATCGAGCAGCAGGTAACCAAAAAGCTCGAGGGTGCGGTAGCAGGTCTGTCCGGTCTGGATACGCTTCAGTCCACCTCGTCCGAGAATATGGCTATGCTGGTTATCCAGTTTACGAATCATACGGATATGGATCAGGCAATGACCGACCTGCGCGACAAGGTTGCACAGGTAAAGAGCCAGCTGCCGGATGACGCATCCGACCCGACCGTTATGTCGATTGATATTGACTCCATGCCGGTCGTACAGGTCGCGCTGCGCGGCAACGACCTGGCCTCTCTGCAGTCTATTGCGGAGGACGAGATTCAGCCGGCGCTCGAGCGTCTGGACGGCGTAGCGTCTGTTGATATTTCGGGCGGCTACGAGCAGGAGATCGCAGTCCACACGGACGCCTCCCGCCTGAAGGGCTACAACCTGACCATTTCGTCCATCGGTCAGCAGCTCGGCGCGGACAACATCGCCATTCCGGGCGGCGATCTGGATAACGGTTCGCAGACGCTGGCTGTCCGCACGGACGGTGAGTATTCGTCCATTGATGATGTTAAGAACGCTCTGATCTCGCTTCCGGCAGGCGGCACGGTCCGTCTGAGCCAGATTGCGGATGTTTCCATGCAGCCGAAGGATCAGGACGCCATCTCCAAGGTTGACGGCGAGGAATGTATCATCCTGTCGGTCAACAAGCAGTCCGGCTCCAATACGGCGCAGATTGCCGAGCTGGCCAAGGCTGAGTTTGACTCCCTGCTTAAGAGCAACGATTCCCTGCAGTGGAATATCGTTATGGATCAGTCCGACTATATCAATATGACGGTTGATAACGCTATTCAGAACATCTGGATGGGCGTGCTGTTCGCCGCGATCGTGCTGTTCCTTTTCCTGCGCGACCTCGGTGCAACGCTGGCCGTTACGATTGCAATGCCGTGCTGTATCCTGTTTACGTTCCTGATTATGAACGTGCTGGGCATTACGCTGAACATGATGTCGCTCGGCGGTATCACGCTCGGCGTAGGTATGATCGTGGATAACTCCATCGTTGTTCTGGAGAACATATTCACCTATCGAGCGGACGGCTACGACCGTATGGATGCCTGCACCAAGGGCACCGGCGAGGTCATCGGTGCAGTTATCGCCTCCACGCTGACCACGGTCGCCGTATTCCTGCCGATCGCACTTTCCGGCGGCATGGCCGGCATGATGTTCAAGGAATTCTGCATCACCATCGTAGCGCTGCTGCTCAGCTCGCTGATCATTTCCATCACGCTCGTGCCGCTGCTGTGCTACTTCCTGCTCGGCAGCACCAAGCAGAAGAGTGTCAAGCCGCAGGGCTCGGGCGCAACGCCGATCACCGAAAAGCCGCTCTCGCGTGTATACCGCAGTTCGCTGAATTTCCTGATCACCCACCGCTGGGCAGGCGTCGCGCTGACCGTTGTCATCTGTATTGTCAGCGTGCTCAGCGTCAGCCAGGCGGGCATGGAGCTCATCCCGGAGATGGATGAGGGTCAGGTGAGTGTTGCGGTTTCCATGCCGAACGGTTCGACTATGGAGGACACTGCCACCATCGAGGACCGCATTGCGGCCATCGCAGTTGATACCATCCCGGAGCTGGAGCAGATCTACTACTCGACCGGTTCTTCGACCTCGATTATGTCCTCGTCCTCGGGCGCAAGCGTTACAATTTCGCTGGTAGATCTCGATCAGCGTGACCGCTCGTCAGCGGATATCGCCAAGCAGCTGCGCCATGACCTGCAGGATATTGCAGGTTGTGAACTGACGGTTTCGACCAGCAGCACCATGTCGATGTCCACGGATTCGGACATCAGCGTTGAGCTGACCGGCGATGACTACGACCAGCTGGCTGAGACGGCAGACGATCTGGCAAACCAGATCAGCGCCCTGCCGGATGCCATCAATGTTGAATCCTCGGCAGGCGAACAGACCCCGCGTGTTGCCGTTAAGATCAACCGCGAGAATGCGTCTCGCTTCGGTCTGAGTGCGACTGCTATCGGCGGTCTGGTTCGTGGTGAGCTGACCGGCTCGACCGCGACCACGCTCCGCATGAACGGTGAGGAATACGACGTTACCGTTGCCGGCGACGAGGATGTAGCAACCAGTTTGGACGCACTGCGCTCCATGCAGATTCCGACCATGACCGGCGGCACCGTACCGCTGTCCATGGTGGCGGATGTCTACACTGAGCTCAGCCCGCAGTCCATCGTGCGCAAGAACCAGAAGGAGACCGTTACCATCACCGGTGAAAGCGAATCCGGTGACAGCAATGCCATTAAGACAGCCGTTGACGACATTGTTGCCAAGTACGAGCTGCCGGACGGCGTAGAGGTCGGCGAAGGCGATACCGCTGCTTCGCAGATCGCGGAAACCACCGGTACGCTGATGCTGGCCCTTGCGGTGGCAATCCTGCTGGTATATTTCATTCTGGCAACGCAGTTCAACTCGTTCTCGCTGCCGATTGCAATCATGCTGATCCTGCCGATCGGTCTGCTTGGCTCGATGATCATGCTGTGGCCGACCGGAAATCATGTTTCCATGGTCGCACTGCTCGGTGTTATCATTCTGGCCGGTACAGTCGTCAACTCGTCTATCGTGCTGATCGACTATACCCTGCAGCGCCGTCAGCGCGGTGAGGATAAGAATACGGCTATCCTGAACGCATGTCCGCGCCGTGTCCGTCCGGTGCTGATGACCGCTATGACCACTATCCTCGGCCTTGTGCCGATGGTATGCTCGAGCGGCGAAGGCTCCGAAATGATGAAGCCGATGGGTGTTGTTATGATGACCGGTATGGTTATCTCCACCATCGCAACGCTGTTTATCACCCCGGTTTACTATTCGCTGACCGACAGCGTCGCTTCCCGCCTTTCTGGCCTGTTTAAGAAAATCAAGCTGCCCAAGTTTAACTTCCATAAGAAAAATCCGCAGCAGTAAGCAAAAAGGGAACCGATTTCGGTTCCCTTTTTGAATTGAGAATGGATAATGGAGGATGGAGAATGAATGGCGGGTAAAATGGGTACCGCAGTTGTCCAATGTCTGTACAGTCTACCCCGTAGGGGAGCACAGTGTGCTCCCGCACCCATTTAACGATGACTTGGGCAAACACTGTTCGCCCCTGCGGGTATACGAGTGCAAATGAATTTACAAACGACGTATTGATTCAACCGCCGCGATAATTTTCCATTCTTCATTCTCAATTTTCAATTCCGATATTCCCTTGCATATCGCACAAGTGAAGTCTATAATATTTGTATAAATTGCAGATAGGAGCGAACAATATGGCTTCGGATAAAACAAATGTAATGCGTGTGCTCGAGCAGCACAAGATCGCCTATAAGCCGCACGAATATCCGCACGGCAAGGACGCCGTAGACGGTGTTTCGGTTGCGGAACTGCTCGGCCAGAACCCCGATCAGGTATTCAAGACGCTGGTTGCACGAGGCAAATCGGGCGGCTTTCATGTATTCGTTATTCCGGTCGCAAAGGAGCTTGACCTGAAAAAAGCAGCCAAGGCGGCAGGTGAAAAGTCGGTCGAGATGGTGCATGTCAAGGAACTGTTGGGCCTTACAGGATATGTACGCGGCGGCTGCTCGCCGGTGGGCATGAAGAAGGCGTTCCCGACCGTGTTTGATGAGAGCGTGAACAATGTCCCGACCGTGATGGTCTCTGCGGGAAAGATCGGTTTCCAGATCGAATGTGCACCGGCGGATCTCATCAAGCTGGTACGCGCCACGACCGCGCATATTACGACGGATTAAGGCAATACTGCATGATTAAACAAGAGCGATTTGCGAGTGGATTTTGTGCACTGACGAGGCGCGGTTTTGCGGTAATACTTGATGTATTACCGTAGAATCAGCGGCAGCGCGACCGGAGCCTGCGCAAGGGACCGCTATAAAGTCAGGGCACAAAATTTCCGCAAAGCGCCGCAGTCTTAATTGTGCAGTGTTGCCTTACGCCTGCGGCTTCAGCAGCCCTGCCGCATCCGGAAACAGCGCGAACACATTCTGCACGCCGCAGCCTGCCAGCTGTGCCAGCTTGGCCGCCAGCGTGGAGTCATCGTCGTACAGGACAAAGTGTGCCTGTCCGTCTGCATTCATGTAGGTGAAGTATTTCGCGCACAGCTCGCGCGAAAAGAACGGCTGTGCACCGGTCTGCGCGAGCAGCGCGGCTCTTGCTGCGGCACTGAGCGAAACGCCGTTCGGCGTGGGTGACGGCAGGGTGAAATCCTGCGAAACCGGCTGCAGAAATGCGGCAATCCGCGCCGCGCCGTAAATGCCCTGCAGGGAGGAAATGTATTCGGTCAGACTGCCGCCCGAAATCGCGGTGGAGACCGTGAGTATCGCGTGCGACAGCGTGCGTCCGCACTCGAGCGGCACATACAGCGGAATATCCGCATCGTACAGTGCTTCGTCGAATGCGGCCAGCAGACGGCGGTTCAGCGGCGTGTCGTGTTCAAAATCCGCGAACACGCCGGGCGCTTCCGTACGCCGCGCTTCGAAAACCAGATCGGAGGCAATGCGCTCTGCGCTGCAGAAGTTGATCGCCTGCGGCGGGTCGGTCACGCCGAGCAGGCAGTGCCGCTGCACCGCGGACACCTTGAGCCGCTGCAGCGCTCCGGACGGTGAAATACCAAGGCAAAGCTGCAAAACCGGCATGCCGAGCGAAGCGGCTTTCGTTGTGTCGCGTCCGGTGCATACCAGAATAAGATTTTTCGTGTAGACCATAATCGTCAACTCCTTGATGATAGAAATACGTTGGAACGGCCCGCGGTCCGTTCCTCCTGTCGGCAAAACTGTAGTTTTGCAACAGCTTCTTTTCTGGACTTTTTGAATAAATTCCATTACACTATATGTAGCATTACGCTAAATTAGAATACGGGTATTAACAGGAGTGTATGAATGAGCAAACTGATTCCCGATTATGTATTTGATTCGATTTACGATATTACGCCGGAGGTGCTGACTGCCCACGGCGTACGCGGCGTGCTGGTCGATCTGGACGGCACAATGGCGTCCCACAAGGCTGCTTTGCCGCCCGATACGCTGCACCTCTTTGTCGATCGGCTGAAGGATGCCGGCATTGCTGTGCTGGTGTTCTCCAACAACCATCCCGAGCGGGTAGGGAAGTTCTGCGAGCCGCTCGGTGTAGGCTATATCAGCCATGCCGGAAAGCCGTTTTCCCGCGGCTTCCGCAAGGCGGCAAACCGGCTTGGCCTGTCCATGCGCGAGATTGCCGTCATCGGCGACCAGATTTTCACCGACGTGTTCGGCGGCAACCGCGCAGGCGCGCTGACCTGCTATGTCGAAACGCTCGACCGTCGGTTCTTCTGGATCAATGTGCGCTATCAGCTTGAGCGCGGTTTTATCGCGCGCGGACGGCGCAGAATGGAGGCGAGAGCACATCATGGCTGAGCCGAAATTCGGTCCTGCGGGCAACTCGGAGTCGTTTGCCGCCGCAGGCTTCAAGAAAAGCGAGGATGCGCCTGCATGGCTCGAACAGATGGGACTGACCGCGTTTGAGTATCAGTGCGGACGCGGCGTGCGCTGCGGCGAGGAGACCGCACTCAAAATCGGTGCGGCAGCCGAGCAGCACAGCATTCAGATGAGCATTCATGCGCCGTATTTCATCAATCTCTCGTCCGAGGAGAGCGAGCGCATGGAGAAAAACGTCGGCTATGTGCTGGAGACCGCGCGGCTGGCCGTACCGCTTGGCGCAACGCGCATGGTCGTGCACTGCGGCGGTCAGGGCAAGCTGACCCGTGACCGCGCTATGCGCAACTCGCACGAAAACGTAAAAAACATCCTGCGTGCGCTGGATGAGGCTCACCTGACCGGCTGCGCGGTCTGCCTGGAAACCATGGGCAAAAAGAGCGTGCTCGGCACTGCCGAGGAGGTTTGCGAGCTGGTGGCTGCCGATGACCGCCTGCTGCCGTGCATCGACTTCGGTCATCTCAACTGCCGTACGGGCGGGCACATGAACACCCGCGAGGAAGTGAGAGCGCTGTTCGACCTGATGGAAAATACCATCGGTCACGAGCGTACCGCCAAGCTGCACGCCCACTTCTCTCATATCGAGTATAACGATAAGGGCGAGGTGCGCCATTTGACGTTCACGGATACGGTATATGGTCCGGATTTCACGCCGGTCGCTGAGGAAACCGCTGCGCGCGGCTACACACCGACGTTTATCTGCGAATCCGCCGGAACGCAGGCGGAGGACGCACTTGCCATGAAGCAGTGCTTTATGGCTCAGGCAGAAAAGTAAAAAGTAGGACATTTGCCCTACGGAGACGCTTTGTAGAACTATGCAAAGGGGTATAAACGTATGAAAAAGGTATTACTGATCCACGGTCCCAACCTGAACCTGACCGGTCAGCGCGAGCCGGGCATTTATGGTTCGAACACGCTGGCATCCATCAACGCGGAGGTTGTACAGAAGTGCGAACGGCTGGGGATGGAATGCGCGGTGTTTCAGTCCAACTCCGAGGGCGCGCTGATCGACCGCATTCACGCGGCTCGTGAGGACTGCGATGCGATCATCATGAACGCCGGTGCGTACACGCACTACAGCTACGCCATCCGCGATGCGATTGCGGCTGTACGCCTGCCCTGCGTGGAGGTACATATGTCCAACGTGCATGCGCGCGAGGAATTCCGCCACAAGTCGGTCATCGGACCGGTGTGCGCGGGCGTCATTGCAGGCTTCGGCAAGCACAGCTATCTGCTCGCCGTGGATGCGGTAAAATCCATCATCGGCTAATATTTAAGAGGCGATTACCATGAAAAGAAACGAACTGCGTGCCATGCTGCTCGAGCAGCCGTATGACGCGCTGGTGCTGACCAGCGAGATCAGCCGCCGCTACGCCACGGGCTTTCACTCGACGGCAGGCGCGGTGTACCTGTCGGCTAAACAGGCGGTATTCTTCACAGATTTCCGCTATGTCGAAGCGGCACATGCGGCCATCAAGGATTTTGAGGTGCGCGAGATCAAGGCGGGGCAGAGCTATTCTGCGCTTATCAATGAGCTGCTTGACGAGGACGGCGCGAAAAAGGTCGCTCTCGAGGACAAAACGCTCACTTATGCGGAGTTCATGTCCTGGGGCACGGCGCTGCACGCGACAGCCGTCCGTCTCGAGGACGGTGTGGAGCAGCTGCGCATGTGCAAGGAAGAGGACGAGGTTGAGAAGATCGTCGCGGCACAGCGAATCGCCGAGCAGGCGCTTGAGGAGGTGCTGAACGACATCAAGGTCGGCGTGACCGAGAAGGAGATCGCGGCACGGCTGACCTACCTCATGCTGCACTACGGTGCGGAGAACATGTCGTTTGACCCGATCGTCGTTTCGGGCGCGAACAGCTCCAAGCCGCATGGTGTACCGGGTGAAAAGACCATTCAAACGGGCGATTTCGTGACGATGGACTTCGGCTGCATCTATGACGGCTACTGCTCGGATATGACGCGCACGGTCGCGGTCGGTCATGTCACCGACGAGATGCAGACCGTGTACGATACGGTGCTGAACGCACAGCTTGCAGGCATTGCTGCCTGCAAGGCCGGTGTGACCGGTCGGGACGTTGACGCGGCAGGCCGTAAGATTATCGAGGCGGCAGGCTACGGTGATGCCTTCGGCCACGGCTTCGGCCATGGTGTAGGACTGGAGATCCACGAGGCTCCGGTTGCTTCTCCGCGCGGAGAAGCGCCGCTGCCGGCAGGCAGTATCGTCACCGCAGAGCCGGGTATTTATCTGCCGGGCAAGTTTGGCGTGCGTATTGAGGATATGCTGTACGTCATTGAGGACGGCTGCATTGATCTGACCGATGCGTCCAAGCAGCTTATTGTTCTGTAAATTGCGAAAAGGGGAGAAAACATTGTTTTCTCCCTTTTATATTCCGTGAATGTTGAAAATGGGTTGCCGTATCGCTTGACGGCAGCTTGATGAAAAAGAATCAATTTAACAATTTATCCATAAGCTATACACAAAAAATCCACACAAGTTCGGCACAATGGTTACACCGATAGGAGGAGATGTTCTCATGCGTATTTTGTTAATCAATGCAGAGCAGGACGAGCGCCTGTTCGCCACCTTCAAGCATGAACATATTCTGTATGATCAGCAGCCGGAGAGCGACACGCTTGATATTTCGGAGAATATATATGATGTAATCGTGTACAATGCCACTAAGCTGGATGAGAAGACCGTCGACGCGGTGTACTCTCTGCGCGAAAGCGGTGATATGACACCGTTGCTCGTCATGGCAGGTCACACGACCGCGCGGGCGCGTATCCGTATTCTGAATGCGGGTGCGGACAATGTACTCATGCGTCCGTGCCAGAGCGATGAGATTTTGGCGCATGTCAATGCACTGGCACGTCGGCCGAGAATGATGCAGAGTGAAATCCTGACCGCCGGCGACCTGACGCTCGACCGCGGCCGCTGTGTGCTGTCGAGCAATGACGGCGAAGTCCGTCTGTCCGGCAAGGAGCTGCAGCTTGTAGAGATGTTCCTGCGGGAACCGGGACAGGTGCTGCCGCGTGAAATGCTGCACCAGAAGGTCTGGGGAGCAGGCAGGGACGCGACCTACAATAACATCGAGGTTTATCTGACACTTGTGCGCCGCAAGCTGCGTGCGGTCGGCTCGAAGGCCGAGCTGATCTCCGAGCGAGGCATCGGCTATTATCTGCAGGAAGCAGAATAAGGGAAAGGACGTACTTTCATGGTACGTCCTTTTATTTTTCCTTCCTTTTTGAACTTCTGCCGTTCTCTTGCTTCCTGATCTGGTGCAGACCAGAGACCGGCGACAGCTCCGAAAAGGTGAACGGCTGAGGTCAAACCGTCTTCAGATGGAGGATGGGATGTTTCTGCTGAGATATTTGGTACAGGCATTGAAATGCGGATCCGTAGTCAAGGTACATTTGAAGAATATAGAAAAATTCGACAGGGTTACGAGATCGACAACCGCAAAATCTTCGGTGAGTACGCCGAAGATGTGATTGGTGTCAAAGAACGTGCAGGTGTCAAGCACAACACGATATACGAGAAGTTACATAAAGAAAAAGAGATGATGGAAGCAAAAATGCTTCTGCCATCTCTTTTTTAGGTTTGTAAAGAAGAAACGATTCATTTGGATAAATTACAGTGTTCAAAATCATCTGCCATACCGGTCATGGTATTGCGGCGTTGCCTTAAATGTATCAGAAAATAAGAAAAACCGGTCATTTCTTACGAAATAACCGGTTGATCTGGTACGCCAGAAGGGATTCGAACCCCCGACCTTTTGGTTCGTAGCCAAACACTCTATCCAGCTGAGCTACTGGCGCATACACGATCTATTTTCTTTTGCTGTCGGCGTTTCGCTTTGTCGCTCTCGCTGACTGCCTTATTATAATATCACGGGTGGGCCCTGATGTCAACAATTATTTTCAGATTTTTTGAAAGTTTTTTCGGAAACCTGTTTTCGGCAAAACATAGCCGCCTGTGGGGGAACAGGCGGCTATATACAGCAGAGAAGTTGGTGGTCTGCCATATACCTTATATTGCGTTTTATTCCTGCGGCGGAATGGTATCGAAGCCGACCTGCAGCTCGTCATCGGTGGGAACGTGGTTGCGCATGGTGCCAGTGTGATACGCCTCGTATGCTGCCATATCAAAGTAGCCGGTACCGGTCAGACCGAACAGGATGGTCTTAGCTTCGCCGGTCTCCTTGCACTTGAGCGCTTCGTCGATTGCGGCGCGGATGGCGTGGCTGGACTCCGGCGCCGGAAGAATGGTCTCCACCTTGGCGAACTGAACTGCTGCGTCAAATACGTCGGTCTGCTTGACCGAAACCGCCTCCATATAACCGTCGTGGTACAGCTTGGAGAGGATCGGGCTCATGCCGTGGTAGCGCAGACCGCCTGCGTGGTTGGGCGCGGGCATGAAGCCGTTGCCGAGCGTGTACATGCGGGCCAGCGGTGTAACGTGGCCGGTATCGCAGAAATCGTAAACGTACTTGCCGCGCGTGAAGGACGGGCAGGACGCAGGCTCAACCGCAATGATGCGCGGGTCAGCCTTGCCGAGCAGTTTATCCTGCATGAACGGGGAGATCAGGCCGCCGAGGTTGGAGCCGCCGCCGGCACAGCCGATTACGATATCCGGATACTCGTCGAGCATCTCCATAGCCTGCTTGCTCTCCAGACCGATGATGGACTGGTGCAGCAGCACCTGATTGAGCACGGAGCCGAGTACATAGCGGTAGCCCTCGTGCGTAGTAGCTACTTCAACGGCCTCAGAAATCGCACAGCCGAGCGAGCCGCCGGTGGTCGGATCGTGTGCCAGAATAGCGCGGCCTGCCTCGGTCGTATTGGACGGAGACGGCGTTACATTCGCGTCAAAGGTTTGCATGATGGCCTTGCGGAACGGCTTCTGCTCGTAGGAGACCTTAACCATGAATACCTTCAAATCCAGTCCGAAGTACGCGCATGCCTCAGAGAGTGCAGTACCCCACTGACCGGCACCGGTCTCGGTGGTAAGGCCCTTGAGGCCCTGTTCCTTGGCGTAGTACGCCTGTGCGATCGCGGAATTCAGCTTGTGGCTGCCCGAGGTGTTGTTGCCCTCAAACTTGTAGTAGATCTTAGCCGGGGTGTCCAGCGCTTTCTCCAGATTATATGCGCGGCACAGCGGAGACGGACGGTACAGCTTATACATATCGAGCACCGGCTCGGGAATATCAATGTAGCGGGTGTCGTTGTCCAGCTCCTGGTGCGCCAGCTTTTGGCAGAAGATGGGGTACAGCGCTTCTTCCGGCAGCGGCTGATGCGTACCCGGATGAATCAGCGGGTCCGGCTTTTCCTTCATGTCCGCCCGCAGGTTGTACCACTGCTTGGGCATCTGGTCTTCGGTCAAATAAAGTCTGTGGGGGATCTTAGCCATGGTGATTGCTCCTTTGCAAATTTCAGATAGAGTGGAGAGATGGTGAATATCTTCATTCGTCACTCTCAACTCGGTTATACAAAATAAAAAGCTCCTGTCCCAGATTTCTCTTGGGACAGGAGCGAATACGCTCTTGCGGTACCACCCAGATTGACGCAAACTGCGTCCACTCTGCTCACACATCAAACAATGCGCGCTCCCCTGATAACGGGCGGAGTCCCCGTCGCAGTTACTTGGCCGAAGCCGTTCGCCTTGCCCTGCTGAAGTCCATTCACACGGTCCTTGCCTGCCGCAATCACACCGTCTGCGGCTCTCTTGGAGGTTCGGTCTCCCTGCTACTCGTCTTCGTCATTGGTTTGTGTTGGTTTACTTGGTATGGTCACAGTATATTCGCAAAACGGAGGATTGTCAAGTGTCATTTGCGAAAAACAATATATTATTTCTGATATAAATTCTTATTATGAGAATGAAGGCCGCAGTATCGTCTTTTTCTGCATACTGTGCTATAATGGGTAGCAGAATGAGAATTTATCGAGGGAGCGAGTGCAAATGCGCGTGATCGAGGGGGAAAACGAACTGCGGCTGACCTGTTCGCGGAGTGCGAGCGGCGGCATTGCGCTTTTGCGGTGCGAAACGCAGGACGATATTGTGCGTCTGCCGGACGAGATCGACGGCGTGCCCGTCACCGAGGTCGGCCCGTATGTACTCAGCGAGCGGGCCCCCGATCTGACAGGCAGGGACACGTTCGCTGTCCGTATTACCTGCGGCGGCACGGAGCCGAAACACAATGCGGCGGCTATCCGCACGGTTACGCTCCCAAAGGACGCGAAAAGCGTCGGAAGCTACGCGTTTTACAACTGCCGCAGCCTCGAACGTATCGAACTGACCGGTTCGGTGAGCGAATTCGGCGGCGGTGCCCTGATGAACTGCATGAGCCTGCGTGAAGTCATCCTGCACGCCGCGCCTTTCGCGCCAACCTGCCTGCCCAGGCTGCTCGGCGAGTACGCCGGAGAACTCGATGTGCGGTTTGATGAGCACGCGCGGCTGCTGTTTCCCGAGTACGTCGAGGAACTGGAGGACCTCAGTCCGGCGCATATTTTTCAGCGGCGCATTCACGGTGCAGGCTACAGCTACCGTCAGTGCTTTGACGGCGGTGTGCTGAATTTTCGGCAGTATGATGCTGCCCTGAGCGAACTGCTCGAGCGGCACGATTTTTCGGTCGCGGCACGCGTTGCCGTGCGGCGGCTTGCCGTACCGTTTGCGCTCTCAGATGCCGCAAAAGCGGAGTATCTTACGGTTTTGCGCGCACACGGCGGCAATCTGGCGCAGTCCTGCGCCAAGGCCGGCGAGACCGCTGCGCTGACGTTTCTGCTGTCGCTCGGTGTGCTCTCTGCCGCCGATGTGGATGCCGCGTGTACGTCTGCCCGCGCAGCAGAGCAGACGGCAGCACTGTCCGTTCTGCTGTCAGCCGCAGGCAAAACCGCATCCAAGGGACGGACAAAATCGTTTGAATTATAATATAAATATATAAAGTTATCAATAAATCCGCAGGGCAGGGTGCCCTGCGATGCAAGATGAACCTGTGAGGTGATGTTTTCTATGTCGCAGTCCTCCCGCTGGACTTCTATCGGGCGCGAAATCCTGTTTTCCGCCCGCACCGAACTGTACATGAATCTGCCGTTCCTCGATTCCGCGCTGGCGGCGCTGCCTGCGGCAGACGGTTACGATACACCCACGCTCGCTACCGACACGCGCGTGCTGTTTTTCAGCGGTGCCTGGCTGGCGCAGCAGTACGAGCGCTCCCGCGCGAACGTCAACCGCGCGTACCTGCACACGCTGTTCCACTGTCTGTTGCGGCACCCCGGAAAGACACGCGGACGCGATGCCGACCTGTGGGACCTTTCGTGCGATATCGCGGTTGAAAGCATGCTGGATTCGCTCGATTACCGCTGCCTGCAGGCCGAAAAGGTGTCGGTTCGGCGGCAGAATATCTACCGCGAACTGCGGGACGAGCTGCCGGTCCTGACGGCTGAGGCGGTCTATCGCCATTTTCGGCGCACACGGCTGAATTCGTATGACTGTGCCACGCTCACGCGCGTGTTTGCGACAGACGAGCACACGCTGTGGTACAAGGAGGACGACGATCAGCAGGAGCGCCGCTGGCAGCAGCAGGCCGAGCGCACGCAGACCGCGATGGAAACCGTTTTTGCGAACAAGGCGGAAGGCGGTCAGGCCGTGCGGGAGCAGCTTGCCGTTTCTACCCGCAAAACGACTGATTTCCGCGCGTTCCTGCGCCGGTTTGCCGCTCTGCGGGAGGAGGTCTCGGTGGATGCGGATTCGTTCGACTACGGCTACTACGCCTACGGGCTGCGTCATTTCGGAAATATGCCGCTCATCGAGCCGTTAGAGACGCGGGAGGTGCGGAAAATCGAGGATTTCGTCATTGCCATTGATACCTCGATGTCCACCTCCGGTGAACTCGTGCGCGCGTTCCTCAGCCGCACCTACGAGCTGCTGCAGGAGAACACCAGTTTTTTCCGGCATTTCAATCTGCGTATTCTGCAGTGCGACGATCAGCTGCGCTCGGACAAAAAGGTGACAAATGCACGGGAACTCGCGGAATATATGGAGCATTTTGAACTGATCGGTCAGTCTGCGACCGATTTTCGTCCGGTTTTCGAGCACGTTGACCGCTTAAACGCCGAAGGCGCGTTCCGCCATTTGCGCGGCCTGCTGTACTTCACGGACGGACTCGGCATCTACCCGAAAAAGCGTCCGAAGTACGACGCGGCATTCGTCATGCTCGAAGGCGAAGCCTATCCGGATAAGGTGCCGTCCTGGGGGATTCGGGCGGTAATCAGCGAGGATGCGTTGGCCGTAGAATGAAAGTAGAATGAAAAAGGACGCTTTACGCGTCCTTTGAGGCTGTCGCGAAACTACAGTTTCGCCGACAAACAGGAACGGACCGTGGGCCGTTCCAAAGTCGTCCGAAAGTTCCTATACAGAAACTTTCTACCTCCAGAAGTTCAAAAAGGGGGATACATGCTCCCCCTTTTTGAGCATTTGCAGAGCAAATGCTATTTCATGCGCGCTGCCGCGCGAAATGCTGAAAAATGCTGACTATATGACTTTTCGACAGACTGAGGACGCTTTACGCGTCCTTTTTTGCAGATCGGTTATTTTTCACCCATTCGGCGATCGTCTGCTTGACCTTCTTTATCTGCAGCGGCTTTGCCAGATGGGCATTCATGCCTGCGGCGAGGCACTTCTGTGCATCCTCGTAAAAGGCGTTTGCGGTCATGGCGATGATGGGCAGCGTTTTCGCGTCCGGGCGGTTGAGCGAGCGAATGGTCTTCGCAGCGTCAATGCCGTTCATCACAGGCATCATCACATCCATGAGAACCGCGTCGAATGTGTCCGGCGGATTGTTCTGCACGATCTCCACAGCCTGTTTGCCGTCCGTGACGACGGTTACGGTTGCTCCCTCGTCGGTTAGCAGGATCTGTGCGATTTCGGCGTTGAGGGCATTGTCCTCGACGAGCAGCAGCCTGCAGCCTGCAATGCTGATATCCGGCGCGGCATGTGCGTCCGGTGTCTGCTCGGGAGACGGTGCAATTTCAAACGGCAGGGTGATCACGAAGGTGGAGCCGACGCCAAGCTGACTCGTGACCGCAATCGAGCCGCCCATCCGGTCGACAAGCTCCTTGGTGATGGTCATGCCGAGACCGGTGCCGTGATAATAGCTGCGCGCGTCCTGTTTTTCCTGCGTGAACGGTTCAAAAATATGGTCAACAAAGTCCGGACTCATGCCGATACCCGTATCTGAAATCGTCCAGCGGTAGATGCATTTGCCGTCCTGTTCACCGAGCGAGTCCGTACGGGTGGTGATTTTACCGCCGGGACGGTTGTATTTGATGCAGTTGCTGTAAATATTGAGGAAAATCTGCCGTAGATGCAGCGGACTGCCGTAAATATACGGGTACGGAATGATGCATTTGTCCTTTTCGTACTCCCACTCAATGCCGGCTTCTTCGGCGCGGCCGACGATAATGGTAATGATATCGCGGGTCAGCTCCACCAGACTGATGCGCTCATGCGTGAGGACTGTCGTGCCCTCCTCCAGCTTGCTCATCTGCAGCACATCGTTGATGAGCGACAGCAGGTGATTGGCGGAAATCTGCATTTTTTTGTGATTTTCCAGCAGCAGCGCCTTGTCATCAAAGTGGGTTTCGTCCACCTGCAGCAGACCGATAATGCCGTTGAGCGGTGTGCGGATATCGTGACTCATGCGTGAGAGAAATTCGGTTTTGGTGCGGTTCGCAATACGCATTTCATCGAAGGCGGCCTGCAGACGGGCGTTCTCCTGCTCGTCGCGGGCGTGCATCTGCGAGGTATCCTGCAGCAGGATAATCGCCGTGACCATCGGCGTTTCGGCATTGATTTCCGGATCAAACACGGTGGTCTGTGTCATCAGCACGGTTTTCTGTACCCAGCGGATAGCGCCGTCATCCTCCTGCACGCAGTACTCCACCGTGATGTGTTTTTCACCGGCGGCAAAGCGCTTGAGCAGACGGGCACTGGTATCTGCCGTGCGGTAGCTGCCGAGTGTTGCCGGTGTGACGCGCTTGCGGTACTCGTCGCAGTAGTCGCGGTAGGAGCAGGGAAGCGGGTAGTCGAGGAACAGCGCCCGGTCCGAATCGCTCTTGCCCGCAGGTGAAATGTTGCGCTCGAGGGTGTCGCGCGTGAGGTTTACCGTGTAGATTGTGCCCGCCATATCGAGCAGCGCGTCCACATAGCTGTCGTTCTCAAGGATAGACTGCTTTAGCTGCTCGTAGTACAGCGTCAGCTGCTCCTTCGGGTCGATGGCTTGGTCGGCGTTCAGCCGGATGGTCTCGAACGCGAGGATAAAGTGATGCAGCCTGCCGTTTTTGTCCCAGTCAATCGGAAGAACGGTCAAACGGCTGTAGCGGCTTTCCTCGGCCGCGTTGTACTGCAGTTCGAGGGTATCCTCTGCGCTGTGCAGGCCGCGCTGCAGAACGTCAAGCTGCAGTGCAGAACGGACGCGGCTGCGCTCGCTTTTAGCAGCCTGTTCCTCGGCAATCTGCTCGACGGCGCTGGTGTAGCTGCCGTCCGATGCCAGAAAAAAGTTCTCGCACGCGCGTATGGTGCGGTAGGTGTCCAGACGCGCATCGCAGTACAGGCAGTCGGAAAAGCTGCGGTGCAGGCGGTTGACCTGCTTCAACAGCTGAAAATCCAGCCGCTTTTCGGCGGCGGCTTCCTCGCGCTTGACGTGGTTTTTGTTGATGTACATGTTTTTGTCCGCAAAGTCAAACAGATCGCGCATATTGCTGTCCGGGTTGTCCGATGCAAGCGCAAAGCCGACTGCATAGCTGAGCGGCATATCCGGGTGGTGTCGGGACTCCTCAGCGAGCTGTTTACGGACATGGGAGAGCAATTTTTGCAGCGCATCGGCATCCAGTCCGTGCGTTACCGCGAGGAACTCATCGCCGCCTGTGCGGCCGACAAAATGCTCCTCGGGCATGGCCGCACGCAGCGCGACCGCAAACCGCCGGATGTATGCGTCACCGGTCTCATGGCCCATGCTGTTGTTGATGCGGCGCAGATTATTCAGGTCAAAGCTGCACACGCCGGTTTCTGGCGCAGGCGGCGTCGGATCGTCGAGCAGCTCCTCGCACTTGTTCTTGTTGGGCAGGCCGGTCGCGGCATCCAGATAGACCTTATGCTGCAGAGCGCGGTTCATCGCAGCCGTGTGCAGCGCCTGAAACAGCTGGTAGCCGATCAGCAGCATGAGCACGACGATATCCGCTGTGATGTACTTCTCCAGAGCGGAAAGCGAGGTTGCCTTGCGCTGTGCGTACGCCTCTGCCAGACCGGTCGCGTCGTCACAGATACTGAAAAAGGTTTCGCTGATGGGAATGATGTCCGTGTTATTCGAGCCGACTGCGCGCACGCGGCCGATCTCCTGCTTGAGTGCTTGAAAATAGTCGTCCAGCTCCTGCATTTTGCTTTGGAAGGCATCATTGTTCAGCCGCACGAGGCTGAGCTCGTCGCTGCCGAAGCGCAGTCCGTCGATAAACGCGTCAATATCTGCGATCATGCCGTCCTGCGGCTGACCGGAGATTTCCAGCTTGACGATACGCTGGGTCTTGCCGCGCACGAGTCCGGCGTAGTTGATGATACGCGCGGTGCCCTGAATACCAGAAACGAGGTTCATCATCCAGACAATCAATATAGCCAGCACGACTGCCAGCGCGCCAATGGCGGCGTTGACGATGCCGGTGCTTTTCTTTTTGGGGTTGCCAGCCATGTGCAATGACCTCCTTGCAGGCTGTCGAATTTTGTCGAACAAATTAGACGGGTGAGAATATATAAAATCATTATATCGTGAAAAGGGAACAGATGCAATGACAGAAGCGGAGAATCACGCGCTTCACAGAGATATCCACAGACTTGTGGATACATTGCCGATTTTGTGCTATAATGCAGAAAAAGCAATCGGAGGAACAGAGGATGAAGCTGCGTTATATGATTATCGGTGCCGGTGGCGTTGGCGGACCGGTAGGCGCGTATTTGAGCAAATCCGGTGCGGATACCACGCTTATTGCACGCGGAAAGCATCTTGCGGTCCTGCAGGAGCACGGCTTGACGCTTGTATCCGGAGAAAATGAGCGCGAGAGCATTCCGGTCAAGGCAATCGACATGGACGGCTTTCTTGCCGCGAGGGAGCAGGGCGCTCCCGCGCCGGATGTGATTTTCGTGTGTGTCAAGGGATACTCTCTCGCGGATACCGTGCCGTTCATCCGCAAGGCAGCAGGCAGGGACACGGTAGTTATTCCGGTGCTCAACATCTACGGCACGGGCCGTGCTCTGCAGGCGGAGCTGCCTGAGCTGCTCGTCACAGATGGCTGCATCTACATTTCGGCCAACCGGATTGCGCCGGGCGTCATTCAGAAGCACGGCGCAATCTGCCGTATCGTGTACGGACTGCCGAGCCACAAGACCGACCATCCGGTACTGCAGCAGGTCGAGACAGACCTCAAAAACGCCGGAATCGCCCCGGTTTATTCTCCGTATGTCGAGCGCGACACGCTGCTCAAATTTGCGTATGTGTCGCCGAATGCGGCCTGCGGACAGTATTATCACGCGAAAGCTGCGGAAATGCAGCATCCGGGCGAGGTGCGCGACAGCTTTGTACGCCTGATGAAAGAGGTCGTTGCGCTGGCGGACAAGATGGGTATTCCGCTGGAGAGCAGGCCGGGGGAGCTGGTCGAGCGCAACCTGCGCATTCTGGACGCACTTGCACCGACTGCGTCTACCTCTATGCAGCGCGATATGGAAGCCGGCAAGCAGTCCGAGGTGGATGGTCTGATTTATCAGGTTGTGCGTCTGGCAGAGCAGTACGGCGTGGATGTGCCGGAGTATCGCAAAATCGCAGAGGCGGTAAAAAAACAGACGGAAAATAAGTGAAAACGGTAAAGACCCGGAATCTTCCGAAAAAGATTCCGGGTCTTTGCGCTATAGGTGGTGATGCTGTTTCGACTGTCATTGTCAACAATGACAATTTCACTGCACACCGTCCGATGGACGGTGGCATTCGCAATCCTTCTCGAGCGCCTGAAGCTGCTGCTCCATGGTCGGCACCTCGCACTTGCCGGTGTGGATGGCCTCGAGCACGACCTCGGGCGACGCAGGAACCTTATTGATGCGCACGCCGATGGCACGCGACACGGCATTGAGAATCGCCGGTGTGACGGGCACGGTCGCAACCTCGGAAATGCCCTTGGCACCGAACGGGCCCTGCGGTTCCGGGTCCTCGATTAAAATAATCTCATAATCCGGCGTATCCTCGGCACGCGGCAGGCCCAGCTGACGGTACAGCGTCTTGACCGGATAGCCGTTTTTCGTCGGATATCCCTCGGTCAGTGCGTAACCCTGTCCCATCGAGCACGAGCCGTGCATCTGACCCTCGATGATATGCGGATTGATGGCGCGGCCGACATCGTGCGCCGCGATGATCTTGAGCAGCCGGACCTCGCCGGTTTCTTTGTCCACCTCGACAATGGCGGCCTGTGTGGCATACGCATACGCCGGAAAATTGCGGTATTTTGCACCGCGCTGCTTTGCACCCTCAAAATCACCGATGGCGAAGCACGGGTCGGATGCATAATAGTATTCTGCGCGGCGTTCCTCGCCCGGCCGCCATGGACGGCTGTCCAAATCCTGCTTGAGCTTGATGCACGCCTCATATACCGCACGGCCGCCGCACAGTGTCTGCCGCTCGGAAACCGACTCGCCGGTCGGGATGGTCAGCTCGGTGTCGCCGTTGGTGATGTAAATATCCGCGATATCCATGCCGAGCGTTTCCGCCGCGATCTGCGTCATAGCTGTACGGAAGCCCTGTCCCATATCCGTGCCGGAAACGATCATGTGCAGGCGGCCGTCGCCCTGCAGAATCAGCCTGCACGCACCGTCATCGGTGAAAATACCCTTGCCGACGCCTACATTCTTGAATCCCGAGGCCATGCCCCAGCCGAGCACCTTGCTGCCCTTGGGATACTGGCCTTCGTATTCCTTGAGTGCTTTTCGCAAACTTTTTTCGCATTGATTGATGGTATCCATCATACCCATGCTGTATTTGAGCACCTCACCGCCGACCGAGGTCGCACCCGGATAGACGGCATTGCGCCGGCGCAGTTCAAACGGGTCAATACCCAGCTTTTCCGCCATCATATCCATCGAGGTCTCAATCGAAATCGCCGCCTGATTGATGCCGTAGCCGCGAAACGCGCCGCCCTGCAGATTATTGTTTCGGATCGCCGAGCCTTCCACCTTGACATTGGGAATGATGTACGGGCCGCCGCTCATCAGCGCGCCGGTCATCAGCGTGCCGTAGCTTTCGCACTCGTACGGTCCGCCGTCCGAGAACATCCGGCAGTCCAGATACTGGAACTTGCCGTCCGGCGTAAAGCCGATCTCGTAATCCGTATGGTAGCCGTGGCGTTTGGTGGTGAGGATCAAATCCTCCTTGCGCGTCAGTGTAATCTTGACCGGCTTGCCGCAGGCGTGAGCGGCAACAACCGCCGGTGCTTCGAGAAATGAGTCGCATTTTTTACCGAAGCCGCCGCCGAGCGGCGTTACGATAACGCGGATATCCTCCTCAGGCTTGTCCAGAATCTTTGCCAGCATACTGCGGATTTCAAACGGCGCCTGTGTGCAGGAATAGAGGATCGTTTTGCCGTCCTGCACCATGCTGATAGCCGAAACCGGCTCCATGCAGGCGTGCTCCTGCGGTTCAATATCCTTGGAGACATTGAGCTTGACGATGTCCGTCCGCTGCTTTGCCTGCTCCACATCGCCGCTGACGCGGCCGGTGTGTACGATGAAGCTGTTTTTGCGGTAGCCGTCCGCCATGGTGTAGATACCGGGCAGCTCCTCATAGTCGATTTTAACCAGTTTGGCGGCCGCTCTCGCGTGCGCCGCCGTATCCGCGACAACCAGCGCGAGATGGTCACCGAGAAACCGCACCTCATCCGTGCAAAAGACCGGCTGCTCCGGCGTCCATGTGCCGACCTTATTCATGCCGGGCACGTCAGCCGCCGTCACGATGTGCACCACGCCCTCCGCCTGTTCGGCGGCGGAGTAGTCCACCGCGTTGATCTTTGCGTGCGGTGCCGGCGCCCAGACAAATGCACCGTGCAGCAGAGTATCTGCGCCGATGTCCTCAGCGGTGAGGTCGTCGCAGAATTTCAGTTTGCCGCCGGTCTTGTCCATACCGTCTACATCCCAGACCGACTTACCGACCGCGGAACCGGTGATTTCGGGCACGACCTGATTTTCACCAACCACAATAACCGTGCTTTCGTGGCTGCGGAAGCTGTCAATATCCGGCTCTTCCCCGCGCAGCCGCGCCGCTGCCAGCTTGACCGCCTCGATAATCTTGACATAGCCGGTGCAGCGGCAGTAGTTGTTTTTCAGTCCGTCGTAGATTTCCGGCTCGGTCGGAGCCGGATGGTGCAGCAGCAGCGCCTTTGTCGCCATTACCATGCCCGGTGTGCAGAAGCCGCACTGCACGGCGCCGACATCAAGAAACGAGTGCTGAATCACCTGCAGCATGGTGTCGTTCGGTGCGTTTTCGATGGTCTCAACGGCTTTGCCGTCCAATCGGTGCACGAGCGTCACGCACGAGCGTGTCAGCCTGCCGTCCACCAGTACGCTGCATGCGCCGCAGTGACCGGTGCTGCAGGCTTCTTTTGTGCCCTTCATGCACTTTACATTGCGGAGATATTCGAGCAGGGTGCGGTTTTCACCGTCCTGTACTTCAATTTGTGTGCCATTGAGCGTAAATCGTAGCATGGGATTTCGCCCTCCTGCCGTTACTTGATTTTTGCTTTGATGCGCATGAAGCGTCTGTGACCGGAGTCAAGCGCCTCGTAAAAGTCCTCGCTGTCCTTCGGGTCATCCTTTGTCAGCTTGGAGACCACATACATCAGCACGAACGCGGTCGCCAGACCGATCGTGCCGTACCACACATAGCCGAGATCCCAGACGAAGAAGGTCAGGCAGATGATGATCGCACCGACCGAAATCGAGGTGATAGCGGCTTTTCGGGTTGCCCACTTGCAGTAAATGCCGAATACCAGCGCCGGGAACAGCGATTCGACCAGGGAGTCCGCGAAAATCATCAGATTGTAGACGTATTCCCAGTGCATGAGCGATACGGCGACTGTTACGGTACCGAACAGCAGAATCACCACGCGGATAACCGAGGTCTCGGAGGCCTTGAACCTGCAGTGGCCGATGCCGACCAGCAGGTCCTTATAGATGATAGAGGACATGACCATCAGCAGCGCATTTGCGGTGGACAGACCGACCGCCAGTACGCCGATGAGGAACACGATCATCAAAATCTGCGCGAGCAGACCGTGCGTGCCCGCGATGATGTTGCACATATACGGGATAACCAGTTCGGTCTCCGAGCTGGTCAGATTCGGCATGGCAGCCAGCGCTACCAGACCGATGAGCATTGTGCCGCCCCAGACAATGATCTGCAGGAACGGTGCAAGGAAAGCCATCTGACGCTGGTCCTTCAGACCCGCGCTGTAATAGCCCGAGCGCACAAAGACCTGCGGCAGCAGCAGCGTGTAGCCGAACGCGCACGCAAGCGGATAGCTGACGCGCGACGGATAGGTGCAGATACCGATCGGACCAGGGTAGGAGAACCAGTCCGGCGTCTGCACACGGACGGTTTGGAACGCCTCGATGATCGAGCCGTTGAATACGATCTTGAGCGTTACGAAAATAATTGCCCATAACGCCAGAATGAAGAACCAGCCCTGTACAGCATCCGCCAGTGCGGTGGATTTTACACCGCCGAGCATGACGAATACCGTCATGATAATGCCGCAAATGAGCGTAAACGTCTGCGAGGATACCGCGCCGCCGGTGGCCACCTCAGCCGCGCGTCCGCCGGCTACCAGTACCGCCGAGATAAACGGCACGGCGCAGATAATGTAAACCATGTCGATGATAACGGTCAGCGCCTTGGACTTGTAGCGGCAGAAGAAGAAATCTGCCGGAGTGGTGAAGTGCTTCTGTTGGTTGACCAGCCATACCTTGGTCATTGTAAAGTAGCAGATGATCGGGAACATGGAGTAGATGCACATCTCCGAGAAGAAGTAGCCCAGTCCGTAGCGGTAATACGCGCCCGGGCCTGCGAAAAATACCCAGACGCTCATGCAGGAGGCGATATAGGTCATGACCATGACCGGCCACTTGAACCGGCCGCCCTGCAGATCGACCTTGCCTGCGTCACGTTTTTCCTTCCATGTGGTGTAGCGCGCGATGGCGATTAAAAATAGAAAATATGCCGCAAAAACGATCCATACCGTTTTGCCTGAAAGTAAACCCTGTGTTGTCATTTTCTCTGTTATCCTTTATTTGTCCGATTCTTTTTGCGTTTCGGAAGCGGCAGGCGTCATATTCTCTGCTGTTTCGCCCTGTTCCTCGTCCTCAATCAGAGGATACTCCTTTTCGGTCAGCTTGCAGCCGATATACACGGACAGCACCGTGCCGACAAAGCTGATCAGACCGTGTATGATGCAGGCGGTCTCGCTGCCGTAGGGTGGGAATCCCGGGAAATTATAGAATACCCAGAAGAACAGCACAGACGCCAGCCAGATTTTCTCTGTTCTGCCGATTTTCATTTTGTGTCACCTTGTTTTCTCTTTTGTTTTAAGGCAATACCGCACAATTAGAGCTGCGGCTCCTTGTGCAGGCTCCGGTCCTACTGCCGCGGCGCTTTGTGGAAATTTTGTGCCCTGACGTCGTTGTGATTTCACGGTAATACACAAAGTATTACCGCAAAACCGCGCCTGGTCAGAACGCAAAATTTACTCACAAATCGCTCTTGTTCAATTGTGCGGTATTGCCTTGAGTAATTACTTTTGCGAACGCCACTCATCGAGCAGCGCATCCGAATCTACGACAAGTCCCAGATGCAGCGAGATCATGCGCAGCGCAGGCTCTTCGAGGTGCTCGGAGCCACGGGTCAGGTCGCGCGGCACGACGACGCGGAAGTCGCGGTTTGCGGCATCGAAGGCGGTGTTGATAACGCAGCAGTCGGTCATGCAGCCGGTGAGCACCACGCGGCGGATGCCGAGGTTGCGCAGCAGCAGCTCCAGATCGGTCGGATAGAACGCGCTCAGGCGCTTTTTGGTCGTCACCATGTAGTCCTCGTCGTGTACATCGATAGACATTCTGTTCCAGCGTGTGCCTTCGATGGCGTGCTCTGCGATGTTGGGAATCTCACCGACCGTAACCGGAAACACCATGCGCCACGCAGACGGAAACAGTTTTTCGTCTGCGCCGCCCTTACGCAGCGTTGAGCGGACATGGATGATTGGCAGACCGAGCGCGCGTGCTTCGTTCATGAAATGATTGAGCGGTTCGATGATCTCGCGTCCTCGCGGAGATGGACATGGACAGTCCGGATCGGTTGACAGGTGTCCATCGTGCATGTCGATCGTAATGACAGCTGTATCGCGGCGATTAAGGAAAACCTGCTGTAATTGCTCTGGAACCTCCTTTTCGATGCTGTCAAAGTATGCTTTCATTTGATTTTTCTCCTTCCCGGCAAAACGCCGCAGCAATCTGTGCGGCGCTGTCAATAGCGGTATTGGAGTTATTATAGCACATGTGTCATGACATGTGCAAATGTTTTGGTCGGGGTGGGTGAAAGATTGTAAGGGTGGGGGACTGGGGCGAGGTTGGGCGGGAGGATGGTGGTGCGGCTATCGCCATCGTTCCGCGAAGGGAGCGACGTCACCGTTTGGTGACAGGTCTCCACCAAACGGTATTTCAATTCACGCCCCGCGAAGGGAGCGACTCAAGTCGCATCCTCGCCTCCAAGAAAAGTACGGATTTCAATCCACGCTCCCGCGAAGGGAGCGACGTTCTCCGGTGCAAAATTCTGCGTATTCCCGTCCAATTTCAATCCACGCTCCCGCGAAGGGAGCGACGCTGCTTGCGGCGGATATTTGTCTGGACTACTGCCATTTCAATCCACGCTCCCGTGAAGGGAGCGACACTGCCCGCAACGCCCGTACGTGCATCTTTCCGCATTTCAATCCACGCTCCCGCGAAGGGAGCGACTACCGCAAGGGCGTACACAAGATGGAAACGCTGCTCATTTCAATCCACGCTCCCGCGAAGGGAGCGACGCGGAATACTCACCCATCTTCTCGGTAGTATCCAATTTCAATCCACGCTCCCGCGAAGGGAGCGACCTCAACGGGCTTGCCCTGTACAGTTTCAAGCTCTCATTTCAATCCACGCTCCCGCGAAGGGAGCGACGGCGCGGTAGCCACACCAGGCGTATGCAGGACGTATTTCAATCCACGCTCCCGCGAAGGGAGCGACGGCTGCGCCATGCTGAGCGAGTAGCCGCCCAACGATTTCAATCCACGCTCCCGCGAAGGGAGCGACAATGCCTGTATCCGCTTCGCTGTCCTGTTTTTCAAATTTCAATCCACGCTCCCGCGAAGGGAGCGACGGGGTACGTCTTGCGGATTCTCCATTCCTCCGGCATTTCAATCCACGCTCCCGCGAAGGGAGCGACGTTATGGTGTCACCGCATATCTTTCCCCTTGTATATTTCAATCCACGCTCCCGCGAAGGGAGCGACGCATGGTTCATCCAGCCGGACGCATAATCAACGGTACATTTCAATCCACGCTCCCGCGAAGGGAGCGACACATTCCAAGAGCCGGAATAAGAGTATTTCTTCGATTTCAATCCACGCTCCCGCGAAGGGAGCGACACAACGCTGCTCTATGTAACGGATTTGGAGGACTATTTCAATCCACGCTCCCGCGAAGGGAGCGACCCGGCAGCATCGGACGATATTACGCTGTCTGCCATTTCAATCCACGCTCCCGCGAAGGGAGCGACGGATTTTCTCAATGTCATTGGCCTCATCAGCCGTATTTCAATCCACGCTCCCGCGAAGGGAGCGACCGGCCTGCTCCGTTCCCATCTTGGGCTTGTAGGTATTTCAATCCACGCTCCCGCGAAGGGAGCGACGTTGCCGCCCTGGAGGGCAAGGCCGACACGCAGATTTCAATCCACGCTCCCGCGAAGGGAGCGACTCCCCGCCGCTTTAAGTAGGTGTTTGGGGTTAAACAATTTCAATCCACGCTCCCGCGAAGGGAGCGACAATCAGCGGAAATGCGTATTATGCGCGTCCGCTATTTCAATCCACGCTCCCGCGAAGGGAGCGACTGAAACCGTATCCGGGAGTTACAACAAGGTACAATTTCAATCCACGCTCCCGCGAAGGGAGCGACCGTATCTTCCAAGTAAGTAATCTGTTGATGTGTTATTTCAATCCACGCTCCCGCGAAGGGAGCGACGACACGCTGACGGACACTGACAGCGCACAGGGGATTTCAATCCACGCTCCCGCGAAGGGAGCGACCCACGCTGTTGTATGTCCTCGACCCGGAAGAGGTCATTTCAATCCACGCTCCCGCGAAGGGAGCGACGGTATTCCGCATACCGGTTGTTTATGCAAATATCGTATTTCAATCCACGCTCCCGCGAAGGGAGCGACGCTCCTCGGCAAAGCCGCTATCAAGCAGCAGGACATTTCAATCCACGCTCCCGCGAAGGGAGCGACTGGACGCGGCCGAGTTGGAGCGGCTGCACCGTGACATTTCAATCCACGCTCCCGCGAAGGGAGCGACTATACACTGGTTGTTACTAATCCTCGTGGCGGTGGTATTTCAATCCACGCTCCCGCGAAGGGAGCGACATATGGAAAAGCGCCGTCCGAGTATTGGGAGGATGTATTTCAATCCACGCTCCCGCGAAGGGAGCGACCGTTGCGGCCTCGACCGCCACAGCACCCGCCCGCGATTTCAATCCACGCTCCCGCGAAGGGAGCGACTTTGGACGTTGATGTTACGTACGCGGGATCTTGTATTTCAATCCACGCTCCCGCGAAGGGAGCGACGATCTGCTGCGGTAGATAAGATCGTGCGCGTGTGATTTCAATCCACGCTCCCGCGAAGGGAGCGACCCCGGTCAGAGCCACTACAAACAGCGAGGACGCATTTCAATCCACGCTCCCGCGAAGGGAGCGACCTATTACTGGGATAACTCGCAAATGTCAGTTAAATTTCAATCCACGCCCCCGCGAAGGGAGCGACCCGACCGCTGACCCGACCCAGCTCATCCGCGAGGTATTTCAATCCACGCTCCCGCGAAGGGAGCGACGAAAGCGTTCCGGGCGCGGAACTCGTGGAAAATATATTTCAATCCACGCTCCCGCGAAGGGAGCGACTTGCGGCCTGCCCTGCAAAACGCTTATCTGGAGTATTTCAATCCACGCTCCCGCGAAGGGAGTGACCGGTTTGCAGCGTCAAGCCTACTGTCACGGCACAATTTCAATCCACGCTCCCGCGAAGGGAGCGACTGAGGCACAGTGCATTTTTAATTCGCGTGACTGATTTCAATCCACGCTCCCGCGAAGGGAGCGACTTTGACACGCTGACGGACACTGACAGCGCACAGGGGATTTCAATCCACGCTCCCGCGAAGGGAGCGACAGCCTGTTTGGTGCGGTCTGGCAATATGTGCAGAAAATTTCAATCCACGCTCCCGCGAAGGGAGCGACTTTCCGCGTATGCGTGATCTCTGCGCTTGTGTGGAATTTCAATCCACGCTCCCGCGAAGGGAGCGACGCCGTCGGTTGACGGCGCTTTTTTTGTCGTTTCGTATTTCAATCCACGCTCCCGCGAAGGGAGCGACCAGAATACACCGCCGGAACATCCCCCAACGCTTCATTTCAATCCACGCTCCCGCGAAGGGAGCGACGTCCTCACCTCACTGTCTCTTTGCGTACTTTGCGATATTTCAATCCACGCTCCCGCGAAGGGAGCGACTTTCCGCGTATGCGTGATCTCTGCGCTTGTGTGGAATTTCAATCCACGCTCCCGCGAAGGGAGCGACGCCGTCGGTTGACGGCGCTTTTTTTGTCGTTTCGTATTTCAATCCACGCTCCCGCGAAGGGAGCGACCAGAATACACCGCCGGAACATCCCCCAACGCTTCATTTCAATCCACGCTCCCGCGAAGGGAGCGACGTCCTCACCTCACTGTCTCTTTGCGTACTTTGCGATATTTCAATCCACGCTCCCGCGAAGGGAGCGACTTTCCGCGTATGCGTGATCTCTGCGCTTGTGTGGAATTTCAATCCACGCTCCCGCGAAGGGAGCGACATCGCTGCGCTGTTCGTCCGATTCTTTCGTGATAATTTCAATCCACGCTCCCGCGAAGGGAGCGACGGTATCCGACCCGATATAGCCGGTCGCGGTCGCAACATTTCAATCCACGCTCCCGCGAAGGGAGCGACTCTATTGCCTTGCGGCGTGTCCTTATCGAGATACCGATTTCAATCCACGCTCCCGCGAAGGGAGCGACAATATACACGTTATCAATTCCTACCCCCTTAGTAATTTCAATCCACGCTCCCGCGAAGGGAGCGACTTGTGCGGTCTGCAACTTTTTGCGTCTGTGCGGATTTCAATCCACGCTCCCGCGAAGGGAGCGACCGACAAGACCCTGGGGAACTACCGCTGCAACCTCATTTCAATCCACGCTCCCGCGAAGGGAGCGACTTTTTGTTGAGACTCGTAACCGGACTGATTATAGAATTTCAATCCACGCTCCCGCGAAGGGAGCGACGTTTACTTCGTTCGCGGACCGTATTTCCGCCTCTATTTCAATCCACGCTCCCGCGAAGGGAGCGACGTGCTTGTCGCCGTCCTCGACCGGACTCATATTATTTCAATCCACGCTCCCGCGAAGGGAGCGACCGCACCGGCCATCCAAGCTGTTCAACCGCCTGAGCATTTCAATCCACGCTCCCGCGAAGGGAGCGACCTGCACCAATTCAAGCACGCGTTTTGGCACTTCCTCATTTCAATCCACGCTCCCGCGAAGGGAGCGACGTCGGCAAGCCTGCCAGCCTGCGCGAGCACGGCGAATTTCAATCCACGCTCCCGCGAAGGGAGCGACGCTGCGCCCAGCCGTCAGGCGCAGACGCACCAATCCGATTTCAATCCACGCTCCCGCGAAGGGAGCGACCATGCCGCATATCTCCATGCACTCAATACGCAAATAATTTCAATCCACGCTCCCGCGAAGGGAGCGACTCATGGATTAAAGCTAATAACGCGATAGGTACTATTTCAATCCACGCTCCCGCGAAGGGAGCGACTACGTCTGGCAGCGGACAGCGGACGCATACACCGAATTTCAATCCACGCTCCCGCGAAGGGAGCGACCCTGTTTGTGTCCAGCAAATCGCCATACGAGCCGCTATTTCAATCCACGCTCCCGCGAAGGGAGCGACCCATGCTATCCCACTCGGCCGCGTCAAGCTTGGCATTTCAATCCACGCTCCCGCGAAGGGAGCGACAAATGTGCGGATTTTATCCGCTTTACCCATTTGCATTTCAATCCACGCTCCCGCGAAGGGAGCGACTACGCCACTACGACGTAACCGGTAAAGACTGCCCGATTTCAATCCACGCTCCCGCGAAGGGAGCGACGAATGAATGAGGATGAAAATCTATCTGACTGAGATTTCAATCCACGCTCCCGCGAAGGGAGCGACATAACATGACTAATTTTGATAAGCTTAATGTAGATTTCAATCCACGCTCCCGCGAAGGGAGCGACTGTTGACCAGGCACAGACTATTGTGCTTATCGATATTTCAATCCACGCTCCCGCGAAGGGAGCGACTAAGCAGATCAGGTCGTTGATCGAGTATGACGTATTTCAATCCACGCTCCCGCGAAGGGAGCGACAAGCGCGGCTATACGATTGACGCGCTGACGCTCATTTCAATCCACGCTCCCGCGAAGGGAGCGACATTCAGCACATAACCCGCCAACGTGTGATACTCCTTATTTCAATCCACGCTCCCGCGAAGGGAGCGACGAGTAAAAGTTGCTCGAATTCGCCTGTAAGAACGATTTCAATCCACGCTCCCGCGAAGGGAGCGACCTCTGCAGCGCATTTACTGCCTCGGCGGGCAGCAATTTCAATCCACGCTCCCGCGAAGGGAGCGACTTCGACACGTTTTACGCTGCGCTGCACCATACGCATTTCAATCCACGCTCCCGCGAAGGGAGCGACTTCCAGATCGTCATTGCCTTCAAGCGCCGCAAGATTTCAATCCACGCTCCCGCGAAGGGAGCGACTCCGTCTTCTGATTTCCGTATCAGATTCTATGATATTTCAATCCACGCTCCCGCGAAGGGAGCGACCTATTACTGGGATAACTCGCAAATGTCAGTTAAATTTCAATCCACGCTCCCGCGAAGGGAGCGACTTGATAATATCGCATTAACTCGGCTCGGCTGGTATTTCAATCCACGCTCCCGCGAAGGGAGCGACGCATTATTTCCGGTCGGCGGTTTTGTATTTGATCATTTCAATCCACGCTCCCGCGAAGGGAGCGACCCCTGCGCTCCTTCTTGTATCTAATCCAATCTTATTTCAATCCACGCTCCCGCGAAGGGAGCGACCTCACAAGCCTTGTAATTGGCTCTCAACAGGATGTATTTCAATCCACGCTCCCGCGAAGGGAGCGACCTGCGCGACCTTGCACGCAAGCGCCGGAGTAACATTTCAATCCACGCTCCCGCGAAGGGAGCGACCTTTTAGCAATCGCAACTGACTACGAGGTACAGATTTCAATCCACGCTCCCGCGAAGGGAGCGACCGGGTGAAATGCGGGAGCCTTTGGCGGATCGCATATTTCAATCCACGCTCCCGCGAAGGGAGCGACCTCTGCGGCTTGACGCTTGCCGGAATCTGTGTTAATTTCAATCCACGCTCCCGCGAAGGGAGCGACCAGGTGTGACAGCTCACTGCTGCGCTTGGCTTGTATTTCAATCCACGCTCCCGCGAAGGGAGCGACACGTTCTGGTGGAGCCGAGCACGGCCCGGCGGCTATTTCAATCCACGCTCCCGCGAAGGGAGCGACAGCGAGCGAGGCCGACGGCGGAGCGACCGACCCCATTTCAATCCACGCTCCCGCGAAGGGAGCGACAATGGAGCGTAGCGACCGCCGCACGCACCATGCATTTCAATCCACGCTCCCGCGAAGGGAGCGACCCTTATACTTTGGATTTCCCAGCATGATTTCAAGATTTCAATCCACGCTCCCGCGAAGGGAGCGACCGTATTGCAAACAACGGCGTTCTGCGCTCGATTGGAATTTCAATCCACGCTCCCGCGAAGGGAGCGACACTTTCGTGCAAAAGTTCGCTATACTATAAATACGATTTCAATCCACGCTCCCGCGAAGGGAGCGACGAGCTGCGCGCACGGAGTATCGGCGCGTTTATCATTTCAATCCACGCTCCCGCGAAGGGAGCGACTTCCAGCGGTTAAAGTCGAATAGGTCGCTATCAGGATTTCAATCCACGCTCCCGCGAAGGGAGCGACTTTGCATAGTTGCTGAAAGCGGGTGCGAGTCCTGCATTTCAATCCACGCTCCCGCGAAGGGAGCGACCGATAATTGCCTTGATGGGGGCCTGCGACTTGCCATTTCAATCCACGCTCCCGCGAAGGGAGCGACCCACACGGGCACGATCCAACAGTTCATCGCGGTCTATTTCAATCCACGCTCCCGCGAAGGGAGCGACACAACCATCACCGATGCCGCAAGTACGGCTCATGAATTTCAATCCACGCTCCCGCGAAGGGAGCGACGCGGCCTTATTGCTGTCCATATCGTTCATGGTCTGGTATTTCAATCCACGCTCCCGCGAAGGGAGCGACTGGAGGGATTGCACTACCCGCTGGCGAGCGAGGTATTTCAATCCACGCTCCCGCGAAGGGAGCGACTTTGTCGCTGCCGTGTGTCTTGTCCCCTACATACATTTCAATCCACGCTCCCGCGAAGGGAGCGACTTCCACCAATCCAATCTCCAAAATCAGCACGACTATTTCAATCCACGCTCCCGCGAAGGGAGCGACAACGTCTTGCACTGAGGACTACAACATCACTTGTATTTCAATCCACGCTCCCGCGAAGGGAGCGACTAAACCTGATCGTTTACAGTGATGCGCTCGATGCCATTTCAATCCACGCTCCCGCGAAGGGAGCGACCGCGACGGCAGCCCCGGTCCTCACAGGGTAGAAAAAATATTTCAATCCACGCTCCCGCGAAGGGAGCGACAATGTGCCCGTTCATTCCCCATCACCTCAGAACGATTTCAATCCACGCTCCCGCGAAGGGAGCGACGTGTCTCATCATACTGCGCGAGATCGTGCAGCATATTTCAATCCACGCTCCCGCGAAGGGAGCGACAGGATGGTCTTCGCCTTTGCCTCGGTAGACCAATCATTTCAATCCACGCTCCCGCGAAGGGAGCGACCTTCACGCCCTCAGCCAGACGTGCCATATCGTCATTTCAATCCACGCTCCCGCGAAGGGAGCGACATTTTGCGGTGATGTTCTGGGTCTTCTGGTCGGGATTTCAATCCACGCTCCCGCGAAGGGAGCGACCTTTACGCTCTAGTGGTTTCCGGCGCGTTAACAAAAAATTTCAATCCACGCTCCCGCGAAGGGAGCGACGCCAATTTCCGTAGTTTAATGCCGTTGCGGGCATATTTCAATCCACGCTCCCGCGAAGGGAGCGACCCTTTCGATTGCCATCAGCGGTGCCGAGGGTTGCAGATTTCAATCCACGCTCCCGCGAAGGGAGCGACCTCTATATTCGTGATGATGGAAAGAATATTCGAATTTCAATCCACGCTCCCGCGAAGGGAGCGACGGGCAAGCAGTACCTCGGACAGCGCGACGCAGTAGAGATTTCAATCCACGCTCCCGCGAAGGGAGCGACCAGAAAATCATGTTTCGCGGCGCTGATGACCCGACATTTCAATCCACGCTCCCGCGAAGGGAGCGACCAGTGACTAATGCTTATTTGTCTTTCGATTATGATATTTCAATCCACGCTCCCGCGAAGGGAGCGACATTTGCGTATAGTATTCACTCCATAGGAAGGAAGGATTTCAATCCACGCTCCCGCGAAGGGAGCGACCGCAGACGATCACGGTTAAGCTGCTGGACGATAACATTTCAATCCACGCTCCCGCGAAGGGAGCGACCGTTACCTCCGGGGCGGGGTGGTTGGTTAATAAATTTCAATCCACGCTCCCGCGAAGGGAGCGACGTTTCTCAGATGGCGCAGGACGTTAGTCAGATTCAAATTTCAATCCACGCTCCCGCGAAGGGAGCGACGGGGTACGCACAAGATCGACAAGGTGCACGGCAAATTTCAATCCACGCTCCCGCGAAGGGAGCGACATTCATGCCGGATTTTTCTTCAAGATTCCGTAACTATTTCAATCCACGCTCCCGCGAAGGGAGCGACGCGCATTGGTTGCCGCATTGTAGTTGGTCTCGCAATTTCAATCCACGCTCCCGCGAAGGGAGCGACCCACACGGCCACGGTCTAACAGTTCGTCGCGGTCATTTCAATCCACGCTCCCGCGAAGGGAGCGACCTGGCTCAAAAAGCGGTTTTTCGACCGCAAGGATATTTCAATCCACGCTCCCGCGAAGGGAGCGACTTCCTGTGCACTGGATTGTTCTGCATTTCACCGCATTTCAATCCACGCTCCCGCGAAGGGAGCGACTGTGCTTGTAGTCCGCAAGGTTGGCGACACCAACCATTTCAATCCACGCTCCCGCGAAGGGAGCGACCCGATAACGCTAAAGTAATTGGAGCGCAAAATTTAACATTTCAATCCACGCTCCCGCGAAGGGAGCGACGTTACGAGATGGTTACATCCTCCGCAGGCATGACATTTCAATCCACGCTCCCGCGAAGGGAGCGACAAATTGCGTTGTCTACACCGTGGAAGCCGTTAGATTTCAATCCACGCTCCCGCGAAGGGAGCGACACCAAACTTAACCAGTACATTTCAGACCGCGACATTTCAATCCACGCTCCCGCGAAGGGAGCGACCAGGCACCGCACTCCATTCTCAATTTTTTAGCGTATTTCAATCCACGCTCCCGCGAAGGGAGCGACGCGTGGAGCTGCTGCATGACGCGGACACGCTCGGCATTTCAATCCACGCTCCCGCGAAGGGAGCGACCTGTTAATAACTTCTCCACTTCCCGCAGGGCGCATTTCAATCCACGCTCCCGCGAAGGGAGCGACGTCCAGGGTGTAGTCGATCAGTTTTTCGGCCACCGATTTCAATCCACGCTCCCGCGAAGGGAGCGACTTACGTCGCTGTCAATCTTTCCGACCGATCCCACGATTTCAATCCACGCTCCCGCGAAGGGAGCGACTCGCTGTGGACCTGATCCGAACACTGACAGACTGATTTCAATCCACGCTCCCGCGAAGGGAGCGACAGCAGATCGCGGGCGCGGAACAACCCGAATTCGAATTTCAATCCACGCTCCCGCGAAGGGAGCGACCCTGACCGCCTTTTTTTATTTTCCGGTGACCATTATTTCAATCCACGCTCCCGCGAAGGGAGCGACGTCGGTATTCGTGCCAGGATAGCCGATCACATTATTTCAATCCACGCTCCCGCGAAGGGAGCGACTGGAAGAAAGCGCGATTTCAGCGATCGCACAGGGCATTTCAATCCACGCTCCCGCGAAGGGAGCGACGGACTTCGCGCGTTTCAGTGCTTCGCGGACAAGAAATTTCAATCCACGCTCCCGCGAAGGGAGCGACCGCCCGAAGCGTGGTCCGCGTCCTGGATAGCCTTATTTCAATCCACGCTCCCGCGAAGGGAGCGACTCAAGACGACGATCCAGCCCCACAATGATACTTCCGATTTCAATCCACGCTCCCGCGAAGGGAGCGACAGCAAAAATCACCAAGACTATCCCCGATGATCTTCGCAAAATAAACAATTGCAATAACAGTTTTGCATAGAATCGTGCAAAATACAACTGCAAAATTGACATCCGATAAAAGTATTGTATATATCCTATCGGAAATTCCGGTGCGAAGCGCCGACGCTTTTCGGTTCGCTTACACTTCGCACCGCCTTACACCATGAGCACGCCTTCCGGCTCATAGCCGCGCTTCGTGCCGAAATGCTCAATCTTATTCTCATACTTGCTGCCGAGATAGTAAAATCGCAGACTGTCCAGTTCATCATCCATAATGGAGCACAGCTTCTGCTGCAGCATACGGCACTGAGCCGCGTCAATCAGGCATTCAAACACGGAATTCTGCACACGCTGTCCATAATTGACGCACTGCCTGGCAATTTGCCGCAGGCGTTTGCGCCCGGCGGCTGTTTCGGTGTTGACGTCATAAGTAATCACAACCAGCATATTCGGCACCTCATTTCCACAAAAACGGCGGATAATCGTCCAGATCGCCGCGCAAATAGCGCGTCAGCAGCAGTGCCTGCGCGTAGGGCACCATACCCCAAGACAGCTTTTCCTCAAGGTATGGGTGACGAATTTCCTCGCGCTTTTTCTCCTGCCAGCCCTGTAAAAAGATTTTGCGGGCGTTCTCTGAGAGATAAACCGCACCGTTCTCCTGCACTTCAAAATCCTTCGCGGAAAACCTGCCGAGATTGACAGCCGAAAGCACAAAACGGTCTGCAAAGCACGGCCGAAGTTCTTCCATCAAATCGGCGGCAAGAGACTGCCGGCCCGGACGGTCGGTGTGCAGAAAACCGACATAGCTGTCCAGTCCGACGGCTTCCAGCGCAGCGGCGCAGTCGTTCGCCAACAGGGAATAGGCGAACGACAGCAGCGCGTTGCATGGGTCGAGCGGTGGACGGCGCGAGCGTCCGGTGAACGAAAACACGTCTTTGTGGTTGAGAATCAATCGGTCGAATACATCGAAATAGATGGCCGCACCTGCGCCCTCCAGTCCGCGCAGAGAGCCTGAATCAGTCTCTGCCTGCACCTGCGGCAGCAGCGCTTTCAGCTTGGCGGAGGCGGCTTTGAGCGCTTCTGTGTCCACGCGCATGGCGTGGTCGCGGCAGGTGCGTTCAATGCTCCACCGCGCGTTGTAAATCTTGCCGAACACCATCATGCGGGCAATACGGCAGGCTTGTGGTGGGTCATCCGCCGTACGGTATTGTGTGCGTCGAAGCAATACATTACCGTTGCTCACGCCGCAGGTTCGCGCCAGAAACCGCCCGCGCGGTGTGCAGAACGACAAGCTTACATCTCGCTTTGCACATGCGCCCATGAGTGCCGGAGACGCGCCTGCATAGCTGAAGCTGATAATTCCGGCGAGGGCATGGAGCGGAAACCGAGCCGTTACCTGCTTCTCGCGGTTGACGACAACATTTTCGCCATCGAGCGTTAAATATGCGTCCTCTGAGGTGACAAACAGCGTGTTAAGCAGCTTTTTCATTCCTCCATCGCTCCTTTCAGGTAGCCGGAGACAGGTTTCGCCTTCATCAGCTCGGGCAAACACAATTCCTTGAGCGAGCAGGCCGAGCAGCCTTTCTGCGGTTTCACCTTAGGCGTGCAGCCGCGCCGCAGATAGTCGTGCATTTCGGCAAGGCTGTCGCGTACACGCTGCCGCAGTTCGTCTGTAAATTCGACAGGCGTCCGTCGGCGCGGTTCACCGTAGAACAGCGCACCGTCGGAAATCTGACAGCACAGCATTTCCTCAAGACACATCGCCTGACCGCACAGCTGCAGCTCGTCCGCGTCGTGCGGCTTGGGTTTGCCGCGCTTGTATTCGATTGGAAACGGCGACCACAGTCCGTCTCGTCCCTGCAGGGCAACGCCGTTTTCCGAGTGATGAAATTCTACCACATCGCATTCACCGGACACACCGAGTACCGCAGAATGGATACGCATGGCACGAACAATCAGCAGGTCGCCGCGGCTTTCCGTGCCGCCGCCGTGCGCTTTCTCGTGCAGAATCGAGCCGTCCACCGTGCGGTAATTCTCTGCCCACTGGTGCTCCACATGGATGAGCGCCCATTGCCGACGGCAGAATGCGAAGTGCTGCAGACCGGAGAGTTGGAGGAAGTCCTCCTCGGCGTAGATTACCCCAGCACCTTGCAGGTCACGCCGTCCGGCAGGTTGGCTTCGTCAACCGTGATGGTGAAGTCCGTGTACGCACGCGGCGCAATCACGCCTTCGTTGTGCTCGGCATGAACCAGATCAAACAGCTTGTGCGAGGGTGCGTTGCCAAGCTCGGAATCATGCTTGAACACAATCAGCTGGCGTACAGCCATCTTGCCGCGAGCAGCCGAATGGTCGTTCTCGAACATGTTGATGATTGCTGTCCACAGCAGTTCAAGGTCATCCTCAGAGAATCCGGTCGTCTTGCGGGCGAGGTTAGCGGAAACATAGCCTTCCGCACGGTACAGACCGTAAGGCACGATGTACTTGCGGCCCATTTCGGTGCCCTTTTTCTCCGCGTCAGCCTCGGTGGTGATGGCAACACGGGTGATCGTGACTTCCTGCGGAACAATAGGATCCACACTGCGGGCAAAGCCAAGCTGCACCGGACCGCGCACCTGTCCGCAGTTGAGTGCACCCTTGACAAAGGTGGTCATAACTGCACCGAATGTGCGAATATCGTAGAAATTCTGGCACATAAAGTCGCGCAGCTTGCTGTCCAGCTGGTCGTCCTTCTTCTTTGCATCCTTGAGCTTGTCCGGCGCTATACCGACATAAGCGCAGGCTTCTGCATCGCTGCGGTTGAGAGGTACACCGTCCTTAACGTAAATGCGGTAGCCGGATTCGCCTTCCTTGGCCATTTCCACATAGTTGCGGATTTTGCGCTTGAGGCATACATCGGTCACCAGACCGTAGCCGGTTTCCGGGTCGATACGCGGCATGTTGCCCGCATCCGGATCGCCGTTCGGATTGCCGTTTTCCACGTCGAAAAAGATTACAAATTCATAGCGGTTTTTGATGGGTTCCATTTACTTGTCCTCCTTTTTAGTGTAACGCTTCTGTGTCTGATGGTAGTAACCGAGGTCAAACGAGCCTTGCTGCGGCAGGTTCAGCCGAGCGGGATACTCTTCGTGCAGAATATCCATGATCTGGCCGATTTGCTTATTAAAATAAATTTGCTGATCGATTCGCAGCTTACGCAGATGTTTCTGACAGAGCTTGTCAAGAATAGGGAAGATAGTCGCGGGGATAGACGAAGCGGAGTTGAAGTATTTATCCTTGATAGTAGCGTTGATGCCCGGATTTGCCGCCTGCTGTACGGCTTCATACACCGAGAACAGCCGTCCGAGCGCATAAGGGATATTGGTGCTGGATTCATTCAGGCTCACAGTTAAAACCTCCTCGGGACAATCCTTGTCCTTGTTTTTTAGGTAATATGCCTTGATAATTGCGGCACGCCGCCAGTTTATCTCAGAATCTGCGCGGATACGGAGCATAACACCGTTCAGCAGTGCAGCCGGATAGCGGTCATTGTTCCAGACGGCGCGGGCAGTCGCACCGGCCATAACCGGACTCGGCTTTTTGTCGCGGGCACTCTGGTTGACGGTTTCGGCAAGCAGCTGCCACAGCGGCAAAAAGCCGGCAGGCGCCTTTGCCGGACGCTTGATTTTCAGACGTTCATAGTGCGCGTTGACGTTCTTCATCAATTCACCAAACGTGTTTTTATAGAAGAATCGCACACTCAGACGCGCGGCATTCGGTGCCAGACCGAGAATGTAGAACGCACGTTCAGGATCAAGATTTAATTCCTGACACGGTTCGCTGTCTGCAAGGTGTTGGAGCGCAGCGGATAAGTCATTATCCGACCAGCTTTGCGTGTTATTGCCCATAAGGCAGCTGAAAAAATCAGTATACTGCGGTTCTGCAGTCTCCGCCCAGCAAACGACGGTGGTGTCACCGATGTACTGCGTATGCTCGCGGTCAGCCAGCAGGTGATTGAGCGCCGTCGTATAAGCAAATGCAGCGTGCTTACCAACAGGTGCATTATAGTTCTGCTCGTGACCGTAGGAACAGAAGGCGGGGGCGTTGAACGACACAAGTGCGGCGCCGCTGGACTGCGCATCACGTACACCCTTGATGGCGGGATGAACGGCGGCAATCTCATCCAGTTCGCCGGTGACAAGACATTGCTGTTTGGGCGCATCGGAGTCACCGTCGTAATGTGCCTGCCATGCAGCGCAGATGACCGGATCATCTGCCGGATACTGTCCGTTCACATAAAATACCAGATTGGCACCGGCAATGATTTTGTCGTAATCATCGACAAGAGCAGGGTGCTGTGCAGCTTCGGCAGGCTGCCATATATCAAAGAAGGAGAGAATTGCGTGTGCGGCAGGAGAGTCCACATTGTCTAACAGCTTGCGGTGCAGCTCGGCGGCGGCGTGAAAGCATTGCAGACTGCGCTCCGGTTTGCCTTTTGCGTCTACGCCAAGCAGATATGCCGAATTATCCCACATAAAGTTGGACGTGACACCGGAAGAACGCTTGACTGCCGCCGGCAGACGAATATCCTCGCGCGGACGGAGCACTTTCTTTTTGCCTGCCTCTGCTTCGTGCAGCAGCGGAATAACCTGGGCAAGGTCACCGTTTTCCCGCAGCTGGAGTGCATAACTGATTTTCGGTCTGCCCCAACCGGGCGCATCAATTTCACCGCGGGCATTGAGGGCATCATAATATTGCGTCAGCGCCTGCAAAATCATTTGACCACCTCCGCACTGTGAATCGGGGGAACCTCCATGACACCGTCTATCAGCTTGGCGCGGAAGAACATCGGTGTGATATTGGCGGGATCGCTGTAATCCATGTCGAGCAGCATCCAGCCGAGATCGTGCTCACCGAGCAGCTTCTCCGGACAAGGCGGAAGTTGTTCACAAAGCTCAAACTTTACCGAAAATTCCCGTGTGCCGAAGTAGGGCATGCTGTAGCACTGTCCGCGGCGCAGACGGCGTTTCATAATGTCCTGAAACTTGCCGGGATTGTCAGTCGGCGCAGCCTTGTCGGTCATTTCAAAGTGCGCTTCGATGACATAGTGGACATCGCGCAGCACCATGGCAGCACGCTGCTGAATGCTTTCCGATGCAGCAAGGTACAGCTCACCCTTGGGTTTTGCAATCCACGCCTTGACCGAACGCGCGTTGATGGTGTCCTTTACCTCGTTTCGGCGGATGTTGGTGAAGTGGATCGGCGCACAGACATGAATGCGGTCGATGATCCAGCGAAGACCGGGGTGCCAGTAAATACTTTCCAGCAACCCGCGTGCCGCCGAGGGTGTCATGCAGTCATAGCTGACGCGTTCGGTCTTCATTTCGGGTCTGCTGAATAGAGCGTATGGACCGCTTACTTCAACTTGAATTGACATTGGTATATTTCCCTCCTTTACGAAGCCTTGCCAAATATTTCCTTGCATCAACAGAGAGTGGAATATGTGACAGGGCTTCGGTGTGATTTGTTGGATAGACAGGAAGATGATTCCGGTCTATATTTGTAGTATATCACTTATGCTATATGAAAGCAATATAAACTTTAAGAGCACTTGTAATTATAAATCTATTTTCTGATAAGGAATCGGTTTATGTTTACACGATACGTATAATATGTTATAGTGACGTTGTCGCTGGAAACAGTGTGGATTGAAATAAGAGGAGTGTTATTATAGGAAGACCGGGAGAATGTTACCACATTCTCCCGTTTTCCTTTTTACGCGAAAAATTACCCGAAAAACGCCTGACCGCTGTCTGCCTTGAGCGACAGACCGGTTTTCTCATCATACAGCGACAGATTGCACAGAATAGCACTGCGGTCGTCCAGAGCATTGGTTTCATCGGCGGTTTGAAGCGCACCGGCGTCATACAGTGCCTGAAAATGCGCATCATACACCTGCACGGCGTACTGCCCAAGCTGCCGATACAGCTTTTTAGAGCACGCACCATCGCAAAGCCGCTCGATGAGTTCAGAACCGTCCTTCCACGGAATATAAACTGTGCGTGTGTCGTTGTCGATCATGCGAAAATTCTCGGCAATTGTGCGGAACGGATACAGAGAGCCGCCGCGTCCGCGTTCAAACGCGTCGATCACGCCGATTTTGTCAATCGCGGAACCGTTCAGCTTGCGCAGTTCGCTGAAATAGCTCTGCATTGTCTGCGGAGAAGCGGGATCGGCATTGTTATCCAGCGCAGTATTTGTCGCACCGATGGCTTGTCCAAACAGCGGCGGAGCCTTCTCTGTGCGGCGAAAAATGGTAACGATGCTGTCCTCTGCGGCACGCTTGCCCTCACGGTTGCAGCGTCCGGCGGCCTGCAGAATGGAATCCAGACCCGCCAGTTCGCGGTAAACGGCGGGGAAATCTATGTCAACACCGGCTTCAACAAGAGAAGTCGATACGACACGGCAGGGCAAACCGTCATTCAGTCGGCGTCGGATTTCCTCGAGCACCGAACGGCGATGCTTCGGCACCATCAGTGTGGACAGATGGAAACTGCCTTCCTCCGGCAATTTCAAGAAAATGGACTGCGCCGCTTTGCGGGAATTGACGATGCAGAGGACCTGCTTATATGCGCACAGTAATTCGGCGAGTGCGTCATCCTCGAGGACGCCGACTTGCCGGAACGTTACACGGCGGAATTTGTCGAAATAGAACGGAATCTCCGGGCAAATCTCGGAAACCGCATGCGACGGTGCGAATCGCTGAATCAAATCGCCGAGTACCGGCTGGGTAGCCGTACACAGCACGGCAGTTGCGCCGAACTGCTCTACCAGAGCGCCGATGGCCGCGACACACGGCATCAGGTGGCACAGCGGAAGCATTTGCGCTTCATCGAAAATAATCACGCTGTTCGCCAGATTGTGCAGCTTGCGGCACTGTGAGGAACGGTTAGCGTACATCGACTCGAAAAACTGAACGGCGGTTGTGATAACGAGCGGGCTGTCCCAGTTTTCGGCGGCCAGTGCCTTGGGATCGGGATTGCCGTTTTCCTCATCGTTCTCGAACTGTACACCGGAGTGATGCTCGAGTACGTTTTCATCGCCTAAAATACCGCGGAAAACATCGGCATTCTGCTCGATGATGGAGGTGTACGGTACAACATAAATCACACGTTTCATACCGTGCTCAACGGCATGATGCAGCGCAAATGCGAGAGAACTGGTCGTTTTGCCGCCGCCGGTCGGAACCGTAAGCGTGTAAATGCCCTTGGGATTGGCTGCGGCGGAAACGCCCGCCCGCAAGATCTGCTGACGCAGCTTGTTCAGCTCGGAAGTCGGGTTGTCCCATTCATTTAGCCTGGCCTGTAAGCGGGTGAGCAGCGTTTCGAGTGAATTTCCGGTGCCGCGCGGCATATCGCCCTGCATGAACTGCTCGGTGTCCAGATAATCCGCATCCACCAGACAGGAGTACAGCATGCGCGTGCGGAATGACTCGGAAAGCGACGGCTTGGTGACCGGACGCTGCGGCAGGCGTACCGGCGGAATGGGATAATCCGGGTCAAGCGGCGGAATAGCGGGAGTGCCCCACTTTTTTATTCTGCCGGTGAAGGTGGGCGTGCCTTCCGGGTCATTTGTGCTGCCTAAATCCGGCAAACCGCTGTGATGCCCCATGACACAAGCGGCTAAGAGCAGATTGTTTGACAACATGATGTTTCGTGCACCGGCGGTTGCATGATCGACCTTTGGACCATTATCCAGAAGACGATGCTGAAATGCGGCAGTTGCTTTGCCGTCATCGTGGTGAACACCGGCCTCGTGACCTTCGGTTTGTGCACCGAATGCTTCGGCAAACTGCCCGCAGAGCGTGCCGACACCGCGCTCGTGATCGGAGAGAAGCTGATATTCTGTACGTTCAACGCCGTTTTCATTGATCGGACGGGTGTGTGCATAGAATTTTTTATCCATAGCGATCACCTTCTATTGAATTGTTATATACAGTATATAACAGTTAAAGTCCGATAAAAAGTACATCACCCAATATGCCTGCCAAGAAGACCACCTTGAATTACAGCAAACTGCTGAAAATATCAGTCAAATCCCATAGATTTTGCTGGATGAATTCATACAAAACTGGCAAAACCGCCAGAAAACGAAATTCCCACAATTCCGAGGTTGACACTGGGGATTGACTGTGCTATTCTATAACCAACAAATCCAGTAAGGAATCGGAAAGGAGCGAGCAAAATGTTCATCGTAAACGCACGAATGTCGGGTCGAATGTGTATGAACATGCTGTATTATGCTCAGATGCTGCCTGACCGACAGAATACGAAATTACTTTGAATCGTCTTGCTTGACGCTGCGCGTTCTTGCGGATTCATTGCATTTTCTGAAGCGGGGAGCTGCGAGCTTCCCGCTTTTTTTGCGCATTTAAGAGGAATAAGGAGGAATTTTCTTGATAAAATTGTCACATATCTCGAAGGAGTTTGTGAGCGGCAAGCGAACCGTTCATGCGGTGCAGGATGTTTCGCTGACGATTGACAAGGGCGAAATTTTCGGTATGATCGGCTTTTCCGGTGCGGGTAAATCGACGTTGGTGCGCTGCATCAATCTGCTCGAGCGACCGACCTCCGGCAAGGTGATCGTAGATGGTCAGGACATGCTGTCGCTCTCGGCAAAGGAGCTGCGGCAGGCCCGCAAGAAGATCGGCATGATCTTCCAGCACTTCAACCTGATGCCCTCGCGCACCGTAGCCGGCAACGTAGCGTATCCGCTGCGCGGCAGCGGCCTTTCCAAGCAGCAGATCGAGGAAAAAGTACAGCGGTTGCTTGATCTGGTCGGCATCGGTGATAAGGCGGAGGCGTATCCCAAGCAGCTGTCCGGCGGTCAGAAACAGCGTGTAGCAATCGCTCGCGCACTGGCAAACGACCCGAATGTGCTGCTCTGCGATGAGGCTACCTCGGCACTCGATCCGCAGACCACCAAGGCGATTCTGCAGTTGCTCAAGCACCTGAACGAAACCCTCGGCATCACGGTCGTTATCATCACCCATGAAATGGCGGTCGTCAAGGAGATCTGCCACCGCGTAGCCGTCATGGAGCACGGCAAGGTGGTCGAGTCCGGCGAGGTGTTCAACATTTTTGCCAACCCGAGAGAGAACATCACCAAGAACTTCATCCACACGACCTCCAATCTCCGCAAGATCGAAGAACTCATCGCGGAGGATTCGCCGGTCGTCAAGCTGAATCCGGGTGAACTGATCGTGCGCCTGAGCTATATTCAGCGCAACGTATCCGAGCCGCTCATCTCGACGGTATCGCGCAAATTCGACATTGTGCTCAACATCATCTTTTCGGATATCGCCATCGTGCAGAATGCACCGATTGGCGGCACGGTAGCCATCATCAGCGGCGGCCGCGATCAAATCACACAGGCAATCGCCTATCTCAGTGAGAAAAACGTAGGAGTGGAGGTCATCAAGGATGCAAGAGTTTCTGAATAACATCATTCCGAATGTGATGGCAAAGCTGCCGGACTTCTATGCAGCCATCGGCGACACGCTGCTCATGGTGGTCTGGTCGGGTGCGATCTCGTTCGTGCTCGGTCTGACACTGGGCGTGCTGATCACGGTCACCAAGCAGGGCGGCATTCTGGAAAACAAAATCGTCTATCAGATCCTGGACAAGCTGGTCAGCCTGTTCCGTTCCATCCCGTTCATCATCCTGCTGACGTGGGTAATGCCGGTTTCCCGTGCAATTATGGGTACGGCAATCTATGTTCGGGGTGCAATCGTTCCGTTGGTATTCGGTGCGGTGCCGTTCTTCACCCGTCAGGTGGAAAGCGCCCTTGCCGAGCTGGACGGCGGTCTGATCGAAGCGGCACTCTCGATGGGTTCCACACCGCTGGAGATTATCTTCCGCGTTTACCTGAAGGAAAGCGTTGCCGCCATCGCACGCGGCACAACCATCACAGCCATCAGCCTGCTGAACCTGACCGCAATGGCCGGTGTCGTCGGTGCCGGCGGTCTGGGCGACTTCGCCATCCGTTACGGCCACGACCGCAACATGCTGGACGTTACCAACGTCACTGTGCTGGTCCTCGTCATCATCGTTTGCATTATGGAGTTCGTTGGCGGCAAGGTCGTCAAGAAGAACACGCATTAAGGAGTGTCTGACATGAGTATTTCCAATCGTAAAGTTGTTATCGTCGGTGCAGGACATGTCGGCTCCCATGTCGGCTACGCACTGATTTCGCAGAGTCTGGCAGACGAGATCGTCTACATCGACTCCGACCACGCAAAGGCAGTTGCACAGGCGCTCGACCTGACCGATGCGACCAACTATCTGCCGGTCCGCACCAAAGTCATCGCCGGTGATTACAGCGATGCAAAGGACGCGCAGATCATGATCATCTCGGCGGGCCCGCTGCCGACCGGCAATCAGACCCGTATGGATACACTGGGTCAGACCATCGCCATCCTGAAAGATGTAACAAAATCCATCAAAGAATCCGGTTTTGACGGCATTATCGTCAATATCTCCAATCCGGCGGACGTTATCACGCATTACATCCAGCACACGCTGAACTGGGCGCCGGAGCGCATCTTCTCCACCAGCACTACGCTGGATTCCGCAAGACTGCGCCGCGCGATCGCGCAGGAGATCGGCATTGACCAGAAATCCATCACCGCTTACGCGCTCGGTGAGCACGGCGAAAGCCAGATGGTCGCATGGTCGGCTGTCACCATCGCGGGCAAGCCGCTTTCCCAGTGGCGCGAGGAGTATCCGGACACCTTCGGCAAACTCGACATGGATGCGCTTGCTGACGCAGGCCGTGAAGGCGGCTGGACCATCCTGCGCGGCAAGCAGTGCACCGAGTTCGGCATCGGCGCTTCTGCCGCAGAAGTCGTTCGCGCCATTTTCTACAACGAGAACCGCGTTCTTTCAGTTTCTGTTCTGTTGGACGGCAAATACGGTCAGCACGATGTGTACGCCAGCGTGCCCGCTATCGTGGGTCGCGACGGCATCGCAGAGATCATTGAGCTGCACCTCACCCCGGAGGAGCAGGAGAAGTTCAACGCATCCTGCAAGACCATGAGCGAGAATTATCAGCTGTCGCTCACTCTCTAACATCAGTCAATTAAAAAATTCACATCATAAACGGAGGTAATCCCAATGAAGCTCAAAAGAATCATCGCACTGTCCCTGTCCGCAGCAACCTTCGCTCTGTCCCTGACCGCCTGCGGCGGCTCAAGCAGCGCAGCTTCCGATGACGCACAGGCATCCGACAGCAATTCTGGTGATGCCGTAACCGTAAAGCTCGGCGTAGTCGGCAGCATTTATGAGGATCTGTGGACCCCGGCTAAGGAAAAGCTGGCTGACGAGGGTATCGACCTCGAGTTCGTACAGTTCTCGGACTACGTTACCCCGAACAACGCACTTGCGAACGGCGAGATTGACCTGAACGCATTCCAGCACCGCATTTACCTGCAGAGCGAGATCGACAACTACGGCTATGAGATCGAGAACATCGGCAACACCTTTATCATTCCGCTGAACCTGTACTCCGACAAGGTTAAGTCGGTTGATGAGCTCAAGGACGGCGACACCGTAGCCATTCCGGACGATGTAACCAACGGCGGCCGCGCGCTCAAGGTGCTGGAGGCTGCCGGTCTGATCAAGCTGAAGGACAGCGCAGAGTTCAACCCGACCATCGACGACATCGAGACCTACAACAACAAGATCACCATCGAGGAGCTGAAGGCAAACGTTATCCCGTCCACGCTGGCTGACGTTACCGCAGCTGTCGTAAACGGCAACTACGCACTGGATTTCGGCCTTAAGACCGAGGACGCCATCTACAAGGATGATCAGCTGGACATCGAGGAGTACTGGAACCTGATCGCAGCACGTTCCGCTGACCTCGAGGATGCGGACAAGCTGGAGACCTACAAGAAGGTCGTAGCAGCGTTCCAGTCCGATGAGACCGAGAAGGTATTCAACGACCAGTTCGGCGGCTACTTCATCAAGGCAGGCTGGGATCAGGATCTGCTGGCAGACAAGTAATTCATAATTATTCCTAATGCCGCCGGAAACAACCGGCGGTATTTTCGGCAGGGAGGAAACAGTAATGCAGATCAACAAACAGGCGCTGCAGGAGATCATTCCGGACAGCGAACGCCTGCTTTTCGAGGAAAATATTCCGGCGGAATACCTGAGCGATGCGCTCGGCCGCCGCACCGGCACAGCGGATGCACTCGTGTTCGCGCGCTCGACCGAGGAGGTCAGCGGCGTGCTCCGGTACGCCAACGAAAACGGTATCCCGGTCACGCCGCGCGGCGCGGGCACCAATCTGGTAGGCTCGACAATTCCGCTGTTCGGTGGTATCATTCTGGATGTGTCCCACATGAACCGTGTGCTCGAGCTTGACCGCGACACCATGACGGTCACCGTCGAGCCGGGTATGCTGCTCAAGGATCTGCAGGCGTATGTCGAGGAGCGCGGCCTGTTCTATCCGCCCGATCCGGGCGAAAAGGCCTCGAGCATCGGCGGCAACATCAGCACCAATGCGGGCGGTATGCGTGCAGTCAAGTACGGCGTAACGCGCGATTATGTGCGCGGGCTGGAGGTCGTCCTTGCGGACGGCACGGTGCTGCATGTCGGCGGCAAGCAGGTGAAGGACGCGAGCGGTCTGTCGCTCAAGCATCTGCTCATCGGCTCGGAGGGTACGCTGGCGGTTATTACCAAGTGCCTGCTGCGCCTTCTTCCCAAGCCGGAGACCTCGGTGAGCGTGCTCGTGCCGTTTGCTGACCTCGGCACGGGTATCCGCAGCGTGCTGACCATCCTGCAGGCGAACGCCAACCCGACCGCAGTCGAGTTCATGGAACGCAAGGTCGTAGCCCTCGGTGAGAGCTTTTCCGGCGTGCAATATCCGCGTCCGGATGCCGGTTCGTACATTCTGCTGACGTTTGACGGCCACGAGAGCGAGGTCAATGCGAATATTGAGCGCGTGCGCCGCCTTGCACTCGACAACGGTGCCATCGACTGCATCGTGCTGCGCAGTGCGGAGCAGGCCGCCGACATTTGGAAGGTGCGCGGTGCGCTCGTCATGGCGGTCGAGGCCGTGTCCGAGCAGGAGCCGGTGGACATTGTGGTGCCGATCAGCCACACGGCGGATTTCGTTCGCTATATCAACGAGCTGGAAGCATCCTCGGGTATGCGTATGATCGCGTTCGGTCATGCGGGTGACGGCAACGTGCATCTGTGCGTGGTGCGCGACGGCCGCGACCAGCAGACATGGGAGCGCGAGCTGCACGAAAACATGGAGCAGGCTTACGCTAAGGCGTATTTTTACGGCGGCGTAGCCTCGGGAGAGCACGGCATCGGCATTGCCAAGCGGCCGTATTTCCTGCGGGAGACCGCGCAGGAGAATCTTGCCGTGATGAACACGATCAAGACCGCTCTCGACCCGAAGCACACGCTTAACGATCAGAAATCTTACATTATGGGAGGAAAATAACCATGCAGAGCTTATCTGAGCGCACCGCCGGCTTTACCGATTCGGTCATCCGCCGTATGACGCGCGTTTCCATGCAGTATGATGCGGTAAATCTGTCGCAGGGCTTCCCGGACTTCGAGCCGCCGAAAGAGCTGCTCGACCGTCTGGCGCAGGTGGCCTACGAAGACTATCACCAGTATTCGATCACATGGGGTTCGCAGAACTTCCGCGAAGCGCTGGCCGCCAAGCAGACGTATTTCATGGGCCGCAGGATCGATCCGAACACCGAAATCGTCACCACCTGCGGCAGCACGGAGGCGATGATGGCTGCGATGATGACGGTCACCAATCCGGGCGACAAGGTTATCATTTTCTCCCCGTTCTACGAGAACTACGGTGCGGACACCATCCTGTCCGGTGCAGAGCCTATCTATGTGCCGCTTGTGCCGCCGGATTTCCACTTTGACGCAAACGTGCTCGAGGATGTATTCCGTCAGCACCCGAAGGCCATCATCCTGTGCAACCCGTCCAATCCGTGCGGCAAGGTGTTCACCCGCGAGGAGCTGGAGATTATCGCGTCTCTCGCGGAGAAGTACGACACCTACGTTATCACGGACGAGGTGTATGAGCACATCGTCTTCGCGCCGAACAAGCACACCTATTTTGCCACCCTGCCGGGCATGTGGGAGCGCACGCTGTCGTGCTCGTCGCTCTCCAAAACGTACTCGGTTACCGGCTGGCGACTGGGTTATATCATTGCCCCGCCGGAGATTATCGACCGTGCGAAAAAGGTGCATGACTTCCTGACGGTCGGCGCGGCAGCACCGCTGCAGGAGGCCGTTGTCACCGGCCTGAAGATGGGGCAGGACTACTATGACGATTTGCAGGCCAAGTACACGCACAAAAAGGATCTGTTCCTCAAGGGTCTGGACGATCTCAAAATCGCCCATACCGACCCGCAGGGCGCGTACTATGTTCTGCTCGACATTGCCGAGTTCGGCTACGAGAGCGATCTTGCGTTCTGCGAGGATCTGGCGCATTATGTCGGCGTAGGCGCGGTTCCCGGATCGAGCTTCTTCCGTGAGCCGGTCAACAACCTGATTCGCCTGCATTTTGCCAAGAAGGACGAGACGCTGCTCGATGCACTCAACCGTCTGGAAGGTCTGCGTGATAAGATCAAACCGAAACACCGATAAACAGGAGGAAAAGCCGTCATGGATGTAAAGAAAGCCGCAGCGGAAACGAAGGACTACATCGTATCCATCCGTCGGGAATTTCACCGGCACCCGGAGCTGAGCCTGCAGGAATTCCGCACGGCACAGCGCATTGAGGAGGAACTGGACAAGTTCGGCATTCCGCACACGCGCGTGGGCGAGACCGGCGTGCTCGGCACGCTGAAGGGTGCAAAGGACAACGGAAAAGTGCTGGTTCTGCGTGCGGATATCGACGCGCTGCCCATTGAGGAGACGCACGAGTGCGTCTATCGCTCAGAGAATGCAGGCGTCATGCACGCCTGCGGCCATGATGCGCACGCTGCCTGCCTTCTGGGTGCCGCGAAAATCCTGTCGGAGAACAGAGACGCGTTCAGCGGAAAGGTTCGTCTTGTGTTTCAGCCGGGAGAGGAAATCGGAAAAGGTGCAAAGCCGTTTGTCGCAGCCGGTGTGCTGGATGGTGCCGAGCGCGTGTTTGGTCTGCATACCGCGTATGATTTGGAGGCAGGCACGGTAGGACTCAAACCGGGCATCAACAACGCCGCAGTCGATCATTTCCGCATTCGCGTGCACGGCAGGTCCACGCACGTTTCCACGCCGCATATGGGCGTAGATGCGCTGTACATCGCCAGCCAGATTGTTGTGGCAGTGCAGGGACTGGTTACGCGCCGCACTTCACCGACCGAGCCGGTCATCATCGGCATCGGCAAGCTGAACGCGGGCACGACCTACAACGCCGTGGCAGCATTTGCTGAAATGGAGGGCACAACGCGCACCATTTCGCAGGAGAGCCGCGACCGCGTTCGCGCACAGGTCAGTGAGACCGCGCAGAGCATCGCTGCGCTGTACGGCGGCACGGCGGAAATCGAGTGGACGGACTTTGCCGCTGCGCTCGTCAATGACCCGCAGGTGTGCGAGGAAGCTGCTCGGGTCGTGGACGAGCTGCTCGGAGAAGGACACGTTGTCACCAACCGTGAGCTGTCGCTCAGCGGCGACAATTTTGCCGAGTTTGAGCTGTATAAGCCGGGCGCGTATGCGTATCTCGGCACCGGCAATCCGGATTTTCCGCACACGATGATCACCAACCATAACGGCGGCTTCGATGTGGACGAGAATGCACTTGTGACCGGTGCCGGTCTGTATGTCGGGTATACAGTCGCGCGGCTTGGATAAAGCAAAACGCTCAGCTATCAAACGATAGCTGAGCGTTTTGCTTTTGAAATTACAGTTTTGAACTTACATCCCGCACTCAAGTCCGTTATACCGTGTTACTACAAACGGATAGCTGAGTGTCTCCGGCTGGATGCCAAGCTGCCGCAGACCGGCGCACAAATCCTCGACAACCTGCATATCGTGATCGCGCTGCGCGACGGACAGTTTCATTTTATCTCCATACGACGAGATCAGCAGCGCAAACGGCTGCACGGCGCACGGCAGGATTGCGCCGTAATCGAGTACATACGGACGGCAGCTTTCCGGCAGGGCGAACCGGCCGACATTGGTAATGAGAAAGCTGTCCTCGAGCACAAAATCAGTCGTGACCTTTTGCGCCGCCTGCATTTTCTCCGCGAGCGGAATGTCTGCCTCATGCAGCGATTCACAGCGGTCTGCGGCGGCTTTCGCGCGATAGAGCAGCTGTTCGCGCTGCATCTGATCCTTCAAAAACGCCTTCGTGCGCCGGAACACCTCGTCATTCGGCAGATCGCGGTATTCCGGAAAATACGGCAGATCGATAAAGCAAATAAAATACCGCGTGGTAAGCGTCGGCAGCAGCGGACGCAGATCGACCGGAATCTCCGCGATAACCGGCTTGTCCGTTCCGCCAAACTTATCATCAAACGCTTTCATCATCAGCGGAGCCAGTACAGACAGCGGACTGACGCCGATGGACTTTGCGTAATCGTGCAGCTGAGAAAACGGGAACGTCACCTCGGTGACGACTTCGGAGCCGTCAGCGCCCCACTGTACCTCGGGGGCATGAACAGCCTCCGGCTTTTTCCAGATGCCATCTGGCGAAAATTCACGGTCTGCCAGCTGCTCGTAGCCGTTTGCGCTCTCCTCAGGAGACCAGCGGGTATCCATGCCGCGCACAGAGCCGTCATTTTCAACCGGGAAACCGCAGTTTTTCAGGTACTGGAACAGTACACAGCGGATAAACTCCTCGAATCCGCGTCCATCCGAGATAGAGTGCTGATACTCCATGTAGATGGTCTTGTCGTGGTAGCCGACGAGAAATAAGTATCCGTTCGTATCCTTGGAGCCGATGGTGTAGCGGGTGGATACGCCATCGAACGGCAGCACTACGGCGGGCTGCACGTTTCGGCGGTAGCGGAACGCGGTCTCGGTCGGCTCGGCGGTCAGCATCATGTGCGGAAAGCGCAGCAGTGCCTGTTCGACGGCTTCGCGCAGCTTGTCCGGGCGCACTTTATCGCGCATGCGGATGGTGTGGCGCGGCACACAGGCGACGGTTTCATGGGTGTTATACAGGAAGATTTTTGCATAGCTGTCCGTGCGGAGCAGCGGGTCATTCATGGTCATTATAGCATTCTCCTTAAAACATAATCCGGCGCATCTTATATGGTAATTTCAGTATATCACCCTGCAACGACGTTGTAAATCAAAATGAGTCGAATTTGCACAGTATTATGCAAATATAGAACATGATGTACGATATAATGAGCCGCGAGCCTGAAAATACTTGCGATTCGGTTGGCAGAGTATATCACGCCGGAGAAGCTGACATATGAGCATGGAATTTCTGCCGCGGCTGTTCGATTCGTTCTCGCGTGAGCGTATTCCGTGTGAGAAGCGAAAAAACAAGCGACACCATATTTCGATTGGTGTCGCTTGTGTGCGTTTTCAGGCGCTGTCGGTATTGTCTGCCCTTGCAGGGCGGTTGTTCATACCATATCCGCTGGGTGGTATGGATTGGATGGGATTACTGGTCGGTGTAGCGGCTGAGGATAACCGCTACCTGAGCACGGGTTGCGGTGCCGTTCGGCACGAGCGTAGTCGGGGTAACGCCGGTTACCAGACCGTTGCCGTTCGCCCAGCTCATTGCTTCAGCAGCCCACGACTCGACAGAAGCCGCGTCTGTGTAGCCATCGAGTGCTGCGCTGCCCTGCGGCGTATGACCGCGATAGGTATCGTAGCGGTACAGGATGGCCGCCAGCTGCTGACGGGTGATCAGCGTATCCGGCTGGAATCTGCCGTCCGTAAAGCCGTTGACGATGCCGTTTTCGGAGGCCCATGCGATGGCTTCCGCGTACCACTTGCCGTCCGCCACATCGGTGAACTGTGCGGTGGAAGCGGCCTTGCTGCCGCTCATGCGGTAGAGCACCTGAACCAGCATTGCGCGGGTCATGCCGTCATCCGGACCGAACTTAGTCGCGGTCAGGCCCTTGAACCAGCCGTTCTCGAGTGCGGTGTTGACCTCGTTGTAGAACCACTTGCGCAGGTTGACATCGGAGAAGTCGCTGCTGTACTCGTGGGTGATAACGAAGGTGGAGAAGTGGGTGGTCTTAAAGGTAGCCTTTCCGGTCGCTGCATCATAAATGACAGGCAGCTTTTCGAACGAGCCGTCCTCAGCAAGATAGTATGCAACCAGATGCGCGGCGTTCTCGCCGCTCTTGAGGCTGTATGCTACAGAAACCGAAGCCGTGCCGTTCAGCGCATGAATGCGGGTTGCAGTGCCGTTTTTCGGCTGCACCTGCGCAGAAATGTTCAGGATGGTGCTGTTCTTCGGCAGGTATTTGCGCTGTGCGTCCGTCAGGGAGGACTTGTCAGCGGAAGCGAGCGAAATACTTGCCATACCGTCAGCCTGTGCGGCGCTGCCGAGTGCGGTCAGCGTCTCACGGTCGAGTGCAACCGTGCCGTTCGGCAGGATAAGCGCTGCGCCGTTCTTTGCACCGGCAAGAGCAGCTACCACATCGCCGGTGAGCGATACCGCGCGTACGGTGGAGTCTGCGGACAGATCAAGCGTCAGCGAATCCTTGCCGGAAACCGCAGTCAGCTTGGAGCTGTCGGCAGAAACCGCTGCGGTGCCGTTCTTTACCGCAACCGTTGCGGGAATCTTGGTGCCGTCCGGTGCAGTGATGGAGGACGAGCCGTTGTCGGACGGAGCCGGTGCAGCACCGCCGCCCGCTCCACCGCCGCCGCCTGCACCGCCGCCGCTGCTCGGCTTGGCGGCAAAGGCTGCGGTGACAGTAACGTCATTTGCCGGCATGGTGAAGGTGTAGGTCAGGGTGGACGCGGAAACCATCTTGTCGAGTGCGGTCTCCGGTGCCAGCGTCAGGGTTTTCAACTGATAGCCGCTTGCGGGTGTTGCAGTGAGCGTTACCGTGTCGCCGGCCTTGGCGCGTGCCGCAGAAGCGGAAACGCTGCCGTTTTCGGCCTTATTGGCCGTGATTGCGTAGGTCTTGTGGAACAGATTGTCGGTGTTGACCGTCAGAGCTTCCGTTACGTTGCGGATAACCGCTTCAAAGCTGTTGTCCTTCTCGGTGACGGAAACAACGGCATTCGGAGCTGCCTTCTGGAGTTCGGACTTGATCTCCTCGGCGGTGCCGACACAGTTTGTGCTCGGCGTGAGCGTCAGCTTGACCGTGCCGTTCTTGCGAACCTGAGCGGATGCGCTGTTGACTGCACCGGTGTCGTTCGGCTGAATCGGCGTGGTGTAGGTGAACTTGCCGGTGCCGTTCGTGCCGGTGATTGCTGCGTTGTACTGCTCAAGGTCGGTGAAGTGAACGCGGATGGTCTGGTTGGCATCGAGTGTGTGAATATAAATTGGATCGACAAGATTTACACCATCAACCTGTACAGCAGCATCGTTTTCTTCTACGGTAATGTCACCCTGGGTAACCGTCCACTTTTCGACCATTTTACCGGTGTTGGGGTTTGTGGTGAAGGTGATTTCACTGCCGTTCGGCTGCTTGGTCTGAGAGACAACCGCGGTGTTGTCAATCTTGGCGGTCAGATGGCCGTTCGCATCAACGGTGCCAAAAGTAAGCTGATAGCTTGCCGTAACCTTAAAGTATACGGTTGCAGTAATATTCTTGTCCGCACGGATTTTGCCTTCCGGATTGGTTTTGGAGTTTCCGGCAGTCTTTTTGCCGTTTACTTCCCACTGTTCAACCTGATAGCCAGTCTTCGGCGCTGCATGGAAGGTGATTTCCTCATCCTTATAAATGGTTACGCCTTCTGCAGGCATAGCCTCGGTCTCAACTTCCTTGCCGTAGATATCATACAGCGTGTATTTTATGGTGCCGTTGCCGGCCGCAGCGGTAGCCTTGGCGGTGTAGGAATCGCTCTGAGCAAATTCAGCGCTGATGGACAGATCGCCAGCCAGTTCGCTGATGGTATAAGTGCCGTTGGTCTTCGCCGTAGCTTCATCCTGAGCAGCACCGTTTACAACCCAGTTCTTGAAATGCCAGCCGCGTTCTGCGCGTGCCTGCAGCTCAACCTTGCTGCCGCCGGGAATCTTGGACAGATCGTCCACAGCTTCGCCGTTTACGGTTGCAATGATCGTGCCATGCTCCATTTCCAGTGTGGTAATCGTAAATGCGGCACGGTCGGTCTTGAGCGAAACCTTGGTATTCTCAGTGATGGGGAAGGTATAGCTGCCGGACTCGTTGAGAGCATCCTTAGCAACAGCCTTGCCGTTCACCTGATAGGTCTCGCCCGTGGCGGCAGCATAGCCTGCCTTGGGCGCTACCGTAATCTTCGTATCACCGGTGACGCTTTCGCCGCTCTTGAGAGGCTTGGTGAGCGTCTTGGAGGTATCGTTCGGATCAACCGTCTGATAGCTTGCGGTCAGCTCACCTTCTAGCGTCAGCGTGTAGCTGTCGCGCTCGAATACGGCAGCCAGATCAATATCCTGCACGCCAACCTCAACAGAGAGCGTGTTGGAGCCGTTCGTCGGGTCCGATTCGCCGGACGGATAGCTGTTTGCACCGCGTTTCGAGAGAATCCACTGCTTGAAGTGCCAGCCGGTATCCGGCGTTGCGGTGAAGTTAAACTTTGCACCGCTGGCAATGTAAGCCGGGAAATTCTTGAGGCTTTCGGAGCCATTTTCATCCGTGCATTTGAGTGTACCGCCCTGCTTATTCTGAACGGAAGCATTCAGTTTGGTATTGGTGGTCTTGAAGTAAACCAAAACAGATGCCGGTTTTGCAAGGGTCTTGATGGTAACCGAGCTCTTCTCCTTGCTGTCCTCGATTTCCGTGCCGTCATAGGTCCAGTAATCGACTGCATAACCTGCATCCGGCACAGCCGTCAGGGTAACATCGGTGTTTGCAGTAAAGCTGGAGATTGCACTGCCGTCATCCGCCTTGCCGGCATTCAGACCTGCGGTAATGATCGACGCAGAACCGACAGAGTGCTTGTTTGCGCCTTCGCCGAAGTCCTCAGCCTTGAGGGTCAGGATGTAAGTCAGGCCGTTTACCGTGTAAACACCGGGGATAAAGGTAAATTCGTAGTTATTGTACAGCGTTTCGTTGGTAGCGGTAGTCTTGCACGGGGAAACCGTGTAGTTGCTGGGCGCAATGTTCGGCGCGAGCGTCACCGTGTTGCCTGCGGTGTTGACTGCGGTATAGCCAAGGTGCAGAGCAGCAATCTCATCAGCAGTCATATTTTTCGTGTCTGCCGTGAGAGAAAGCTGTTTCGGGTCGGCAGGATCAACCTTATCCTGTGCAACGCCGTCCTTCGGGGTGACAACGCGCAGCGTAACGGCACGCTGAACAACGGTAAACTCGGTTTCCGCAACCGGCTTGTTTTCACCGTTGATATAAGCATACAGCGTATAAGTGCCGACATTCAGCTTCTTGTTCTCTGTCAGCGGCTGCGAATCCTTGGAACCGGAAACTGCATACTTGAAGGTCGCGTTATCGACCTTCTGCAGACCCTGCGTATCCTTACTCATGCGGGAGAGCGACGGCGTTACCGTATCGCCGTAGGTGAAGCGGGTGACGCTGTTGTTATCATTGCCGTTGGTGAGCGTCAGCTGATAGCCTGTCGCGTTCTCGCCAACGAGAACCATCTGGCCTTCCGCGTTGCTCATATCCTTGAATACATAGCTGCCCGGATAATACGGGGTAACCGTATAGGCGCCGTCTGCGGGCACGATAACATCCTTTGTAACGTTGCCGGTTTTGTCAATCTTAGCCGCAACCGTGGTAGAGAAGTCCGTGCCGCGAATCAGGAAGCTGAGCGTGCCGGTCGGGATGGTGGAGGTAGCAGACGCGGAACTCATTTTAGCGCTGATGTGCAGCGTGCGGTCAAACTGAGCAGTGTTGTCTTTTTGTACATTCTCCGCCGTAACCGTCAGCTCACACTTGGGTGTGCGCTTGCTGTACTGTGTGGTAATCTCGGGCGAGTAAGCGGAAATGCTGAACTCCTTCTGGGCGGTGTTGTCGAAGTAGAGCACATTCAGTCGGCAGCGGTAAGTTCCCTTGTCGGCAGAACCGGCGTTTTCGATGCTCAGCGTATCGGAGGTGCTGCCGGCAATCTCGGTCCAGGAACCATTGTTCAGCTTCTGCCACTGATAGCTTACGCTGTTGTACTTGCCGCCGTCTGGATTTTTATTGTCCCCGTTATACTTAACCGTTGCGGTTGCCAGAGAATCCGGATAGATCGGCAGAACCGTCTGATTCTCCTTGCCGTCAATCGTTACCGAAATATCGGGATAGCCTGCTGTGGTCTTGGTGCGGCAGGTCAGCGGTTCGCTGTAAATGCTGTTGCGCTGCTGCTCAGCCTTGTTGTTGTTGCGGGTCTGAATCTGATATTCATACTCGGTGTAGGGAGACAGATTCTTATCCGTGTAGCTGAAGGTGTAGGTGCCGTCATCGTGACGCTCACCATCGGTAAACGGCACAAATGCGAGTTCCTTGCGGCCGGAGCCGTCCGGGAAGTTGTAGTAGCGGTACAGTTGGAAACCGGAAACGATCTTGTCGTAGGTCCACGTCAGGGTAACGGAATCATCGGTGGTTTTCGCAACATCCTGCTCAAAATCCTCCGGCAGCGGAGACGGAGCCTGCGGCTCGGTTACTGCATAGGTAACAACCGGGAACGCCTGATTGCCGCTGCGGTAGTTGTAGCAGAAAATTCTCCAGTTCATGCCGTAGCCGTATGGTTTTGCTTCGATCGGCATGTTCTGCAGCGAACCGGAGAACGAGCCGCCTGCGGTGTTGACCGATACCTTGCCGGCAGAGTGTTCCGAACCTGCCACAACGCCTGCGGTTACGCCGCCTGCGCCTGCACCGGCCTTGGTTTCGATCGAGGTGGTGTTGGTGTAGTTTTTGCTGTCCGAGGTGGAGAAGCTGATCTCCTGCGTGATGCCGGAGCCGCCGCCTGCCGCGGTGAAGTCAACCTTAGCCGGATCACCGTTATAAGCCTTGGAGCCTGCACTCGGTGCGCTCGGATAGCTGGACGGATCACCGATCGTATGCGTCAGCACGCTGCCCGAAATGGATGGCAGAACGCTGTAATCCTCGGCGATGTTTTCGTAGTCGGACAGGTCGATCAGACCGATCGAGGCTTCGTGCGGGATGGAAACGGTGGAGGTTACTTTCGTGTATTTGCCTGTTCCGTCCGGGATGTAGGAGGTGTACTCGTAAATCTCCATCGGGATGGAATAGAACGCCACTCTGTCCTCGCCGGAGGTTGTCTCGTAGGTGATGGACTGCTCGAGCGAGGAGGTGTGCTCGGTCTCGTAGGTGAAACCGGAGGTAAAGGCGGCTTCCGCCTCAACGCTGCCGATCTTAACGCCGAATACCGAGAATTCCTGCTCAAAGGAGACATACGCGCCGACCGAGATGGTAGAGGAGGAGCTGGTGCCATTCTCGGTGCCCTTCATGCTCGAGTAGGTGGTGGAGGACTCGGCATAGTTGCCGGACAGGTCATCGCGGTCGAGCAGATCGGAGAAGTACGGAGGCGAAGCCAGTACCGCCAGAACCTGCGGATCGGAGTAGGTGTAATAGTGCTTGCCGGTGTAGGTCATGTAGCTGGTATCGTCGTCCGTGTTGGCGAGACAGAGCGTGTACGAGCTGTTGACATCGGTTTTTACCGGCTGAGAGTCGTCAAACAGGTTGACGGTCGAAAGTCTGGTTGTACCCGGCGTGCGGGTGGTGTACGGCGTTGTTTGCGATGTAGTAGCATCTACATAGCCGACAAAAGCCTGATAGGAAGATCTTTTGCGGAACAGTTTATGCCACCAGCTCTTGTAATAATAACGGGTTGCGTACTGGGGAACTTTACCGGTGACGTTGTAGGATTCAGAATACTTGTTCTCATCCTTGGACATGGTCTGCGTCAGGGTGAACAGCGTGCCCGAACCTGCGGTGTTGTTGTCTTTATCCACCGCGGTGGTCACAGAGCCTGCGGATGCATCGTACTCGACGTAGTCCTCATTCGGCATAGCGGCCGTGTTATCGAGCGCCTGCTTGATGTTCAGACCATTCTCGTCGCAGGAGATAACAAGGCTGTCAAAGTACAGCAGATCGCTGGTTTTGCCGTCATCGGCTTTATCACCTGCGGTCGGACGGGAGATAATCGCCGTATTGGCCGGGCACAGCGGCAGAGAACGGAAGATATCGTTGTGCTTTGCCATTGCACCGTAGATGTACTCGCCTTTATCGTTCTTGGAGAACAGATCGAAATTCTGCGAAACAGACGGCTTGAAGGTGACGCCGTTCCATGCGTACAAACCTACATAGCGCGTGTTCTGCTTATTTGCCTTGAGGTCGGCATCCGACTGAGCCGCCAGAATCAGCGTTTTGCCGCCGCCGGTCATATCGCCGAAGGCGAAGGATGCGCGGACCAGATTGCTGCCCTCGTAGGTCAGCGGGAATTCCTGCGAGCTCTGCAGCATGTGCGCGCTCGTGGAGCCGAACATTACAACTGCACGCGAGCCTGCGTTCTGCTGCGGACCGTAGTAGTAACCCCAGGTGCAGGCGAGATCGTCTACGCCGTCCTGGTTGACGTCACCGCTGACGAGAGAGATCATGTTGGAAACGACACTGCCCTCACGGAAGAAGTACGTCCACGCCTGTCTCCAGTTAGAGGGATTGGAGTAATCGTCAGTCTGCAGGTCGTAAATCTCAATGCGGGAATTGCCGACCTCCGGTACATAGACCGCAACCTCGTCCTTACCGTCGTTGTCCCAGTCGCCGGTAGCTACCTGCAGGTAGTTTTTCAGCTGATACGGGTTTTCTGCGAAGTTTTCGACCTTTTTGGCGGTCGTGCTGTCTTCGTCGCTGGTGTCGGTCAGATTCGGGTTGCCGATTTCCTTGCTGGTGTCCAGCAGTGTGATCGGCTTGCCGTACTCGCCGGTTGTCGCATTGCCGAACCGCAGGTACAGACCGCCTTTCGCGCTCAGGTCACCGGCGTAAACCATGACCGTCTGCGAGGACTTTGCGTCCTTGTCCGAGGTGAAATGGCCTGCGGCCACGTCTGCCATAGCGTAATCGGTCTTGTCGTTCAGCTTGGTAGTGGCATTGGTCATGCCGGTCAGATAACCCTTGGTGGCATAGCCGTCATTGCCCTTGCTGCCCACCGGGAACTGTGCGTATGTGCCGGTAGAGGTGGTTTTACCCTCAGAAATAGTTTGGGTCTGCTTCTGAGCGCTCAAAAACTGCTGAGCCTTGGTAGATGTGTTATCATCATTGCCGTACAGCGTGCTTTGAAGGGTATTGTCCTTCTGGTTGGACTGGGAAACGCTTGTATTGCATTTCTCTGCGCTTTCACACTTGCCCAGGCCGATTTTATCCGACGGCAGAACATCATTCGTCAGACCAACGGTATACAGCTCGTACACCGGTGTAACCTTGATGGTATTGCGGCCATACGGGTTGCTGGGGTCGTTGGCATTAAAGCCATCGGGCGCTTTGCTCGAATCTATGCCGAGCGCCGCAAGCGCGTCCGAGCTGCCGGTATCCGCTGCCGCTGCGCGGATATCAAGCGGGCCGCCCATGCTGGAGATGATCGCCAGTGCCAGAGCAAGGCTTATGCCGCGTTTGATTTTCATGGTATATTCCTCCTTTTCTCATTCTGCGGTGCAGTGGAACGAGCCGCGCCTGCAGTAAAGAGACTAAAAATTGCCTGCATTTATCATAGCAGCTTTGCAGCCCGTTGTGCGGCCGGATACACGAAATGTCCGATTTTCGACACGAAATACACCGATAGGAAAAACAGCGTGAAACACGCGTAAATTCTGCAAAAAATAACACACAATCCACAGAAGTTATCAACAGGCTGTGGATAAAATGCAGTAAAAAACACCCCGGTTTTGTCAGGTGACAAAACCGGGGTGAAAGGCGCATGCGCTGCTTTTCCGCCAGTGTGCGGAACCGTGCGGGCAGAGCACGGATGAGTGCGGCACTGCTTTCGTTTGCGCGCATGCTGCTCGAGCAGGCAGACATCATGCAGGAGCACTTCGGCGTGGGCAAAAAGCGCGTGCCTAAGTTCTGCGTGTCATGTCAGCACTATTCGTTCGCGGTAAACGCATTCGTCGAGGTTGTCAAGGAGTACGACGCGGACCAGTACGGTTTTATCCTGCGGGAAACACAGACCGGAAGTGCATCACGCTCGATGAACTGAAACCCTATCCGTATCTGATTTTTGAGCAGGGAGACCGCAATTCCTTTTATTTTTCCGAGGAACTGCGCAGCATGCTCGATATGCCGAAAACCATTATGTTACCCAAAGAGATGGATACCATGAGTAACCGGAAAACCCCATCTCGACATATTCTGCTGCGATGATTCAGGTGTGTCGGTGGAGCACCGGAACGATTTGTGGTCGTTCTACATCGCAAAAGCCGCTAAACGGTATACGTTCAGCGGCAGCTTTTTTATCGGTTTCTTCTCCACGTTTCGGGTGCAAACAGCAGAAGCATGGGGAACAGCTCCAGACGACCGGCGAGCATATCGAAAGTCAGCACGATTTTACTCAGCGGGTGCAGCGCACTGAAGTTGGCTGCCGGACCGACCTGATTGAGTCCCGGACCGACGTTATTGATGCAGGTAACGACCGAGGTAAAGCTGGTTACCATATCCTCACAGTGCAGACTGACAATAAGGACGGAAATGGCAATGACGATCAGATATGCCACAAGAAAGGCGTTGACCGAGCGCATGACCTCGTGCTGGACGCGCTGTCCGTCCATTTTATGCACGCGCACCAGACGCGGATGAATCAGCGACATCATTTCCTTCTTTACGCCCTTGAACAGCAGCAGGATGCGCGAGCATTTCATGCCGCCGCCGGTCGAACCGGCACACGCGCCGATGAACATCAGCAGCACGATCAGCAGCTTGCTGAATGCGGGCCACTGGTTAAAGTCCACGGTTGAAAAACCGGTGGTCGTGATGATAGACGCAACCTGAAACAGGGAATGGTGGAAGCTCTCGCGCAGCGAACTGAAGCAGCCGCGCACATTGAAGGCAATCAGTGTGGTAAATACGGCAATCACGCCGAGATACACGCGAATCTCCTCGATTTTGAACAACTGCTTGAATTTACGGGTCAAAAGCAGAAAATACGCGTTGAAGTTGATGCCGAAAAGGATCATAAAGACCGAGATGACATTCTGCAGGTAGGCGCTGTCGTAGTGCGCGATGGAATCATTCCAGTTGCCGAAGCCGCCGGTGCCTGCCGTGCCGAGTGAAACGCAGATGGCATCGAACATCGGCATGCCGCCGAGCAGCAGCAGAATAATCTGCAGAACGGTCAGTCCAAAGTAAATCGCGTACAGGATAAGCGCGGTATCGCGCATGTGCGGCGATATTTTGGAGACCGAGGGTCCCGGGCTTTCTGCGCGCATCAGATAAATGGTCTGACCGCCTGCCAGCGGCAGGACGATCAGCATGAACACCAGAATGCCCATGCCGCCGACCCAGTGCATCAGGCAGCGCCATAGCATAGAGGCATGCGAAAGCGCCTCCACATCGTCGAGAATGGTAGCGCCGGTGGTGGTGAAGCCGGATGCGGCCTCGAAAATCGCATCTACTGCGAACGGAATCTCGCGGCTGAGCACGAACGGCAGGGCGCCGGTCACGGCCAGCACCAGCCAGCACAGCGCGACGGCCACAAAGCCTTCGCGTGCGTAGAACTTGGTGTTTTTCGGCTTATATTCACACAGAATGCCTGCACCGACCATACAAATCAGTGCAGTGGCGATATAGGCGGGCAGCTCGGGTTCACGGTAAATGACCGCGGTAAACGCGGGCAGCAGCAGGAACAGGGACTCAATGCCCATCAGCCAGCCGATCAGATAGCGGACGATTGCGAAATTCATCTTTCGCGCCCTCTGGTTGTCGGCAGGAAGATATCCTGAAGATCGTTCATGCCCTCGAAGGTGGAAACGACGATAACCGTATCGCCTTCATGCAGCACATCGTGGCCGCGCGGAATGATACGCTTGCCCTTGCGGTTGATGCAGCACAGCAGAACATCCGGACGAATCGGCATATCCTGCAGGGGAACGCCGGTGAGGTGGTGCGCCGCAACACGAAATTCAAGCGCTTCTGCGCCGTCCAGCTGATGCAGGGTCTCCACGTTGGAGCCCATCGAGTTCTGCATCGCGCGGGTGTACTGGCTGATCAGCTCGGCGGTGGTCTGCTTGGGGCGAATCACCTTGCCGATCGGCATGCTGGCGATGACTTCCTCAAAGTTCACACGGTTAACCTTGGTGAACAGCTTCGCACGGGAATGACGGCCGGCGTGCAGCGCAAGCAGGATGTTCTCCTCGTCCATGCCGGTGAGCGCCGCAAACGCCTCGCAGGTTGCCAGACCCTCCTCATCGAGCAGGTCGCGGTCGGTGCCGTCGCCGTAGATGATGGTCGCGTTCGGGAGCATTTCGGAAAGCGCCTCGCAGCGTTCAAGTTTGTTTTCGATAATCTTAACTGCAATGCCGGAATCCAGCAGGATTTTCGCAAGAAAGTACGAGATTTTGCCGCCGCCGACCAGCATCGCGGAGGAAATGCGCTTGACCGGCAAACCGACCTTCTCGAAAAATTCGCTCTGCTCGTGCGGCGGAATGATAACCGTGATGTTGTCGTTTTCGCGCAGGATGAAGTCGCCCTTGGGAATATAGGTCTGGCCGTCGCGGCGGACCATACACAGCAGCACGTCCGTGCGGAGCAGCGGATTGACCTCGCAGACCGCCATACCGTCCAGACGGGACTCGTGCGGGATTTTGAGGTCGAGCAGCTCGATGCGTCCGCGGGCAAACGTGCTGACGCGGATGGCCGACGGGAATCGGATCAGACGCGAAACAACACGCGCGGTGGACAGCTCGGGGTTGATGACCATCGAAATACCCAGCTCATCGCGGATAAAGCCGAGGTCGGATACATATTCCGGATCGCGCACACGCGCAATGGCGTGGCAGCCGGATGCCTTGCGGGCGATCAGACAGGAAAGCAGATTGATTTCGTCATGGGTGGTAACGGCGATGAGCAGGTCGGTATCCTGCACGCCGGCTTCACGCAGAATGTGATAGCTGGTGCCGCTGCCCTTTACTGTAGCAAGGTCGTGTGTGTTGGAAAGCTCATCCAGACGGCGTTCGGACAGGTCAATCAGTGTCAGGTCGTGTCCGGCCACGCTGAGCTGTCCCGCCAACTCCGAGCCGACTTTGCCGCAGCCTACAATAATGATGCGCATAGCGCACCTCCGATCTATTTCTCTATAGCTGTGCCCTGTTGACACAGTCTTGATACGCATATAGCGATTATAGCCGTTTGACCGAGAAAAAGCAATATCCAGACAGGAATTTTGCAGGAGTTTAGCGGAAAACCGACAAATAGGGAGAAATGGTCGGTGTATAGCTGATAATAGTATGCCCGAAAAAAAGGAAAAACCACCCGAATGGGTGGTTTTCACTGCGGATTAAAGTTCCGCGACAGGTCACTTAAACTGTGTATAAGTGGTATCGCTTGCGTAGCCGTCGCTGTCGGTCTGGTGCATGGAGACCAGATTGCCGTTATCATCAAAGGTACGGGTATCGGTCGAGAGGGTGCCGCCTTCGATGGTCGAGCGGGTGGTCTGCGTTTTGCCGTCCACCGAGTACACGGTGAGCACCTCGAACACGACGCCGCTCTCGTCTACGGTGACCGACTGGATGAGCCGTCCCTGACTGTCGTAGCGATTGTCGGTGGAGGAGGTGATATTGTCCTCGCCCTCGTAGGTGCGGGAGGACAGCACGTCGCCGTTGGTGTTCATGCCCATGCGGACGACCATCAGCTCGTTGCCGTCTGCGTCGTAAACCGTGTTGACGGCAGAGGACTGACCGTTGTCAACCTCGGTGTAAACCGTCTCGGAGGAGACCGAAAGTTCGCCGTCCTCGTAGTTTTCCGTGCGAAGAACGCGGTTTTTGTCGTCATAGCTGCGGCGGTATTCCGAAGTAGAGTTGTTGGTCTTGTCGGTGGTGACAGCATCCGTACAGTTGCCGTTGTCGTCGTAGGTGTAGTCCGTATAGGTGAAATTGAGCGGTTCTTCCTCGCCTTCCACGGTCTGCATGGTGTAGGAGCGGAAGGTGCTGCCGTCCTTGTCATGGCAGTTGACCGTGTAGCTGCGGTTGCCTTCCTCCGTGCGCAGCTCCAGTTCATAGGAGGCAGCACGCGGCAGAACGGAAGCCAGCTGTGTCGGCACCTGCTCCATCACGGCAATGCGGCATGCAGGCGTGCGGTCATACGCGATGGTGGCGCCGAGCACGATGACCGTGCTTACAATACAGGAAATAATGCGTTTGATCATATTTTTGTTCCCCTAAAATAATTAAGGTATAATAATTTCGGTAATCAAGGTGATTCCGGAAAAATGCAGCCGAACCGGAATTCGGCTGCATTCAGCATTGCTGGATTTTTACTGCGGTGTTGCCTCAGTTACTTTACGATTTCCTTCGCTGCAGCGGTCAGAGCCTCGACCTTTTCTGCGGCCTCGGCCTTGTTCTCGCCCTTGGCCATGATGTAAACCTTGACCTTCGGCTCGGTGCCGGACGGACGGATGATAAAGGTTGTGCCGCCCTCGAGCTCGTAGTACATCACGTTCTGACCCTTAAGCTCCATCGGCTCGGACTTGCCGTCTGCCATGCGGGTACGGGTGCCCGGCATGTAGTCGCGGGTGTAATCGATCTTGTGGGTGCCGATCTGGGTCAGCGGCTTGTCGCGCAGCTCCTGCATGAGCTCCTTCATGCGCTGCAGGCCGGAAACGCCCGGCATAACGATCGAAATGGTCTGCTCGCAGTAGCAGCCGTACTTTTCGTACATCTCTTCCATTGCGTCGTACAGGGTCTTGCCCTGGGTGCGATAGTAAGCCGCCATCTCGGCGATCAGCATGGAAGCGGTAACAGCATCCTTGTCGCGGGCATAATCGCCGCACAGGTAGCCGTAGGACTCCTCGAATGCGAAAATGTACTCGTGCGAGCCGTCCTGCTCGAACTGCTTGATCTTCTCGGCAAGGAACTTGAAGCCGGTGAAGGTGTCGAAGCACTCAACGCCGTTCTTTTCAGCCGCCGCGCGTGCCATCTCGGTGGTAACGATGGATTTGAGCACCGCCGGATGGGCAGGCATGGTGTTCGTCAGCTTCTTTGCGGTGATGATGTAATCGGTGAGCAGCACGCCGACCTGATTGCCGGACAGGGTGACATACTCGCCGGACTTGTCCTTGAGGACGATGCCGGTACGGTCGGAGTCCGGGTCGGTGCCGATGATCAGATCAACATCGTTCTGCTTTGCCAGCTCGATGGCGAGCGTAAAGCCTTCCTTGTACTCCGGATTCGGGTTTTTAACGGTCGGGAAGTCACCGTCGATCTTCATCTGCTCCGGCTCACAGATAATGTGCTTGTAGCCCAGACGGCGCAGGATCTCGGGCACCAGACGGTAGCCGGCACCGTGGAACGGCGTGTACACCAGCTTGAACTCATCGGCAACCTGCTTTACGCAGTCCGGATTTACCGCAACCTTAATGACTTCGCCGAGGTAAGCCTCGTCGGTCTCCTTAGACAGAATACGGATCAGACCGTTTTTGACGGACTCATCGTAGTCTGCAGTTTTTACACCGGTGAAGATATCGGTCTTTGCCATTTCGCTGGCAACCACGTCTGCCTCGGCCGGAGGAAGCTGTGCGCCGTCCTCCCAGTAAACCTTGTAGCCGTTGTATTCCTTCGGGTTGTGGGAAGCCGTGATGTTGATGCCTGCGATGCAGCCGTAGTGACGGACAGCGAAGGACAGCTCCGGGGTCGGACGAAGCTCATCGAACAGCAGCGACTGGATGCCGTTTGCGGCCATGATGCATGCAGACTGCTTGGCGAACTCGGCCGAGAAATGGCGGGAGTCATATGCGATGGCAACGCCGCGGTCCATTGCGGCCTGACCATTCGATACGATCAGGTTTGCCAGACCCTGTGCAGCCTGACCGACGGTAAAGCGGTTCATGCGGTTGAGGCCGACGCCCAGTATACCGCGCAGACCGGCCGTGCCGAACGACAGCGGCGCAAAGAAACGGCTTTCAATCTCTTCCTGATTATCTGCAACAGCAGCCAGCTCGGCATGCTCGTCCGCAGAGAGGGCAGAGCAGTCCAGCCAACGCTTGTATTCCGACATATAATCCATTGGTATCACCTCATCGTGTTAGTTGGCGCATCGCCGCTTTCAGCCGACGGATTGCCACTATCTAAATTATACAATATCCGGCTGTCAATGCAAGGGGTTTTGCGCGAATTTGTGAAAAGATTCCATGAAGCAGAGTGATGATATACAAAACGGCAGAGCAGAAATTGTACGTTCTGTGAGGATACCGGAAAATTCTGCGAAAATGCGGAACCAAAACCGGCAGCAGGCCGTCTATTTAGTCAAAAGCCCTGTCTCGAGATAAAAATAACAGTACACAAATAAACAAAAGAATGGTAGAATAAAGGTAAATTATAATAAGAGGTGATAGCTTTGAAAAAAGTCCTTTCCGCCGTACTGACAGCGGCGCTGCTGGTCAGTACCGTGCCGGCTGCCTTTGCGGCTTCGGATATTGATGGCCACTGGGCAAAGTCCTACATTACCGAGCTGCATGAAAACGGCATTATCAATCCGTCTGCCAGCACGGGCAACTACGGCCCGGATGACAAGGTAACGCGCTGGGAGTTCATGCGATACATCAACCGCGCGTTCGGTTTTACCGAAAAGGCGGATATCAGCTTCTCGGATGTCAATTCGAGCGATATTTTCTACGAAACCGTGCAGATTGCGGTCAAGCAGGGCTATATCAACGGTGTCGGCAACAACCGTATGGCACCGGAGGGCACGCTGACCCGTGAGCAGGCGGCGACCATCCTCGGCCGACTGCACAAGTACACGCCGACGGCTAACCTGTCTGCGCTGGATATGTTCTCTGATCGGGCCAAGCTGAGCGATTACAGCAAATCCTACGTTGCGGAAGCGGTCAAGCAGGGTTATATCAACGGCTACACGAACGGTACCTTTAAGCCGCAGGGCACGCTCAGCCGAGGCGAAATCGCCAAAATGCTGTACGGCTATATGGGCACCCCGCTGAATAAGAACGGCAACGTGTACTCGCAGGCTACGCTCAAGAGCGATACCAAAAACGTTACGATTTCCGTACCGTGCACGCTGGCCGATGCGGATATCAAGGGCAATCTGTACATCACCGAGGGCGTTCTGGCGGGCAATGTAACGCTTGAGGATGTCACCGTTGCAGGCGATATCATCGTCAGCGGCGGAAATGTAACGCTGGACGGTGTTTCCGCACTCGAGATGGTCGTCTCCAATCCGACCGGACTGACCCCGCAGGTCATTGCGACCGGCAACACCAACATCGGCACCACCGAGGTGAAAACCTCTGCAACGCTGACCGAGAGCAATCTGGCAGCGACTGCAGGCGGCTTCTCCGATCTTAAAATGAACGGCAGCAGCGTCAGTCTGACGCTGGATGCAGCTGTCTGGGACGTTGCCAATGAGCAGACCGGCACCATCCTGACGACCGGCAGCACCTCCATCAGCACGCTTACCGCAAACGGCAGAACCACCGTCACCGGCGGCGGCTCGGTCCAGAAGGCGGTGCTCAACGCCAACGGCTGTGAGCTGACCATGCAGCCGACTAGCGTTGAGCTGGCGAGCGGCGTTACCGCGAAGATTGCCGGCAAGGATGTTGCGGCGTCCACCAGTGTTTCGGTTTCTCCGTCCACGCTGTCTATCGACGTGAACAACAAGGACGCGATCGCGTTCTCCTACGAGTTCACTTTCAACGCGGACAAGAACGATCTGACCCGTGTTTCGGTCAACGGCACCAATCTCAAGCAGGGCACGGATTACAACCTGCTGAGCGATAAGAACGGCATCCGCGTGTACAAAACCTATCTGTCCACGCTCAAGGCGGGCACCTACACCGCAGAACTGACCTTTGAGGACGGCTCCAAGGCAGCCATCGGTCTGGCGGTCAGCAACTCGGCGCAGAGCGCAGTCAGCCCGAGCCAGATTACCTTTGATAAGTACGAGCAGTCCGCAAACTATGCCGATCAGACGGTAAACGTCGTTCTTCCGGCGGGCACGCGTCTGGATTCCATCAAAATCGGCAGTACGGTGCTCGAGCGCGGCACGGATTACACCTATAATGCAACGAATGGCACGATTCGTCTGCTCAAGGAGACGCTTGCCAAGAAGAGCAAGGGCACTTATACGGTTACATTCGTGCCCAATCAGGGTTCGTCCTTTACCTGCTCGTTGAGCGTGGTAGATACCGCGCCGGTGAACGAAGTACAGCCGTCCACGGTCGATTTTGACGCGAACACCTCGTCCGGCGGCTACGCCGATCTGGTGGTAACGCTTAACATGGTAGACGGTGCAAAGCTTAAGAATATCCGCTCGAACGGCAAGACGCTCGAGGAGAACTGGCAGTACAAGATCGAGGGCAGCAAGGTCACGATCAACAAGTCTGCGGTTGCGGAATTCGGCAAGAGCGGCGCATCCTACGCGGATTTCGTTTTTGTGATGAGCAAGGGTCAAAGCCCGACGCTGCGTGTCAACTACGTTACCACTTACGCGCTGACGGCTTCCGTGGTCGATGATCTCGGTCTGCCGATTTCGGGCGCGTCCGTCACCTTCACGCCTTCGGACGCGGAGAGCGGCACGGCAGCGCAGACGCTGACCACCGGCTCGGACGGCACGGCAACCGTTTATGTCAAGCGCGGCTCGTACGTTGTAACGGCAACGCATTCGCGCTTTACCGCGGCGGTTACGCAGACGGTCAAAATCTCTGCAGGCCGCACGGTCAAGCTGACCGGCGAGATTCTCGAGAATGTACAGCTGGTTGTCACCAACGCGTACGGCGCACCGCTGTCCGGTGCGGTTGTCACGGTCGGCGGCAAGAGCATCACCACCGGCACGGACGGCACGGCGTCGTTCAGCCTCAAGCGCGGCAGCTATGTGGCGCAGGTGGCGTGCACCGGCTACTCCGCACAGAGCGTACAGCTTTCCGTAACCGATTCGATTCGTGAGCGCGTACAGCTCAAGTAATTTCTCCAAAATGCAAGCCGCCCGGTTTTCCGGGCGGCTTTTTTGCGCGCTATTACAGGCGGATGAGGGATGGGGCGCAAGGGCGTCAGAACGGCGCACAGCGGCTTGCGGTTGGGGTGTGATAGGGAATAGGGGCGGCCTGCGGCACGGCGCAGAGCGGCGGCAGACCGCTAGTGGGTGAGGGGGTAAGAAAACCCCCGAGGAGATTTTCCTCGGGGGTTTTGATTTTGCCGATTAGGCGAATGTAATCAACAGGGGTTGATTAGTTCGGGTAAACGTCGGTATCCAGCTCATTGGTAACGTCAACAACCAGAACGTCCAGAGTCTTGCCGTCCTTAGAGTAGAACATTACGTTGTTCTTGTAGCTGGTAACGTTGCCAGTGCTATCGTAGTTCTCGATAGCGGTCTGGAGAGAGCCATCAGCAACACCGGTCTGAGCGTCGGTATCAACGAACAGTACCATGGTATCGTTCTTGTCGATCTCACGAGCGATGGTCTGGCCAGCAGCGACAGAGCCATTGCGAGCGATGGTTACGTTGCCGTCCTTGCCATTGCTATCCCATGCGAAGCCAGTCAGAGCACCCTTATTCAGGTTAGTCTTGTATACGTAGGTGTCGCAATCAGCGTAGCCGTCGGAATCCAGAGTATACTCAACAACAGTGCCCTCTGCGTAAGCAGAACCAGCGGACTGCTTAACCTTCAGAGTGGTTGCCGCGGTGCCGTTCCAAACGTTGTACTCAACGTACTCGTTGTTGTTAGCATCCTTAGCGTTGTTCTCAACACCGAAGATGTAAGCGTAGGTCTTGTCAGCGGAAGACGGATTCTTGTTGGTGTTTACAAATGCAACCTTAGCGTATGCGTAACCGTCAGAATCATCGGTCAGCATATCACCGGAGAAGATGTTCTTGTCGCTCCAGTTCTTCATGTTGTCGCCGGTAACTACCTTGTAGTCATCAGAACCATACTTAACAAATACGGTAGCGGAAGCGTTGATGTAAGACAGAGTAGACTTGTCAGCCTTCTTGATCTTGCCATCGTCCACATAGCTGTTTGCCGGAATTGCGGTGTGGTGATCGTAACCAGCATACTTGCTGTTAATCTGTGCAATCTGATCCAGCTCGTACTTGCTGCCAGACTGAGAGTAGGTTACCAGAGTCGGGATAACATCGCCCGAGTTATTCTTCAGGCCGGATACCAGCGCACCGTTAGAAAGGATATCAGACTTATCCTCATCAATGTCAACAGTCTTGCGGGTGCCATCCGGGAAGAGCATATCAGCCTGCCACTTCTTGCCAACGCCAGAAGTCTTAGCTGCATCGATCATCAGAGCAACGTCGGTAGAACCAATCTTGTAATCGTCAACGTATACAACGTAGCCGCTCTTGATTACTACAGTAACAGTGTTGCTCAGCGCAATCTTAGAAGCATCGCCAGAAGCCAGTGCAGAAGTGTACCAGTTGTTGTCGATGCGGATGTCATTCTTGTTATCGCGGGTAGAAGTGATCTTACCCTCAACAACGTCAGCCTTAACAGCGTCCAGCTTGGAGTTTACCTTGCTGTTGGTGATGATAACGTAGTCGTCCTTCTTCAGGCCGGAAACGTCAGAGTTGCAGGAATCCTTGTCCAGCTTGGAATAGCCAGAGAAGTTGGCAACGCCGAAGCCTGCCTTGTAAACAACGTTTACGTAATCCTTGCCAACGTAGGAAACCTTACCAACCATGTACTTGGTAACGTCCATGCTGATAACCTTGTCGTCATCATTCAGAACGGTCTTAACGTCAGCTGCCTTAGTTGCTGCAGTTGCGTCAGTTACATACCTGGTGATGGTCTTCTGAGTAGCGGTGTTATCCTCAGTTACCTTAGCTTCCTGGTCGTTACCAGTGGTTACACCCTGATTCAGGATGGTGTACTTGGTGCCATCAAACTTCAGCTTGCCGCCGTTGATTGCGTAATCGTTGACAACGCCGTTCAGAACGGAGCTGTCGTCGGTTACGAATACGCCGTAAACTTCGTCAGAAGCCTTGAACAGAACCTTAACAACACGGTTGGTCAGAGCAGAGTAGTCCTTAGCAACCTTGGTGAAAGAAGAAACATAGTCACCCTTGTACTTGTCAGAGTCCTTCTGGTTAGCCGTGGTCATGGTCAGGGTCAGCTTGTAGGTGTCCTTGTTGGACTCCTTAACAACACCGTTCAGAGTGCCAATAGAAGTCTTCAGACCCATGTACTTCTCGCCAACAGTCTTGTTGTCAGCGCCGGTATAGGTCTCGTTGGTGTAAACGCCATCACGAAGAACAACGGTCGGAGCAAAAATGGTGTTGTAGATCAGCTGTGCAGCGTACTGACGCGGGCAAGCGGAAGTGAAGGAAGTGTTAACGTCCTCCAGCAGGCCGTTCTCGTCAGCCAGTGCGTTGGTCTTGGATGCCCAGCCGGTACCTACCAGACCAGCCTTCTGAGCGTCGTAACCCAGGGTTACGAGCAGCATCTTAGCAGCTTCCTGAGCGCTTACCTTTTCGTTCGGAACGAACTTGGTGTTGCTCTTACCAGCAATGATGCCCAGGGACTGGCAGTACTTGATGTAGCCGCGTGCCCAGTGGGAACCAATGTCGGTGAAAGAGGTCTTGTCATCGTTGTACGCAGAAGCGTCAGAATTACCGGTGCGCAGAACGTAGATCATCTTCGCCATCTCCGCACGGGTTACGGTACCGTTCGGCTTGAAAGAGCCATCGTCGTAGCCGTTAACTACGCCCAGCGATACCAGAGTGTCCACAACTTCGGTGTCAACCTTAATGTCGGCCGAATCCGTGAACGCTGCACCAGCAAACATGGTGAATGCACAAGCAAACGCCAGTACCAGTGCAAGAACCTTTTTGAGATTCGCAGGAAAATCGCAAAATATACACTTAGATTAGGAATCTGCAGGATATCCGATGTTTTATGAACTTTTTTATGCTTTGTATGCCTCGGAGGAAGATACAATAAATGGATATTTTACATTTTAAGCGCAGACAGATGGATGATATAATTCGTAAAATTTATAATCTGATTTTTGTTCAATCTGCCAAAAATAAATTTTGAAACAGATGTCCTAAAAATGCTCGTAGCATCCATATAATGGTATTCAAGAAGAAGTGCATAAAGTCTAAAATAGTTCAATAAATCCACGAATATATTCCGAATTCACGAGTTATACCATGGTTTCTAGATTTTCACGCGAATCTCAAAAAGGTTCTTGCACTGGTACTGGCGTTTGCTTGCGCATTCACCATGTTTGCTGGTGCAGCGTTCACAGATCAGGCCGACATCAAGGCTTCTGAGGCTGTGGACACTCTGGTTGCTCTGGGCGTAGTAAATGGCTACGATGATGGCTCTTTCAAGCCCAACGGCACCGTAACCCGTGCGGAGATGGCGAAGATGATCTACGTTCTGCGCACTGGTAATTCTGACGCTTCTGCGTACAACGACGACAAGACCTCTTTCACCGACATTGGCTCCCACTGGGCTCGCGGCTACATCAAGTACTGCCAGTCTCTGGGTATCATTGCTGGTAAGAGCAACACCAAGTTCTGCCCGAACGACAAGGTAACCGCTCAGGAAGCAGCTAAGATGCTGCTCGTAACCCTCGGCTACAACGCTGAGAAGGCTGGCCTGACCGGTACTAACTGGGCATCCAAGACCAACGCACTGGCTGACGAGAACGGTCTGCTGGAGGACGTTAACACTTCCTTCACTTCCGCTTGCCCGCGTCAGTACGCTGCACAGCTGATCTACAATGCTATCGATGCTCCTACCGTAGTTCTGCGTGATGGCGAGTACACCAACAAGACCCTGATGGGTAACGAAGATCTGCAGACCGTAGGCGAAAAGTACATGGGTCTGAACACCGCTAAGGGTGTTGTAACCGCTGTTGATCACAACAACAAGGGCTACACCATGACCGTAACCACCGCTTACAAGGCTAACCCGTTCACCGACGCTGCTGCTGACAAGAAGGAAGTTACCCTGACCAGCATTGACTTTGACCCGACCAATTTCGTTGGTTCTTACGTTAAGGCAATGTACAAGAAGACTGACAAGGTTTACGGCGTATCCGTTGATTCCAAGCAGACCTGCGCTTCTGTTGTAACCGACCTCGGCGACATCGACCTGAACAAGGACGAGTACAAGCTGAACGGCGTTACCTTCAAGACCAAGGCTGCTGACTTCGGTGCAATCAAGGTTGTTGATACTCTGGGCGCTAAACTCGGCGACACTATCAATACTCTGGACAATGTAACTGCTGTATCCAAGGCTTCTGACGTTGCTCTGATCGACTATGATGGCGATGAGAAGATCGACGTTGCAGTTGTAACTCCGGTTGTATTCGGCAAGCTGACCTACCTCGGCTCCTCCAAGCTGACCGTTAACGGCGGCGTTCTGTCCAACGTTTCCAAGGATGACTGCGTTCTGTACGACGGTGCTGCAAAGGATGACTTCGTAGCAGTTGTTAAGGACACCTACGTTGCTGATGACAAGAACGTAATCACCAAGCTGGATAAGACTTCCGGCAAGGTTGAGGCTAAGAAGGATACCGATAAGTTCCGTGTAAACGGCACCTGGTACACCAAGCTGGTTGGCGGCACCTACGAAGTAGGCACCACCGATGGCGATTACTACATCTACAATGGCTACATTGTAAAGGACGATGCAAAGTCCGGCTCTATCGCTGATACGGCATACGTTATCAAGGTTGGCTCTTCGTTCGACGTTGATGGTAACAATCAGGTCAAGGTAATGGTTAACGGCGAGACTAAGGTTGTAAGTGCAGATCTGACTAAGGGTAACATTGCTGCTGGCGATGAGGACGTACTGTGCAAGTACGAAATCGATGATGGCGTATACAAGTTCACTAAGATTACGAACACTGCTACCGCACCGTCCGGTTTCACTTATGGCACTGTTGCATCTTACAAGGACAAGAAGCTGTATTCCGATGCAAGCGCAAGCAGCACTTCCTACATTCTGGATTCTAACGCTGTTGTATACGTAAAGTATAAGGACGACAAGTACTCCATCCTGACCGGCAAGGACGTAGCTGGCTGGGGCGACAAGCTTAAGACTCTTACTGGCGTAGTTCTGACCAAGAATAAGGACGGCATGACCGTTGTTAAGGGCGCTGCTCTGAATCTGGGTGCTAATGCAATTCCGGCTTCTACCGCTACCTACGGTGTTATCACCAGCGACATTGTATCCGCTAAGGATAACAAGGCTGAGTTCACCATCTGGAATGGCACCGAGTACATCGATGTTGTTACCAAGAGCAATGTAACTGGTCTGAACAAGTTTGACCTGGTTGAGTATCAGGCAAACACCGATGACACCTATGATATCACTCAGAAGAAGGCTGCTTCTGCCAAGCAGGCAATCGTTGGTTACAGCAAGACCTCCGGTGATATCAGATTCGCTGATTCCGATGGTACCAGCAATGAAGCTAACAAGGTTGTTGTTAAGGATACTCAGGTTATCTTCGTTAACACCGATAAGGATGTAAACGCTAAGGATGCAGGCATCAACGGCGAGGAGATCGCTGTATCTGATAAGCCGGTTTCTACCTACAATACCAATGTTATCTGGTACGACGATGACACTTCCGATACCGATCTGACCGTTCTGGTTATCGATACCGTTAATACCGAGTACGCTGCTTCTTAATCTGCATACGCAGTTTTGAACAGTAACAAAACCCCCGAGGAAATTTTCCTCGGGGGTTTTCCCATTTTCACGCAAAAACGGCAAACGAATACTTATATCCGCTCAAATTGAGTGCACAGTTGCGGCTGTTGAGCACCTGAAAGCCGTCAGCGGTGACGCCGAGGCCGACGCTATCGCCGTACATCAGCGGCACGTTCTCGGACGCCAAACCGCCGTAAATGGCGCTGCTGTAGCCGGTATAGCACCCCTCGCGGAACACGAGCACGGCCTTGGGGTGGTAGCCAAGGCTGATGGTACGTTTTTCGGTTCCATCGCCGGTATAAGTGCCAAAATGGCACGCGGTTTTAACCGTAAGCGTGGTTTTTACGGTGTTCATGTCACTTTGCAGGTCGGTGTCCGCCGCGGTGCGCGCGTTGGTTTCGGACTCGGCGGCGTGCTCAATCGCGGTCAGGCGGTTGCGCACGTCCTGCGCCAGCTTGTCGCCGTCCACGCAGCCGCTCGGCAGCTTGCCTACGGACGCGTCGCGCACCTGTTTCTGCACGTTTTCGATCGCGTCCTGAACGGTCTGCGCCGGCACGCCCGCACTCGCGGTGTAGCCCAGTTTGGCCGCCGCCGAGAACTCACCCAGCGCGTCGCACAGCCGGTTCAGCGCCTGCCGCAGCTCCTCCGGCGAGGAGTCAAAGTACGTTTTCAGCTCCGCCGCCTGCATGTTCGGCTGGTCGGGCAGGTCTGCCAACCGTTTCGTGAACGCGCCCTGCCGATACGATTCAAATCCCATAAATATACCTCCTGTTCGGCGTCTCGCTGTTTGTTTGAGGTATAGAATAGCCGATTTTTCCGAAATTGCAAGAAAAACTTTTGGTTTTTTGCGAATTTTTTCGGGAAAAGGGAAAACCCCCGAGGAAATTTTCCTCGGGGGTTTTGATTTTGCAGTCACATAACCGCGACAGTCAGAAACTTACTTAGCGTAAATGTTCTGGGTGTCAACGATGATGATCTTAACATTGCTGTTAGCGTCTGCGTAGTAAGCAACGTTAGCCAGCTTCTGAGCAGCATTGTTTTCAGCAGCCTTCTGGAACTCGCCGTTAGCAGTGCCGCGAGCATTGTCCGTGTCTACGAACAGAACTACGGAATCGTGATCATCGTTGCTGATGTTCAGAGTGAATGCAGTCTGAGTTGCAACGTAATCATCAGTGTAACCAGCAGTGGTGCTCTTAGCAGCGGTAAAGCCAACCAGAGTGCCCTCAATGTCGGTAGCATTGTAATCGAAACCGGTTACAACACCGCGGGTCAGAGCGTAGGTGTCATTATCGCCTGCAGTGCCAGCGTAATCCAGCTTGTAGGTCTTGTTGATGTCATGGGTGCCATCGGAGTTAGCAGAGTACTCTACAACATCGCCCTCAGCCAGAGCGTCGCCGTCCTCAACCTTCAGGGTGATCTCCTCAGTACCGTTCCAAACCTTGGTGGTGGTGTAATCGGTATCATTCTCAGTTACAGAACGAGAGCTTTCCAGAACATAGCCATAAGTCATGTCCTTGCCACCGCTCATGCTGGAAGAGCCAAGGTCAACGTACATAGTCTTAGCATACTGCATACCATTGGACTTCTTGGACAGAACCTGCGCGGAGGTAAATACCTTGCTGTCGCTCCAGTTCTTCAGAGCAGAACCGGTGATAACAGAGTACTTGGTATCACTACCACTGGTGTAACGAACAAATACCGTTGCATCGTTGTTGATGTAAGTGATGTCAGCAGCAACCCAATTAGAGCCACTCTGCTTCTGGAGCTTGTCGCTCTTTACACGCTTAGCATCAGTCTTGTAATCATCGTAACCGCTGATTACACCGGAAACCTTAGTCAGCTCGTACTTCTCGCCGGACTTCTTGTAGGAAACCAGAACCGGAGTGTTGTACGGCAGAGTCTCGCCACCAACATTAGCGAACATCTTGGTGTCCTTGATGGTAACGGTCTTGTCAGAGCCGTCAGCAAAGATCAGGCGGCCTTCGATGTCATCATCGTTAGCAGAGGTCTTCTGAACAGCCTTAACCAGCAGAGCAACGTCCTTAGAACCAGCATCGTTGTCATCAACATAAACAACGTAACCGTTCTTTACTACTACTGCTACTTCGTCCTTCAGTTCAACCTTTTCGTTGCCTACATAGTCAACCTGAGTCTGGTCCGGAGCAGCCTTCATGGTCGCAGCCATAGCCATCTCGTACCAGTTGCCGCCAACCATAATGCTGTAATCGTCAGCAGTGATTGCATTCTTGGTAGAGGTTACCTTGCCTTCAACAACATCCAGCTTCTCAACAACCTGCTTGTCATCGGAGAAGTTGTCTGCGTTGTAGATTGCAATGTAATCGTCCTTCTTCAGGTCGGACGGATAGTTAGAAGAATCGGTGTCGATCTTATCAAAGTTCGGACCAGCCTTCTTAGTTGCGTTAATGTAATCCTTGCCAACATAAGTAACCTGTGCGATGGTTACAGTCTTAACATTCAGCTGAACAATCTTGTTGTCCTTGCTGCGGGTAGAAGCAGAGTAAACCTTGGACAGACCCTTAGCAGCATCAACGTATGCAACAATATTGTTAGCGTTGGTATCGCTAGTCTTAGAGCCATCAACCTTAACAATGTTGGTATCGTCATCGCCGGTCTTACCAACAGAGTACTTGGAACCGTTGAACTTCAGCTTAGCATCGGACTTCTCGAAGTCGCCCAGAATGCCGGTCAGAACGTCGGAATCCTCGGTAGCGAATACGCCGTAAACGTCGTCCTTAGCCTTGTACAGAACCTTAACTTCCTGATCAAGCAGGTCGTTGTAGTCCTTCTTAACCTTGGTAAAGGAAGTTACCAGCGGCTTGGTGCTATCATCATCAGTGTTATCGGTCTCACCGATGGTCAGCTTGTAGGTATCCTTGCCGGACTCCTTGGAAACGGTGTCCAGAGTACCAACAGTGGTCTTCAGACCCATGTACTTCTCGCCAACAGTCTTGTTGTCGTGACCAGCGTAATTCTCGTTAGTGTAAACGTCGTCACGCAGAACAACGGTCGGAGCGAAAATGGTGTTGTAGATCAGCTGTGCAGCATACTGACGCGGGCAAGCACCAGTGAAGGAAGTGTTAACGTCCTCCAGCAGGCCGTTCTCGTCAGCCAGTGCGTTGGTCTTGGATGCCCAACCGGAACCTACCAGACCAGCCTTCTTAGCATCATAACCCAGGGTTACCAGCAGCATCTTAGCAGCTTCCTGAGTGGTTACGTTGCCGTTCGGGTCGAACTTGGTAGCGCTCTTACCAGCAATAATGTTCAGAGACTGGCAGTACTTGATGTAGCCAGCAGCCCAGTGACCATTGATGTCGGTGAAGGTGGTCTTGTCGTTGTTGTACGCAGAAGCGTCAGAGTTACCGGTGCGCAGAACGTAAATCATCTTTGCCATCTGAGCACGGGTTACAGTACCGTTCGGCTGGAAGGAGCCGTTTTCGAAACCTTCGATTACGCCCAGCGATACCAGAGTGTCCACGACTTCAGAATCGACCTTAATGTCGGCCTGATCCGTGAACGCTGCACCAGCAAACATGGTGAATGCGCAAGCAAACGCCAGTACCAGTGCAAGAACCTTTTTGAGATTCTTCATAGGGGTTTTCCTCCTTAAAATTTTTTGTACGAGTTCTCACTCGTCGTTAAGTATATTACCATAGTCAAACCCATGGGTCAAGCGAAGTTCGCAATCCGTAACATGAGTGTAACATTACTTGTAATATTACGCCGCCTGGCTTTGGGCCAGATCGCAAACCGGCTCTGTACAACGCGGGTTATACCTTATATAATGTAGGTGCTTGTTTGGGATTGGCAGGCAGCATCCATAAAATGCAACTCATTTAGCGAAAGCGCTCCCGCGAAATGTTACATATTGGATGGGATTTTTGAAATTCCACCCGTCTTTTTCGGGTAAACGCGACTCCGGAGAGAATCTCAAAAAGGTTCTTGCACTGGTACTGGCGTTTGCTTGCGCATTCACCATGTTTGCTGGTGCAGCGTTCACGGATTCGGCTGACATTAAGGTTAAGTCCGAAGTTGTGAACACTCTGGTATCGTTGGGCGTAGTTAACGGCTACGACGATGGCTCTTTCAAGCCGAACGGTACCGTAACCCGTGCGGAGATGGCGAAGATGATCTACGTTCTGCGCACCGGTAATTCTGACGCTTCTGCGTACAACGACGACAAGACCTCGTTCACCGACATTGGCTCCCACTGGGCTCGCGGCTACATCAAGTACTGCCAGTCTCTGGGCATCATTGCTGGTAAGAGCAACACCAAGTTCGTTCCGAACGAAAAGGTAAGCGCTCAGGAAGCTGCTAAGATGCTGCTCGTAACCCTGGGTTACAACGCTCAGAAGGCTGGTCTGGTAGGCACCGGTTGGGCATCCAAGACCAATGCACTGGCTGACGAGAATGGTCTGCTGAAGGACGTAACCACTTCCTTTACCGCAGCTTGCCCGCGTCAGTACGCTGCACAGCTGATCTACAACGCAATCTTTGCTCCGACTGTTGTATGGCGTGATGACGCTTACACCAACAAGACTCTGATGGGCAACGAAGATCTGCCGACTGTTGGCGAAAAGTTCATGGGCCTGAAGAACCCGAAGGGCATCCTGACTTCCGTTAAGTACGACGACAACGACAAGACCTACACCACCGTTATTGATGGTGATGATGATCTGTCCTTCGACGCTACCGCTGATTACTCTGCACTGATGGGTCAGCAGGTTAAGGCGCTGTACAAGGAAGGCAAGAACGGCGACGATGACACCCTGTACGGTATCTATGCTACCGACAAGAACAAGACCGTTACCACCCTGGTTGACGACATCGACAAGTACGACGGCGGCTTCAAGGTAAACGGCAAGGAATACGACTTTGCCGACGATGTAAGCTTTGTTGCTCCGAACGGCAAGCAGCTGACTTATGTTAACGACAAGGACAAAACTGTTAACGTTACCAAGTATAGCGAGCTGGCAGCTTACCACACCGTAACCTTCGTTGATAACAACAACGATAAGAAGTACGAGTACGCTGTATGCGACCCGTTCACCGTTGCTAAGGTTGACTCTCTGACCGCTAAGAAGGCTTACTTCGAAGATGCTCTGAAGGACACTATTACCACTTCGGTAGACCGTGACGATCTGGACGCTTACGACAAGATTGCTAAGGACGACTACGTTGTTCTGACTAACAAGGATTACTCTGTTTCCGGCAACACCGTTGCTGTAAAGGCTGACGAGGTTTCCGGCAAGGTTGCAGGCACCAAGACTGACAAGTCCATCAAGGTTGACGGCAACTGGTACAAGCAGGCTGCTGCAACGGTTGATGCACCGGATTCCGGCGACACCCTGAAGTACGCTATCGTTAAGAGCGGCTTCTACTTCGCTACCGACTGCAAGAACGGTTCCACCGATAAGCTGGCACTGGTTCTGAAGGTTTCTAAGGATTCCGACTTTGACGGCGACTACTACGACGTTAAGGTACTTCTGTCTGACGGTACTACCAAGGTTTCCAAGGGTTATGTAAAGGCTGGTTCTTCTAAGAATAAGCCGGATGTGGGTACTCTGTACACCTACACCACCAACAACACCGGTTATGTTCTGGAAGATATCTCCGATGGTGATGATATCGGCATGGATACCGATGTTATCGATGGCGGTACCTATGATCCGAAGACCAACAAGGTAACGGCTACCGTAGGCAGTGCAAAGACTCGCCTGGCTGCTGACGCTAAGGTATTCGTAATGTACGGAACCAATAAGGGCAAGGTTGTTACCGGCGCTGCTGCTGATAAGTGGTCTGATGGCAGCTACACTGTAACCAAGGCTTATACCGATACTACCGTTAAGGTAATGGTTGTTAGCAACGCTAAGAACCCGAGCATTAGCGACGATTCTCTGTACGGCGTAATTCTGTCCGAGCCTTACTCCGACAAGAATGCAGACGATGAGGATATCGTTGTTATCGACAAGTTCCTGACCGAGAACGGCATCGTAACCGATCTGAAGATCGATGTTGACGACTTTGCAATGTCCACTCTTAAGAAGAACATGCTGGTAAGCTACCAGATGGACGGCAAGGACTATGTTAAGTTTAACACCGTTGCTGATGGTGCAACCGCTGCTGTAGGCGCAATCACCGACGTTGATGGCGATTATGTAACTGTTCTGACCGATAATGGCACGGTAGATCTGAAGGTTGACAAGTCTGACAGCCACATCCTGTACGTTGATACCGACGCAGAGGATGCAGCTTCCGGTTCCATCAAGAAGGCAACCAAGAAGGATAAGAACACATACTACGCAAACATCATGGTTATCTACAAGACTACTGCTGAGAACGACGAGTCTCACATCATCTGGGGTGCAGCAATCGATTCTGCAAACCAGCTGCAGGATAGCAATGATGAGGATGTTACCGTAACCATCCACTAATTGTTAATTAAACTGTATATAGTTTGTTAGCAGTAACAAAACCCCCGAGAGAAATCTCGGGGGTTTTCCCATTTTCACGCAAAAACGGCAAACGAGTACTTATACCCGTTCAGATTGAGGGCGCAGTTGCGGCTATTGAGCACCTGAAAGCCGTCGTCGGTGACGCCAAGGCCGACGCTATCGCCGTACATCAGCGGCACGTCCTCGGACGCAAGGCCGCCGTAAATGGCGCTGCTGTAGCCGGTGTAGCAGCCGTCGCGGAACACGAGCACGGCCTTGGGATGATACCCAAGCGTGATAGTACGTTTTTCGGTTCCATCGCCGGTATAAGTGCCAAAATTGCACGCAGTTTTAACCGTAAGTGTGGTTTTGACGGTGTTCATGTCGGTTTGCATGGCGCTGTCCGCCGCGGTGCGCGCGTTGGTTTCGGACTCGGCGGCGTGCTCGATCGCGGTAAGGCGGTTGCGCACGTCCTGCGCCAGCTTGTCGCCGTCCACACAGCCGCTCGGCAGCTTGCCAACCGACGCGTCGCGCACCTGTTTCTGCACGTTTTCGATTGCGTCCTGAACGGTCTGCGCCGGCACGCCCGCACTCGCGGTGTAACCCAGTTTAGCCGCCGCCGAGAACTCGCCCAGCGCGTCGCACAGCCGGTTCAGCGCCTGCCGCAGCTCCTCCGGCGACGAGTCGAAGTACGTTTTCAGCTCCGCCGCCTGCATGTTCGGCTGGTCGGGCAGGTCTGCTAACCGTCTTGTGAACGTGCCCTGTCGATACGATTCAAATCCCATAAATATACCTCCTGTTCGGCGTTTCGCCGTTTGTTTGAGGTATAGAATAGCCGATTTTTCCGAAATTGCAAGAAAAACTTTTATATTTCTTCGGATTTTTTCGGGGAAAGGGAAAACCCCCGAGGAAATTTCCTCGGGGGTTTTGTTATGCCGTTAACCGGAAATCAATTCATTAAGCCTGTACAGCAGCAGTAATAGTTACGTTTGCAGCGGGCATAGTGAAGGTTGCGGTTGCGGTATCAGTGGTAGCTGCGTTCTTCTTCAGGGTTACGGTGCGGGTGATAACCTCGCCGCCGTTAGCCGGAGTGATGGTGATGTTAATGGTAACATCCTTAGCAGCAGTCAGAGTAGCAGCCGGAGCAGCAGTCAGGGTGATGATATCGCCCTTCTTGATGCCGGTGTTCTTGTTCGGAGTGATGGTAACATTGTGGGAAGAACCATCAACATTGTTTACCGTAACAGAAGAAGTAGCGGTGTAGGTCGGAGCTGCAACATCAGCTTCCTTATCATCGCTGTCAGCCTGATACAGCTGGTTGTTTACGTCAACGAACAGTACGTCGAAGTACTTCTTGCCAGCGGTGAAGGAGTAAACAACGTTCTTTGCGTAAGAACCGTCAGCCTTCTCGTCAGCTACTACGATAGAGCCGTTAGCGCCCTTAACATTCTTGGTGTCAACGTAGATAACGGTGGTATCGTCCTTATCAACCTTATCAACGGAAGCAGCTGCCGGATCAGCCAGCTTGATGTACTTATCGTTGTCATACTCGGTGATTGCGCTCTTGTTGGTGATCGCAGTTACGTTCTTGACCTTCACGCCATTCTCGAAGGTGTCCTCATCAACCTTGTAGGAGATGAACTCGCCCTTGGATGCAACGATAGAAGAGGACTTCTCGTAACCGGTTACGGTCTCAGAGCCATTCCAGAACTTGTAAACAACGTAGTTGTCAGAGCCGATCTTGGTGGTGTAGGACTTCTCGGTTACATAGCCGTACTTCACGTCGCTGGAAGCCGGAGAATCGGTAGAAGCAACGATGCAGGCAACCTTAACGTAGTTAACGCCGTTCTCCTTGGAGATCAGAGCCATGCCCTTAGTACCAAACTTGTCGGAGGAATCATCGCCCCAAGCCTTAACCTGCTTGCCGGTCTTAACGGTAGCGTCCTTATCAGAGGAGTTGCCAACGAATACGATTGCGTCATCAGCAAACTTGTAGGAAGCAGCGTCGCCAGTAGTAACGAACTTAGCAGCGGTGTAAGTATCGCCATCGGTGTTCTCAGCATACAGGTCGTAGCTTACGATGTTGGAAGCGGATACGGTCTTCAGCTCGTAGTCGCTGCCGTCCATCTCGTAGGTGTACAGCTTGCCTTCAACATTTGCGGCACCGGTAGTAACTGCGCCGCTAGTAACTGCGTCAGCGCCATTGATCTTAGAAACTACAACATTAGCGGTAGTGCCGTCAGCCTTGTAGATCTTAGCGTCAGCCTTCTTGTCTGCACCCAGACCAGTCTTAGCAACGATCTCAGCAACGTAGATTACGTCGTCGGAGGAGCCGGTCTTGGTCTTGTTAGCGTTGTACAGGTAACCGCCCATGATAGCGAAATCGTAGGTGGAATCCAGCTCAACGTTGTCGCCGGTCATAGCGTCAGCCTTGGTGTACCAGGTACCGCCAACCTGAACGTCAGAACCGCGAACGCCGGTAACCTTACCGGAAACGATGTCAGCCTTAACGATGTTTACCTTGCCATCCTTGGTGGTAGCGTTAGAGTAAACAACAGCAAAGTCATTCTTCTTGATGCCTTCGTAGATGTTCTCGTCGTCAAAGTCGTAAGAGCCCTGACCGGAGATGGTTACGGAATCCGAACCAACGAAGGTAACCTTAGCAACTGCCTGCGGCTTGGTAACAACGATTACATCCAGCTTGTCATCATCGTCGTTGTCGATCAGGGTAACGGTAGAAGCAGCGTTGCCGGTGATCTTGGACTGAACAGAAGCGAATGCAGTGTTGTTCTCGGAAACAAGGGTGTCAGCAGTAGTAGCAGTGGTGTAAGAACCCTTCAGGTCGTACTTCTCGCCGTTAACCTTCAGCTTCTTGTTGCTGTCGGTCAGGTCGATGTCGCCCAGAGTGGTAACAACAGTGTTGTTCTTGTCGGTAGCAAATACACCGTATACATCGTCGGTGTCCTTGTACATTACCTTAACTGCCTGACCAAGCAGAGCAGTGTAGTCGCCCTTAACCTTGGTGAAGGTCTTGTCAACAGTGTAATCGTACTTGCCGTTGGAATCAGCAACGTTGACTGCCAGGCTGTCTTCCTTGGAAGTCTTCTGAGCGTTGATACCGGTCTTGCCGGAAGCAACCAGAATACCCTTCTGGGTCTTCAGGCCCATGTACTTCTCGCCGATGGTCGGGTTGTAGTCGTTGCCAATACCGGTAACCAGCTTCATGTTGGTGTACTCGCCATCGCGCAGAACTACGGTGTAAGCATCGATTGCATTGTAGATCAGCTGTGCAGCGTACTGACGCGGGCAAGCGGAAGTGAAGGAAGTGTTAACGTCCTCCAGCAGGCCGTTCTCGTCAGCCAGTGCGTTGGTCTTGGATGCCCAACCGGTGCCTACCAGACCAGCCTTCTGAGCGTTGTAACCCAGGGTTACGAGCAGCATCTTAGCTGCTTCCTGAGCGCTTACCTTTTCGTTCGGAACGAACTTGGTGTTGCTCTTACCAGCAATGATGCCCAGAGACTGGCAGTACTTGATGTAGCCGCGTGCCCAGTGGGAGCCAATGTCGGTGAAAGAGGTCTTGTCATCGTTATACGCCGAAGCGTCAGAGTTACCGGTGCGCAGAACGTAGATCATCTTCGCCATCTCCGCACGGGTTACGGTACCGTTCGGCTTGAAAGAGCCATCGTCGTAGCCGTTAACTACGCCCAGCGATACCAGAGTGTCCACAACTTCGGTGTCAACCTTAATGTCAGCCGAATCCGTGAACGCTGCACCAGCAAACATGGTGAATGCGCAAGCAAACGCCAGTACCAGTGCAAGAACCTTTTTGAGATTCGCGGGAAAATCGCAAAAAGACTTTAAACACCTGAAAATGCCGGAAAATAGACGGTGCATGCAACAATTTCGCAAAAACAAAACCGCTGCAAACATCCACAAACTGGATATCTGCGGCGGAATATGTACCGAAAAATCAACAGAAAAAATTTTAATATTGCTTCACAGCCTGAAACCGCCCATTGGGACTATCCCGAATTCTGTGTAACCGCCAAAATGCGGTGTAAAATAGAACTTATATTTCAAGGCGGGAGCGGCGTTGGCTGCGCCCGCCTTGTCTACAACATAACGCCAACAGGGGCGGAAGTCAAGGGGCACCCTCGTTCATTGGAGCCTCGCCGGCGGCGTAGCGCCCCTTGCCCTTTGAGCCGGGTTGTTAATCAGGCATCCGATCCTCGAAGTAGATTGCCAGCTGGGTATGAATCATGCTCCAGTCCTGTCTGCGGCCGGTCCACTTTTTCGTGATGTCGATCATCGCCAGATACAGCATTTTGAAAAGGCTGTCATCGGTCGGAAACACGGATTTCGACTCGGTTACCTTCCTGAGCTGACGGTTAAAGCCTTCGATAGTGTTGGTTGTATAGATCAGCCGCCGAAGTTCTTGAGGAAACTTAAAATAAGTGCTGAGATTTGCCCAGTTATCCCTCCACGACTGAGAAATCTTGGGGTATTTCTTGTCCCAGTGTTTTGCAAACGTGTCTAACGCGTCCAAAGCAGCCGATTCATCCACCGCTGCGTAGACTGCTTTCAAGTCAGCCATAAGCGCCTTCAAATCCTTGTAGGAGACATATTTGCTGGAATTTCGAAGCTGATGGATGATGCAGTTCTGGATTTCCGTCTTGGGATAGACCGCCTCGATCGCCGCAGAAAAACCGGTCAAATTATCCGTACAGGCAATGAAAATATCCTCGACGCCCCGATTTTTCAGGCTGCTCAGTACGGTAGCCCAGAATTTCGCACTTTCGTTCTCGCCAACCCACATTCCCAGAACATCCTTCCGACCATCAAGATCAATACCGATGGCGATATAGACGGCCTTCTTTACGATCTGGCCTTCACTGCGGACATGGTAGTGAATCGCATCCAGAAAAACAACTGCATAGACCGATTCCAGAGGCCTCTGCTGTCACTCTTTCGCTGCGGGAGGGATTTTATCTGTGATACGGCTTACGGTCGTATCACAGACATCTACGCCGTAGATATCCTGAATATGCGCTTCAATGTCACCGGTGGTCATGCCTTTGGCATACATGGACAGAATCTTCTCCTCGATGTCCTGGCTGATGCTGGTCTGACTTTTCCGCAGCACCTTGGGGTCAAATTCGCTCTTGCGATCCCGCGGCACAGATACCTCTACATCACCCAAACGGGCGCGCAGGGTTTTGCTGCTGTGCCCGTTCCGGCTGTTATCCGTGTCCTTGTTCTTGTAGTCATACCGGCTGTAGCCCAGCTGATCGTCCAGCTCGGCTTCCAGACCGTTTTCCATGAACTCCGCGATAGTGTCTTTGAACAGTTCCTGAATGTCATCCATGCTGCCTACATTCGCCAGCTGCAGCAGCTCACGAATTTTTTCGCGACGTGTGTTTTCTTCTGGGGTTCTTTTCCTTCTTGCCATTGTGATTACCTCCGTCATCCTGCTTCTATTCTACACCTTGTTGGAGGTCTACACAAAGTTTGGGATGGAGTCCGCCCGTTCCACCGTTACAACAGCCTGCTCTTGCGTATACCCATCCTTAGGACGGAACCGGTTATTCTCCTTGCCCGGCATAATGCCGATCTCGCGCATCGCATACACGCTGCTGCGTGCCCAATCGCCAAGCTGGGTATCATCGGCGTTTGGTTTATCGCTTGCAGCACCGACTCCCGCCGCCATGCTGCCCGCAATCAGCGCGGCTGCACACAAATAACGCCGTTTTTCATAAAAAATATCTCCTGCCTGTGAAGTTCTTCACTTACTATAACCGTTAGACGGGGGAAGTGTGACAAAGTTCTCTCAAAAAACCTATTTTCGTGTCACAGTTGACAGGGGCAGAAGGGTTATATACTATATATAGTATATAAATTCATTTGGCAAGGGGATAGGGAACATGAAAAAACGAATGGTTATGCTGTCCGCGCTCGTGCTGTGCGGCTGTATGCTGATGCAGATACCGCATCGCTCGGCATCGTCACCGGCTGCGAGAATGGCACGTTTCAGCTGACGCGCGAGCTTTCGCATTAGGAGGCAGCAGTGATTCTGCACCGACTGTACAACGTGCTGTACGGCACGGTTCCGAGCGAAAATTCTGCGAAAATCTATGCCGACAACGGCAGTATCGGCCTTTGGACGAAGAATTCGGTTTACCGATGCAGCAGGGCGGCATCCTGCAGGGCAAGAGCGGTAGCAAATTCTGCCCGAAGGATGGCTGCACCATCGAGCAGACGCTCGTCATTATGCTGCGCATGACGCAGAAGGCGTAATCAGGGAGGAAAATCATGCGTATTGTGAAAAAATACTGGCTGCCGCTGTTGGCGCTTGTGCTTGCGATTGGACTGGCGGCCTGGCGAATCGGCTATCTGGAGCGGACGAACACGTCGCTCAGCATAGAAATCGGCAGCAGGGAAGCCCTGCAGAACGGAGAGCCGATCACGCTGGAGAATCCGGTTGTTCTGTACAAAAACGAGCCATATATCCCACTTTACGAGGTTGTAGAGCGTCTCGGCGGTACGACAGACGGCAAAACCTACACACTGCACGGTGCTGAGACCGCTGTCTCCGGCGTGGAACGAAGTGGTGTACTGTACACACCGTTTTCGTACCTGTGGGACAGTCATATTCCGCAGATACGGTGGGATAAGAGCCGTAATCGCGTTATCATCACCGAGGCACCGGATGAAATTCCACTGACCCGCCGGTGGCTGTTCTGGCGGCACAAAACCGTGCGCGGACTGCGTGTCGGAGACAGCGAAGCACGGTTCCTCGATCTGTACGGCTCACTTGACGCACGGGACGAAACGATGGTGGACCTGCTGCATGTCACCATCGAAAACGGCATCGTAACCGAGATTTTCATGGGACGTTATGAGTAAGCAAAAGGACTTCGTCAAAACGAAGTCCTTTTTGATATGGCTGGTTATTTGATGATTTGATACATGCGCTCGATGGTCACAATGGACTGCTCTGCGGTGTAGCCGTCGGTTGGGCAGAACCGATTATTTTCCTTGCCCTGCATGATGCCGGTCTGGCGCATGGCGTAAACGCTGCCGCGTGCCCAGTCCCCAAGCTGTGCATCATCGGCGTAGGCAGGGTCGGCAATCAACTCGGTCTGGCCGCCGAGTGCTGCGTACAGGCGGTCGAGCATGGTGGCCGCCTCCTGGCGGGAGATGGTCTTGTACGGACGGAAGGTGCCGTCCTCGTAGCCGGTGACAATGCCGAGTACGGCGGCATTGTTCACGTTCGGGTCGTCCCTGCAATCGGTGAACTTGGTTTCCAGAGCCGGAATCTCCTTGTTGGGATAAATCTTGTTGTACAGGTTCATCGCCAGCTTGGTGAAGTTTTCGCGGGTAATGTCCAGCTTGGGATAGGAGAACGACTCGGTGAGACCGTGCTCTTCTGCGGCAGCTACTTCGGTCTTGGCCCAGCTGCTGTACTCCTTGACGTTTGCGGGCAGCAGGGTTTCGCCGCCCTTGCCATCCAGCAGATAAGATTTTGTGCCTCTGCTGCGTGTGCCGATAAAGTGCTGATCGTACCAGAAAATCTGGTTAAAATCATGCTTGCCGACAAATTTTCCGGTTTTCGGGTCGAACAGACCGCAGGTGCCGTTGCCGTCCGCGCCTGCCTTGCCAACACGTTCCCACTTAGTGCTTCCAGTCTTGGCGATGAAGAAATCAGCGTACCAGTCCGGTACCATGTCGATGTCGTCGAGAATGATGTTCATGTCTTTGTCGGCCAGAGCAAAGAAGGTGACATCTTCAATCAGTGTAGCCGGACCATCGGCAGAATGCGAATCATATACTGGCTTTTTCACATTTTTGTAGAGTATGAACACATTGCTGTTCGGCTCATACGTTGCAAGCTCATAACCGGACGGCAGCTTCATCGGCGTCAGCTTGCCGGTTTCATCGGCGAACCAGTAGCTGGGGTGATGATCCGCATCGTACTGGCTAACCAGTGTTTCCGTGCCGCCAAGCGGAATATAATAATCGTACTCCACCGGAACGACCAGCTTGCCGGTCGATTTGTCCAGAATACCATACTTGTGTGTGCTGTCAGCTGTTAGGTTAACCAAATACTGTTTCGTGTTGAGGTTCGAGAGGATGATTTCGCAGTTTTCGTCGGAAAAGTCGAATGTTTTCAACTGACCGTAATCCTTGATCTCCTGCTGAACCTTAGTCATAGCCGATTGCAGCGTATCCTGTGCCGAACTGGACAGTTCCGCCGCCTGCGCCGAGAACAGCAATGCACCGCTCACCACAACACCGAGTAACGCCTTCTGAAACCGTTTCATATTTTTTCCTTCTTTTCACTGTTAATGCTTATACTCTCTATCCTGTATATGACAATGACAAATTCCATCGCCAGCACGGCCGCTGCTGCGGTGGGGGGAATTGCCATATATTAGCTTAGACGTTTGTTCCGTATGGTTTGTTCCGCATGTTTCAAAAATTTTTTCTCTGACATCGAATTGGTACGTCAAATGCATAGCCGGAACGGCATGGAACGCGTACCGTATGCTCATTTCTGCACAGGAGAACTGTTATATTTATTGTATAGCTTTTTCCGGAAGGACGCAATAGGAAAGCAGCAGAGGCGGGATTGAAAAAACCTCAAACCGACGGCGCACATGGTTTGACAGACCGAATCCATTCTGGTATAATATTTACACGCCGCCATGGCGGAACTGGTAGACGCAGGGGACTTAAAATCCCCCGGAGTTAAACCCGTGCCGGTTCGATTCCGGCTGGCGGCACCAGAAAAACCCCGTATTTCTTACGAAATACGGGGTTTTTCCTGCCAATTTGATTTAATTCTTATTAAATACAGACTTATTCAGTGCGCCGTCCTGATGCGCCACGATCGTGGTGCAGACAGCGTCGCCGGTGATATTAACGGCAGTACGCGCCATATCGAGGATACGGTCGATACCCATGATCAGACCGATGCCAGCAACCGGCAGACCGACCGAATCGAATACCATCGCCAACGTAACCAGACCAACCGACGGCACGCCTGCGGTACCGATGGAGGCGAGCGTTGCGGTCGCAATGACGGTCAGATAATCCGCAGGGGTCAGATGGATGCCGAACGCCTGTGCAACGAATACAACGGCAACGCCCTGCATGATGGATGTACCATCCATGTTGATGGTCGCGCCGAGCGGGATGGTGAAGGACGAAATACGGCGGTTAACGCCGATTTTTTCCTCCAGCGTGTCGATATTCATCGGGATAGTGGCGTTAGAGGTTGCGGTCGAGAACGCAAAGCCCATAACCGGAGCGAATTTCTTGAGGAAACGCAGCGGATTGAGTCTCGTAAGCAGCGCCAGCAGAATCTGGTATATGCCGCAGCACTGGATGAACAGCGCCAGCAGCACCGCGCCCATGTACTTGAACATTGGCACCATGGCGGAGAAACCGAGACCGGCAAAGGTCTTAGAGATCAGGCAGAATACACCAATGGGAGCCAGACCCATGACCATCATGGTCATTTCCATCATAATATCGTTGCCCTGCTGGAAGAAGTTCGTTACCAGCTGGGTCTTATCCTGCAGCTTGGCGAGGATAACGCCGATGATGAGCGCAAACACGATAACCTGCAGCATTTCGCCGTTGGCCAGTGCGCCGATCGGGTTTTTCGGGATGATGTTCAGCAGGGTTTCCGCAAAGCTGACCGAATCCGAAGAAGCGGTGACTTCGGCGGTCTGGATCTGCGACATATCCAAGCCCATGCCCGGCTTGATCAGCAGACCGATGCCGAGCGCAACGGCAACTGCCATCATCGTGGTGAAAATGTAGAAGCCGATGATTTTTACGCCGACCTTGCCGAGCGTTTTACTGTCGCCGATGGCAGTAGCGCCGCAGATCAGCGAGCAGAATACCAGCGGTACGACCAGCATCTGCATCAGGCGGATAAAGCCCTGACCAACAACATAAAATACGCCGTTTACCAGCACGTTCTGCACAAAATCCACATCAGCTGCAAACATATTGAGTGCAATGCCGACAATCGCACCGGCGATCAGCGAGATGAAGATCTTTGTAGTCAGACCGAGTTTCTTTTTCTCTTTTACTTCATTCATTTATTTACTCCCGTCTTCCGGTGGGCCATGTATTCGCTCAGCGCGTCATGCCAGTCCGGCATTTGATACAAACCAGTGATACGCAGCATCATGTTATCCAACAGCGTAAAGCGCGGACGCAGCGCAGTGTTCTCGGAGGCCGAGGTGACCGGCACATTTTCCTTGCCGGCGAGACGCAGAATTTCGCGGGCGTACTCTGCACGGGAGCACGAGCCGTCGCACGATGCGTGAAACAGGCCGTACTCGCGGCTGTGCATCAGGCAGTCGATAAAGCCGGCGAGCGCTTTCGCCGAGGTCGGGGAGGAAATCTCATCCTCCGGCAGATGGACCGCGCCTTCCTTTGCCGCCGTATCGAGCACGCGGTCAACAAAGTCGTACGAGCCAACGCCGTACAGCCACGACGAACGCACGATAACATGCTTGTCGGTCAGTTCGCGCACGAGCTTTTCACCGGCGTACTTGCTCTTGCCGTACATCGTGGTCGGATGGGGATCGTCAAACTCACAGAAAGCCTTGGCCTCGTCGCCGCCGAATACGTCGTCGGTCGAGATCTGAATGAATTTTGCGTCGATGCGTCTTGCAGCGGTCGCCAGATTGCGGGCGCCGATGGCGTTGATCTTATACGCTTCTTCGGGGTTCTCCTCGCAGGCCTGCACGTCGGTCAGGCCGGCACAGTTAATGATGACATCCGGATGGTTAATATCGGCGAAACGGCCGACAACGGATACATCCTCAACCGGTACATCGCGGTCGCTGGTTACCAGCTTATATGCTGTGTTGCCGCCGAAACGATGACTAAGCGCGGAACCCAGTCTGCCGCTTGCTCCCGCGATCCAAACGCGGGTCGTAATACTGTTCATAAAACACCTCTCCTGTCGGCTCGGTGCAGCGGAACTGCTCCGGCGCGCATTACCCATTTTATGGGCTGTATATTCAGTATAGCACAAAATCGTTAAAAAAACAACAAAATATGCGGTCTATTTGCATAAGTATGCTCGAGTTCCTGCAAACTATCCGATTTGTGCAAAACTTGCTTGCATTTTTATACAAACTGACAAGACAGCTCAGCCGAAGAAAAGAAACAGCCAAAAGCGCGGAGAATTTTTTGGGAATATGGACGGCCAATATCTGTCAGCGCTATGATGTCCGTACACCGATCGACGGTATCCGCGGCATGGTCGAGATCAGCCGCCATTATGCGGAAAATGCTGTAGATCACCTCTCTACATACGAAGCGGGGAGATGGTTTATTTTATATGAAAACATCTGATTTTTATTGTGCAGAATGCTGTAAAAACCTGCGTTGACCTATGCGGTTTTCGGTGATATAATTAACGGATAACAGTGTGGATTGAATCACATAATTTGCCAAGCGTTATTTTGTCTCGAAGGAGGAGCAGGAAATGAAACCGGTTCTGGAGGTTTGTGCCCACTCGGTCGAGTCTGCGGTAAGCGCGGAGCGCGGCGGTGCTATGCGGCTGGAGTTATGCGCAAATTTAATGATCGGCGGTACTTCGCCGGATGAGGATCTGTTCCGCATGGTGCGGGAACGGGTTTCTGTACCGGTTCGTGTGCTGCTGCGTCCGCGCTGCGGCGATTTTTTGTATACGGAAAGCGAATTTGAGCTGCTCTGCCGTCAGGTGAAGCGCTTTGCCGCGCTCGGCGCGGACGGCATTGTCATCGGCGTGCTCACACCTGAGGGTGATCTTGACGAGGCGCGCATGGAAAAGCTGATCGCGCTTGCAGGCGGCTGCGGTGTGACGCTGCACCGTGCGTTCGATGTCTGCCGCGACCCGTTTGCGGCGTTGGAAACCGCAAAGCGGCTGGGTGTGGATACCATTCTGACCTCGGGGCAGCAGGCGGACTGCACCGCAGGCGCGGATTTGCTGCGCGCGCTGGTTGCAAAAGCAGGAGAGGATGTGCAGATTCTGGTCGGTGCAGGCGTAAATGCTGCGGTAATCCGCGCATTGCAGCCGAAAACAGGCGCGAATGCCTTTCATCTTTCCGCAAAGCGGGTGGAAAACAGCAGAATGCAGTTTCGGCGCGAAAATGTGCCGATGGGACTGCCCGGATTGAGCGAATTCAGTCTGTGGCGGTGCGATGAAAATGCAGTCCGTGCGGCGCGTGAAGCGTTTGATGCGTGCTGCGGTGCGGGGCAGGAGGCGCGGACGTGAAAATAGAAAAGGTACTCAACAACAATGTTGTGGTCGCGCTGGATGAAAACGGTGCGGAGACCGTGCTGATGGGGCGCGGTCTGGGCTTCGGCCGCCGCACAGGTGACGAAGCACCGCCGGACAAGGTAGAAAAGCGGTTCACACTGCACTCGGATCAGCTTTCCGACCGGTTCCAGCAGCTGATAACAAGCATTCCGCTGCCGCATTTCCTGATGAGCGAACGCATTATCAATCATGCGAAGATCGCGCTCGGTAAGGAGCTGTCGGACAGCATTTACGTTACGCTGCCCGATCATATCTCGGCGGCCGTCAACCGCTATAAGGAGGGCATTGTACTGCCTAATCCGCTGCTGTGGGACATCCGGCAGCTGTACAAGGACGAATTCCGCGTGGGACTCAAGGCGAATGAAATCGTCAAGGAGGAGACCGGCGTGGAGTTTACGGATGATGAGGCAGCGTTTATCGCGCTGCACTTTGTCAATGCACAGCTCGGCGGTGAAATCCGCGATATTTACGACATGACCTATCTGCTGCAGGCGGTTTTTCGTATCGTCTGTGACGAATACGGTTTTTGTCCGGACAGTGAATCGCTCAATTACTACCGGTTCGTCACGCACCTCAAGTTCTACGCGCGGCGTATCGTCAGCGGAGAAGGCTACGGCGACGAGGACGGCGATCTGCTCGATGTGGTGCGGTTCAAGTATCCGAAGGCGTATGCCTGTGCGGACAAGATTCGCGCGTACGTCCAGAGGGAGAAAAATTTCCACTCCGGACAGAATGAGCTGCTGTATCTCACCATCCACATCGCCCGTGTGATGGAGCACATTGATGATAAAAAATAATCACGGAGTCCGTGCTGTACAAGCAGTACGGACTTGTTTTTTGTGCAAAGTGCAGAAAAACAACGAGAAAATTTGGTAACTAATTCGACAGGTTGCTCTTGCCAAGGGGAGAAAAGTTTGTTATACTGCAATTAACAAGTAAACAGTATCCGTTTGAAATGGATTGTTACCGCTTCGGCGGGCAAAACCAGATTTCTCGCAGAAGTTGCTATCAAAGAGCAAGTTGTATCTGTGCAGAAGTTTGGTTCTTTTTATTTTCTGTATGTTTTCGGACAAAACAGGCATACTTAAGGCAACACCGCACAATTTACTCGCAAATCACTCGTGTTCAATCATGCGGTATTGCCGAATCAAAAAGGTTGTGAGCTAAATGTTTGGTAAACTGAAAAATCTGTTTGGCGGCGACAGCGGCATCGAGATAACGGCGCCGGTTGCCGGCAAGGTGGTAGCACTGGAGGACGTACCCGATCCCACGTTCGCACAGGGCATTCTCGGTCCGGGCATTGCAATCGAGCCGACCGAAGGACGCATTGTTGCTCCGGCGGACGGCACGGTGGATGTGATGTTTGAGACCGGTCACGCGGTATCGCTGACCACGGCGGGCGGTGCAGAGCTGCTCATCCATGTTGGCATTGACACCGTACAGCTGGAGGGCAGGCATTACAAGGCCTGCTGCAAGGCCGGTGATCAGGTCAGGAAGGGCGACACGCTGATCGAATTTGACCCGGAGGCCATCAAGGCCGAAGGCTACAAGATCGTAACGCCGGTTTTAATCTGCAATCCAGATACGTTCAAGGATGTAAAATCCGTGGCAGGAGAAACGGTTTCTGCAGGCGACGTACTGCTGCACCTGGAAACCAAGTAACGGAAAGGAAGTAATTCTGAGATGAAGACCATTGAATATACGATTACGGATGCACTGGGTATCCACGCTCGACCGGCCGGACTGCTGGTCAAGGAGGCAGGCAAGTTTGCCTCGAAAATCATGATCGCCAGCCCGAAAAAGGAAGTCGATGCCAAGCGCATCATGGGCGTGATGGGACTCGGCGTTAAGGGCGGCGATACCGTAAAGCTTACCATCGAGGGTGAGGACGAGGAGGCCGCTGCAGCCGCAATGCAGGCGTTCCTCGAGAGTAATTTGTAAGGATTTCATTCCGCCGGGTGTGAACGGCGGTGAAATAGGGGGACGGAAACGGAGTTCGGCTCTCCTATCCGTCAACACAATCGGCCGCTTCGGCGGTCCACAAAATAAGGAGGGGAAACTCTTATGATGAAAAAACTGCAAAAGCTGGGCAAGGCCTTGATGCTGCCGGTAGCTGCGCTGCCGATCTGCGGTATCCTGATGGGTCTCGGCTACGCAATCGCTCCGGGCGTTATGGGCGTGCCGGGCGCGGCAACGAGCGGTGCACTGTATAACATCGGCTTCCTGTTGATAAAGGCAGGCGGCGCGCTGATTGACAATATGGCATGGCTGTTTGTCATCGGTGTTGCAGTCGGACTATCCGACGACCGCGAGGGTACCTCGGCACTGGCCGGTCTGGTATCCTGGCTGATGATGACCAACCTGCTGAGCACCGGCGTTGTTACCACGCTGATGCCCGCAATCGCGGATGATCCGGTAAAAACGCTGGCATTTGACAAGATCCAGAACGTATTTATCGCTATCATCGCCGGTATCATCGGCGCAAGCTGCTATAACCGCTTCAAAAACGCGAAGCTCCCGGACTGGCTGGCATTCTTCAGCGGCAAGCGCTGCGTTGCCATCGTAACCGGTCTGGTTTCCATCGCGGTATCCGTTGTTCTGCTGTTCGTATGGCCGATCATCTTCAGCGCTCTGGTAGCTGTTGGCGAAGGCATCATCGGCATGGACGGCATCGGCGCCGGCATCTATGCATTCCTCAACCGACTGCTCATCCCGACCGGCCTGCACCACGCACTCAACAACGTATTCTGGTTCGATACCATCGGCCTGGGCGACCTGTCCCACTACTGGGCCGGCGACACCTCTGCAAACGTAGGCTGGAGCCTCGGTATGTATATGTCCGGCTTCTTCCCCTGCATGATGTTCGGTATTGCCGGTGCGGCTCTTGCTATGATCAAGGCTGCGAAGAATAAGAAGGCTGCCATCGGTCTGGTCCTGTCCGCTGCCATCTGCGCATTCATCTGCGGCGTTACCGAGCCGTTTGAGTTCGGCTTCATGTTCCTGTGCTTCCCGCTGTATGTTGTTTATGCAGCTCTGTACGGCATTTTCACCATCATCACCTACTATGTCGGCTTCCGCGCAGGCTTCTGCTTCTCGGCAGGCGCGACCGACCTCGTATTCTCGTCCTTCCTGCCGGCAGCGAACAACACGCTGATGATCATCCCGCTGGGCATCGCAGCATTCGTTGTATTCTATCTGGTATTCTACTTTGCGATCACCAAGTTCAACCTCAAGACCCCGGGCCGTGAGGATGAAGAAGCCGACTTCGCAGAGGTTGACAAGAATGCTAAGCTGGCAAATAACGACTTCACCGCAATCGCAGCTGCAGTCCTCGAAGGTCTGGGCGGCAAGGAAAATGTAGAATCTCTGGATAACTGCATTACCCGTCTGCGTCTGGAAGTCAAGGACGGCACGCTCGTCAACGAGAAGAAGATCAAGGCTGCAGGCGTGGCTGGCGTAATGCGTCCGTCGCAGACCGCAGTTCAGGTTATCATTGGCACCAAGGTCCAGTTCGTAGCCGACGAAATGGCAAAGATGCTGTAAAATCTACGCAACCAAACCTATCTTGTTTGCATATCACGAAATTGCGCTCCGCGCAATGGAAAGGGCGGGCACATTGCCTGCCCTTTCTATTTCCGGAGACAGAAGAAAGAGGTATTCCATGAAAATCATTCGCGCTAAGGATTATAACGACATGAGCCGCAAGGCAGCCAACATCATCTCGGCACAGGTTATTCTCAAACCGGATTCCGTACTCGGTCTGGCGACCGGTTCGTCGCCGATCGGCATTTACGAGCAGCTGATTAAATGGTATAACAAGGGTGATGTGGATTTCGGCGGCTGCACGACCTTCAATCTGGACGAATACCGCGGCCTGACACCCGATCACGAACAGAGCTATCACTATTTCATGCACAAAAACTTCTTCGACGCGGTGAATGTGCCGGCAGAGCGCATCAATCTGCCGGACGGCGCGCAGCTTGACGCCGAGCGGGAGTGCAAGCGCTACGATGCGGCCATCAAGGCGGCGGGCGGCATTGACCTGCAGCTGCTCGGCATGGGTCTGAACGGACACATCGGCTTCAACGAGCCGGACGAGTATTTCTCCAAGGGCACGCATTGCGTGAACCTGACCGAGTCCACCATCGAGGCCAACAAGCGCTTTTTCGCGTCGGCGGATGACGTGCCGCGGCAGGCCTATACCATGGGCGTGCAGACCATCATGCTGGCACGGCGCATCGTGCTGGTGGTTTCCGGTGAAAACAAGGCAGAGACCGTCCGCGAAGCGTTCTTCGGCCCGGTAACACCTCAGGTTCCGGCATCCATCCTGCAGCTGCACACCGATGTTTCTATCGTAGCGGACGAGGCGGCACTGTCTAAGTGCGGCGATTTGCTCTAAAAAGGAAGCGAAGTTATGGAATTTAGCAATTTGAGGGTATATCAGCCGGATGGCACGTTCAAAACTGGCGGACTGTCCATCTCGGACGACCGGATTGCATCCGCGGAGGTGAGCGCGGATGCGGTGGATATGGGCGGTCTGTACGCCGTGCCCGGACTGGTCGATCTGCACTTTCACGGCTGCATGGGCCGCGATTTCTGCGACGGCACGCATGAGGCTATCTCTACACTGGCAAAGTATCAGGCACAGATTGGCGTGGCCGCCATCTGTCCGGCGACTATGACCTATCCCGAGGACAAGCTGACGCAGATTGCCGAAGCCGCCGCAACCTATCAGGCGGAGAGTAATGACGCGGCGCTTGTGGGCATCAACATGGAAGGCCCGTTCATTTCCGAGGCGAAAAAGGGTGCGCAGAACGGCGCTTATCTGCATGCGCCGGACGCGGCCATGTTCCGCCGGGTGCAGGAAAAAGCCGGCGGTCTGTTCAAGCTGTGCGATCTGGCACCCGAGCTGCCGGGTTCGATGGAGACCATTGACGAGCTGGCGGGCGAGGTGCGTATCTCGATTGCGCATACGACAGCGGATTACGACACCGCTTGCGAAGCCTTCAAGCACGGCGCGCGGCAGGTGACCCATCTGTACAACGCCATGCCGCCGTTTTCGCATCGGGCACCGGGTGTGATTGGTGCGGCCTTTGACAACGATAACGTGGCGGTTGAACTCATCGCGGACGGCGTGCATGTGCATCCGTCGGTCGTTCGCGCGACCTTCCGGCTGTTTGAGAACCGTGTTATCCTGATCTCGGACAGCATGATGGCGACCGGACTGGATGACGGCGAGTATTCGCTCGGCGGACAGGCGGTTACCGTGCGCGGAAACCTCGCTACGCTGCACGACGGCACGATTGCGGGTTCCGCAACCAACCTAATGGACTGCGTGCGCTCGGCGGTCAAGATGGGCGTTCCGCTCGGTCAGGCGATTCGGTCCGCGTCCACCAATCCGGCGCGCGCTATCGGCGTTGAGCACGATTACGGCTCTCTCGAGCCGGGCAAGCTGGCCAATGTGCTCCTGCTGGATGAGGAGCTGAACATTCACACGATTCTGCTGCGCGGCAGAATGCTGGGCTGACAGCAATTTGATAAAGAAATGAAATGAAAAGAAACCGGCATCGGAAGATGCCGGTTTTGCGTTGTTTTGGGTTGCATGGTGCGGAAAACTGGAAGTTATGGCTTTAACTTTTTCCAAATAATCAGCTTTAGGATAATACATACGACCACCACAACGACCACCATGGCACCATCCAACAGTAACTCTGTGTACCACGGTGCAGACTGCATGACATATAAATTTGGATAAGTTTTAAAGTGCCAGAACTTATAAATTCCGTACCCAATAAAAACTCCTATGAATGAACCAATAACGATGTTTAAAAAACGATTCAATTTTCTCAGCAAGGCAGTGCACCCCTTTCCAAATTCTGATTTGATATTTCAGCCAATAGTATGCAGTTGAAAACGCCTTACTTCTTCCTCTTTTTCTTCTTCTGCACGCTGTATCCGAACTTGCCGAGATACTTGCCAAGCGCAAAATACTCGCCGTGGGAGTACATGATAAGGTTGGCATCATTGATATGGAACCGGTTGTTTTCGTCCAGATATGTATCATCAACCGTCACGCCGACCACCTCGGCGATGAACATGGTATGGCTGCCGAGTGCGCGGCTCTCGGTGACGCGGCAGGCGATGTTGACCGGACTTTCCGCGATAGCGGGTGCGCTGACATGCTCGACCGGCATGGGCGTCAGACCGGTTTTCGCAAATTTGTCTACATCACGGCCGCTGACAACGCCGCAGTAGTCGCACGCGCGCGCCAGCTTTTCGGTGGTGAGATTGATGACAAATTCACCGGTTTTCTCGATAATATCGTAAGAATACCGTGACGGACGGACCGAGATCGACACCATCGGCGGGTTGGTGCAGATCGTACCGGCCCACGCCACCGTGATGATGTTGGGACGGTGCGCTTCATCGGCAACGCTGACCATCACCGCCGGAACGGGATTGAGCATATTGCCAGGCTTCCAGCTTTGTTTACCCATGTTTATCTCCTTTATTGTGCGCGGGATAGACGGCACGCAGTTTTTTGAAGGTCTGATTACGTCAGCGGCTGCACCGTATAGCGGAGCCGCGCAGGCGAGTGCGGATACCGACGGTAAAACGCGCTTACCAGTCGGTCGGCAACCATGCGGCTGTTTTCGTAATTCGCCTGCGGCAGCAGGATGATATACTGCGAAATGCTGCATCGAGCAATCACATCGCCGCGGCGCAGATTGTTCTGGACAAGCACTTGCAGATTGTTCATTGCGGGGTCCAGACTGCGGCGTGCAAGCATTTCGCCGTCCTTGCCGGAGACCGACAGCAGGCAGATATTCGCTGAATGGCCGTTTCGCGCGATCGAACGGACTTCGGAACGGTACAGAATCTTGAAAAAGTCGTATTCGCATACCATGGCGCCGCCGTGCGGCGCAGGCTCCGCAAGCTGAGAGCAAACCTCGTCCATGGTCAGTGTGCGGTCGTTTACGGTGCGTGTTGCCTGACGATACAGTGTGCGCAGCGTCTCGGACGGCATAACGCCGAAATGCGCAAACAGCAGCTCGCTCATTTCCTCGTAGACCGACATAGTGCCCTTCATATCGCCGGTGCGGAGCAGACCACGCATGAGGTGCTCATACAGGTCCTCTTGATACGGCTCAATATGAATCGCCTGATGGCACAGCGCAACGGCTTCGGCGGTGCGTTCCTGCTTTTCAAGCAGTTCGATCGCCCCGGCTGCCGTACGGGTGTACAGGCTGTGATAGTAGGCCACGATTGGAATGGTCCAGATTTCATCGGTCATGCGAGGAAGCGGATCGCCGGTATACAGCGCCAGTGCAGCCTGATACTCTGCCAGACGGACATCGTCATCTCCGGCGGCTTCGGCGGCATGAAAATGCGCCTCGAAGTCCTCAACATCGAGAGAAAGCGGTATAACGTTGTTCCAGAAGTATCGTCCTGCTTTGCGGCGGATGAGCAGGCGGCCAAGTCCCGGCTGCAGTTTATCCAGCGCGGTACGAATGCGGTGAAAGATTGATTTGAGCGCATTTCCGGGATCCGCGCTTTTCTCGCCGTTGCTCCAGTATAGATGGATCAGCTCCTCCTGAGCGAACGAGCGGCCGTGGTTATACAGCATATAGGCCAACAGTGACCATACCCGGCGGGAACGGTCGTCGCTGTCGGAAATGGTGCGGTCGCCGTATCGAAGGGTAAACTGCCCGAGCATCTGCACTTGTAATGTAGGTCCGTTCATCTTTGCTCCCCACCTTTGTATGATGTGTTCGCAGATTGACGCGCATGACCGATTACGAAGTCATACGGCATATATTAAAAATATACCACGAAACCGGCAAAAATGCAAACCGGAGAACAGGGAACAGAGGAGTTCCTGCAGGTGCAGCCGCAGATTTGAGGGAGAACTGCCGTTGAGAAGAGAGCGCATAAAATAACATAGTATATGGATTGATTCTGAGGAAAATGCGAAAATGCAGCATGATTTACACTAAAAAGAACGCACGTTCTTTATTGTATGTTCAATTCACTCTGTACGGATAGGAGCAAGGGCAGGGTAGCAGGCTTGCAGACAATACGCTCTGCTTGGACGCCGACCGGAACAATATGGACAGCCATCCCCGCGAATCCGCTTGCTGATGGAACTCTGTCAGACATGTCCCTTCTCGCATTGCCACTCATGGCCTTTTCACATTTCCACCCAAATTTCTTATTGGATTGCCCTGCTATCTCACTGGGCAAAGCGGCAAATTCTTTGTGGGGTGTCAGATTCAAATAAGCGCAGGCTCCGGCGGCCTCACCAAGCCGCATCGCGTCCCAGTTCTCGGATGACAGATGGGGCATCTGCTGTTTCGGGAATTGGTGCGGGAACAGATGGCTGCTTTCCAAACATGTCCTTCCGAACAGATCCAGTATACTTTCTTTTCAGAGCCGGGCACTACATCATAAGGTGTCAGAGGGGAATTTAACGCAGAATGCCACTCCGCGGCAATTTCCGGCCGGAGCACTGCCAGGAAGTTTTTCTCATACGCCTGAAGATTGGCACAGAACGGACAGTTGGAACGGCGCTTGGTCCTGTTAGCGATCGTGGCTCGATACTCCTGCTGACATTTTGGACAGTGCCACCAAACTTTTCGAGGCGAACCGCTGAATACAGTATCAGGCTTGTCGGCGTTGCGGGTGCTCCACTCCAACGCGATTGCAGGATATTCTACCGCCAGAGTGCGTTTCTTTCGCTCATGAAAATACATTTGATTAATTGCATATTGATCCCGTCGGTGATGAAAATCAAGCGGCTGTAAATCAAGATAGCAAAATACAGAGGCGATCATTTGGTCAAGATGCCTATCCTGCTCATCAAACCGATACAGAATTTTCGTCTTCTGCAATACAACCGGCTCAGCCAGCTCCCGGCTGTCACAGATTCGAAGCACCTGATATCCCGCCTCTCGCAGGGCGCGGTCTTTCCGTTCTGCCCTCTCTCTGGCCGCCAGACTGCTGTGATAATAGTACCCATCATGTTCCAGCACCAATTTGTGTTCAGGCAAAAAAATATCCATATTCTCAATTTTCAACTGAAAAACCCCTTTCCGACAGAGCGGAAAGGGGTTTGTTTATGCGATTTTGGAGAATAACATAACAGCAAGGCCGAGCACGACAAGAATCACGCCGGTGGCGCGGTTGAGCGTTTTCGGGCTGGACTTATTGGCGAACACGGCAGCGATGCGTGCCCACACGAGCGTGAAGATCACGCACAGAGCCCAGATCAGCGGGTCAGGCATTCCGCCAATGGTGAAGTGCGAGGCCGCGCCTGTGAGCGCTGTGAACGTCATAATGAACACGCTGGTGCCGACGGCGGTTTTCAGCTCGTAGCCGAGCACCGAGGTCAGGATGAGCAGCATCATCATGCCGCCGCCCGCGCCGATGAAGCCGCAGATAAACCCGATCAGCACGCCGCAGACAATGGACTGCACAGCTCGTTTGCGCGCGGACACGTTCATCATCGCCTCTTTGGTGGTCATGACCGGACGGACGATGAACTTCACGCCGAGCAGGAACGTCATAAACACCGAGAAGCTGCCCATCGTTCGCGAGGGGAGCAGGCTGGCGATATAGCTGCCGACCACGGTGAATACAAGCACGCTGAGCATTATCAGCAGGCCGTTTTTGACATCCAGATTTTTGTTTTTGCCGTAGGTATAGGCCGAAACGGCGCTCGCCAGTACGTCAGACGAGAGCGCGATGCCGACCGCCATATACGGGTCCATGTGCAGAAAGGTGATGAGAATGGGGCTGATAACGGCGGCGGCGCTCATGCCCGCGAAGCCGGTGCCGAGGCCAGCGCCCATGCCGGCGAAAAACGTGACGAGCACGGTGAAAAGCATCGTCATATCAGCGCACCTCCTGCAAGAGCTGGTCGAGATTGCGGTCGATGACACCGACGGCATCGCCAAACGCCTGCCGCTGTTCATCACTCATGCTGGAGAGCAGACGGTCGATGAACTGCGCCTGCAATGCGCGGCCGCGGTCGATGATGGGAAGCGCCTTGTCGGTACATATCAGACGGGTCTTGCGGCGGTCGCCGGGGATGCTCTCGCGGCGCAGATAGCCCTCCTCGACCAGCCGGTTGACGTTGACTGATACGAGGTTCGCCTTGATCCGGCGCAGCTCCACGATGTCGCTGGCGGTGTCATGGCCGGGGTTGTTGGCAAGGAACAGCAGGATGTCAAACGCCGTCTGTGTCAGCTTGAGTTCGCGGCACAGCGGTCGGCACATTGCGCTGTATGCCAGATCGGTCTTGTGCGTAAATTCCATATAGGGATTCATGTATATCACCTGCTTCAAAAATAGATAGTCTAAATTTGAACTAAGTATAGCATGATATGCCTGTGCCGTCAAGCCGGAGAGAAAGAAAAAAGCTCTTGTTCCGAAGAACAAGAGCTTTTTGAAAACATTTTATACGCCAGTGGGCAACAATTACTTGTTGTCAACCTCTGCCATGTGCTCGATGAGCATCAGCAGCTTGTTGGAGTAGCCCCACTCGTTGTCGTACCAGGAAACAACCTTTACGAAGGTATCGGTCAGGTAAACGCCAGCGTTAGCGTCGAAAATGGAGGTGCGCTCGTCGCCCAGGAAGTCAGAAGATACAACAGCATCCTCGGTGTAGCCCAGAACGCCCTTCAGGCCGCCCTCAGACAGCGGCTTCTCGGAAGCAGCCTTCATAGCAGCGCAGATGTCTTCCTTGGTAGCCGGCTTAGCCAGGTTAGCAGTCAGGTCAACAACGGAAACGTCCAGGGTCGGTACACGCATGGAGATACCGGTCAGCTTGCCGTTCAGCTTCGGGTAAACCTTACCTACAGCCTTTGCAGCGCCAGTGGTGGACGGGATGATGTTGCCGCAAGCAGCACGGCCGCCGCGCCAGTCCTTCTTGGACGGGCCGTCAACAACCTTCTGGGTGCCGGTTGCAGAGTGTACGGTGGTCATCAGGCCCTCGGTGATGCCGAATGCCTCGTCCAGTACCTTAGCGATCGGAGCCAGGCAGTTGGTGGTGCAGGATGCGTTGGATACGAAGGTCATATCCTTGGTGTAAGTGTTCTGGTTAACGCCCATTACGAACATCGGGGTGTCGTCCTTGGACGGAGCAGACATGATAACCTTCTTAGCACCGCCGTCGATGTGAGCCTGTGCCTTCTCCTTGGTCAGGAATACGCCGGTAGACTCTACAACGTAGTCAGCGCCAACCTTGCCCCACGGAATGTTCTTCGGGTCCATCTCTGCAAAGAACAGAACCTTCTTGCCATCAACGGTGATGGAGTTGTCATCATACTCGATGGTGCCGTCGTAACGACCGTGCATGGTGTCATACTTGAGCATGTATGCCATGTAGTCCGGAGTCATGAACGGATCGTTTACCGCTACGAACTCGATGTTCGGGTTCTTCAGACCAGCGCGGAAAACCATACGGCCGATACGGCCAAAACCATTGATACCTACTTTGATACCCATTTTACAGTGTTCCTCCTAAATGTTTTGATGAAGTTCTCTGTTGATGTTTTTATTATACACTAAATGCGCAGTTTGCCGCAAGGTGTAATATTTGTGATTTTTTTGTCATTCCGACCGGTATTTTTGTATAATTTTCTTTGCAATGACAGTAGCGGCAGTGGTATAATAAACACATCGTACAAAATATGGGGATTCGGTTTGTATAATCCCCCGATTTTCGGGATGAGAAAAGCACAGCGCGCGCCGTGCTGTTTTTTCACATCCGCGAAGACAGAGATTAGTATGCCAAATACCGCGCAGCATATACCGGACGCAGGAAAACACGATCGAGAATGACAGCAGCTTTCCCACAGTACAAAGGTAAAATTACACGGTGTTTTGGGAGGATAATGATGGAAGACGCATTTTTTTCGCAGCTGGACGGCAACGCAGTCCGCGAGCTGCTGCTGCGCACCGAGCTGCGGCATGCGGCGCTGTTCGCAGTGAGCGATACGCTGCGTATCGAGCGGTGCAGCGACGCGGCACAGCAGCTTTCCGGTCTGCACCCGATGGAGGAGCTGGATCCGTTCCTGAGCGGCAGCACGCGGAATATACTGCTCCGGTGCATAAATACACAGTCTGCCTGCACCGCAGAGGAGGACATCGACGGAACGGTCTACACGGTCGAAATGATCCCACACCGCGGCGGTGCACTGCTGGCGTATCTGCGGCGCGACCGTGCCGCCTATGACGGCAGCCTGCGGGTCATTCAGGACAAAAGCTCGCGTTATCTGGGTGCTTTGATGGCCGAGGCCGAGCAGGTGGAGGATCCTGCACTGGCAGACGGACTGCGGCGGCAGTGCATGCGGCTGTACCGGCTGCTGACGCACTCGGATTTACTGCACGACCCTCTGCTGACCGAGCAGCTTTCTCTGCGGCGCTGCGACCTGTCAGCGCTCTGCCGCGATGCCGTACAGCAGGCTGAGACGCATGCGCCTGCGGGCAGTGCAAAATTCATCGTACAGGTGCCGGAGCACGCAGACGCGCTCATTGACACGAGACTGGTGCGTACGGCAATCTATAACCTGCTGACAAACGCGCTGCGCGTAACACCGGAGGACGGCGAAATCACGGTTTCGCTGACCGATACGCGGGATTTTGTGACGATTGCGGTTGCCGATACCGGTCCGGGACTGGACCCTGCGAAGTTCGATGACCTGCTTTCCGGCTGGCGGCGCACCACCTCGATGGACGATTACCGGGCGCTCGTGCGCGGCGGCACACCGCTTGGTCTTGGCCTGCCGCTCGTCAATCAAATCGCGCAGGCGCACGGCGGACGGCTGCTGCTCACGCAGAGAGAGAGCGGCGGCAGCGTGCTGCACCTGTGTCTGGCGCATTTGCCGCATACGCTCGAGGATGACCTGTTCCGCGCACCGACTATCATCGAGGACGGCTATACCGTCGAAGAAATTGAATTTTCCATCATGGAATGAAATAAAACAGCCTCAGAGGCGCGCAAAAATCACGCTCTGAGGCTGTTCTCTTATGTGTTGTCGGGAGAGGTGTACGAACTGCGGTAGACCTTAATGGACTCCGGCAGCCAATGTCCGTCCACAGGCTTCTGAATCTCGGTGATGGTGTATGCCAAACCGTGGTATTTCGCATATACGATGGAGGTTTCGCTGTTATAAACGGCGATTTTGGTGCCGTCAGGCATGGTTTTCTGCCAGACAGTGAGTTCATCGTCCGGCGTGCTGCTGACAAAAAGCAGGCCGCCGGTCGGCATATAGCTGATGTTCAGACTTGCAGCCAGCACGCACAGCAGCGGAACGATCAGCAGGAATGCAATGCGTTTTTTCATGAGCTGTTACCTCTTTCACGGAAGCGGTCTCTCGGTATCTGCATTATAGCAGATAAACCGTATTTTGATAATTCGCGTTTTGACTGAAAACTGTGACGTGAAATTGACGCCCCAAAGACATAGAAAAACCACCTGTTATCAGTGATAACAGGTGGTTTTGCACATTATTTGATCTGCTGAGACAGGTTGTACAGCACCTGTGCCAGCTCAACCGACTTAATCTGTCCCTTGGGATTGAATGCGCCGTGATTGTCGCCGTTCATCAGCTTGTTGGTCTGACAGAACGCAACGGCATCCTTCGCCCACGGAGCGAGCGAAGAAGCATCGGTAAACGCGGTATTCACACTCGTATTAGTCGAAAACGTAATCTTTCCGGCCTTTTCGAGCAGCGTAATGTAGCGCTGCAGCACTACCGCGAACTCCTGACGGGAGATGGAGTCATAGGGACGCAGGTAGTGCTGGCTGTCGCCGGTCATAATGCCGGATTCAAAGCAGAATGTCATGCCGGGACGATCAGATTCATAAATCTGGTTGTAGTCAGGTGCTTCCTTGATGGCCATGCCCGCATAGGATGCAGTCAGTTCCGGGTCAATGAGCTTTGCGCTGTTGTAAAGCGCTTCGGCAACCGTGCAGCGGTTTTCCGCCGGATTGAACCACGGGAAATATTCTTTACCGTTGATATGACCCGCCGGCAGCATGATGTTGTTCTCAATCACATAGCGGACTGCGGGCGTGAACCACGAGTTCTCCGGCAGCTCGTATTTCTGCTCGAACTCGGCATCGGTCAGGTCCTTGTCGTTCTTGGTGTAAAGGTTGTTTTCCTGCTCATCGGCGGTCTGTGTGGCGGATACGGTGGTATCAACGTTATCCGGAAGGTCGGCAGCGAGCGCGGTGGTGCTCATGGAGAGTGCCACTGCACCGGTGAGGAAAAATGCCATTACCTGTTGAAATTTCATAGAGTGTACCTCCTTGTCTGCGGCAGAGCCGCAAGCTAATAGATGTATGACGTATATCATACTCTGTGACTATTATAGCATGATCTGGCGGCAATACAAGCAGTGTAACACAGATGTAACGCAAACGACACAAAGTCGTCCGAAAGTTCCGCCCGTTGGTTGAAACTTTCTCCCTCCCAAAGTCAAAAAGTCAGCGCTATCCTTGCGTGGCTTCTTGGCCGCGCTGCGCGGTACACGCCCCGACTTTTGCTCTCATTAAATATTTTTAAGGATAGAGGCCTACGGGCTGGCATTTGTAATGCAAATGCTATTTAACATGCGCTATCACACGAAAATGTGTTAGCAACTGCCGTTATCGAAAAAAGAGCGGACCAATCGGTCCGCTCTCAGCTTGTCGAAAAAGCAATATTCGATTTTTATGCTTCGTGCGGCAGCACGCATTCAATCGAATTTGCTTTGCAAATTCATAAATTCCGGGAGCATGGTCCAGACCACCCTCTCTTGCCGCTATGCGGCAATTCACCTTGTGTATCTCGGAATTTATACAAGGGAAGAAAAAATGTGTCCGCAGGACGCGGTTTTTCTTCGAGATTCGCTCGAAAGCGTGGTTTCGAGCGAGAGGCTGTTCGGAAAACAAAGTTTTTCGACAGCCTGAGAGCGGATCAATCGGTCCGCTCTCAGCGTATTCGCTTAAATGCTTTCGGTGATGATGTCCATAATTTCCTCGCGGGACAGCGTGCGCGGATCGACACGGAACAGGGCACCCATGGTGCTTGCTGCGTTGTCAGCAAGTTCGCCTGCGTCTTCCGGCTTTACGCCGTAGTCGGACAGGCGCAGCTTGTCCACGCCGCACGCCTGCTGCAGCTCAGCCAGCGCAGCGAGAAAATCGCCGTCCGCACGTCCGAGTGCGTGTGCAATGGCCTGCAGGCGGTCAGCCGAGGTGTCCTTGAAGCGGCTCCAGTATGCCTTGGACAGCATGATCAGACCCGCGCCGTGCGGCAGATCGGGATGAAACGCGCTCAGCGCATGCTCGATGGCGTGCTCGCCGCTGCAGCTCGACAGCGTTTCGACAAAACCTGCCAGCGTGTTCGCCAGTGCCACATCCGCGCGTGCATCGGCGTTGCTGCCATCCTTAACAGCCGCTGCCAGCGATTTGCCAATCAGCGCAATTGCCTGCAGCGCGAACATGTCGCTCATGGGGCTTGCAGTCTTAGCCAGATAGCCTTCGGCCGCATGGAAGAATGCGTCAAAGCCTTGGTATGCCGTCAGATGCGGCGGAACTGTCATCATAAAGTCCGGATCGACGATCGAAATGGTCGGGAAGCACTTCTCGCCGCCGCCGCCGATCTTTTCCTCGCCGTTGGTGATAACCGTGAACGGGTCGGCCTCCGTGCCCGTGCCTGCGGTCGTTGGAATGGCAACAATCGGCAGTCCGGCATTGGCCATGCGCTTGCCGCCGCCCGTGCCGCCGTGAATGTAGTCCCACCAGTCGCCGTCGTTGGTCGCCATAATGGCAACCGCTTTGGCCGTGTCGATGGACGAGCCGCCGCCGAGGCCGACAACAAATGCAATGTTCTGCTCACGGCAGAGCGCAGCGCACTCGCGCACACCCTCGATCGTCGGGTTCGGCTGTACCTTGTTGTATACCATGGTCGGGTGACCGGCCTCCGCCAGCGTATCCGCCACCTTGGCCACATAACCCAGTTTGGTGGTGGAGGTGCCGCCGGTGATGATCAGACCCGTGCCCTGCGGCAGACGTACCTTGGCCAGACGCTTGACCGATCCGGCACCGAAAAATAAGCGTGTCGGCATATAAAAGCCAAAGTTTTCCACTATAAAGACCCCCTTCAATTAATAATTAGGAATTAGTAGTTAGTAATTTTGTTAGAGTGCAGAGTAAAGAAAATGTAAGGATTCACCTTATTCTCCGCAAGCTTTCAGTAATCGGCTGAGATAGATTGTTTGTGCCACCTATTTAATGATGCTTTGGGCGCACACTGTGCGCCCCTACGGGTACACGGGTGCAAATGAATTTACAAACGGTGCGCCGAGGTCGTACCCCAGGGCACCTTCTCTTGCCCTAACAGGCAATTCACCTTGTCGCACCGTACGGTAAAGATTACTGGTAATTGTAACTCGGAGGTGTCATCCGTTATATCCGGACCAGCGAGTTGCGCGACATACCCGTGCCGCGCCCGCGCGGCGTCAGCGCAGATTCCGCTCGCTTCGCAAGCCCTAACACTTTTATTATACCAAATTCCACACTTGGAGAAAAGAGCCAAATCACCGAAATGGATGGCTTTTTGTTGTGCAATATGCAGTCTAAAAAGTCGTAAAAAACGCTTGACGTTGTGCAATATTAATGATATTATAATGACACAGAAAAGATAAAGGCAAACACCAAAGGCGAAGTAAAACAGGGGTTTTACTCCAAAAGGCGCAAACCTTCATCTAATCTGAAGGATGTCAATCCGGTTTGATACCCACGAAAGAGGTGAGTCCAATGGTATCAGAAGAGGCATCTTACCAGTTCGCGGGACTCGCCGCGGCGCTGTGACCGAAACGATCAAGGTGATAGCTGAAAAAATGAGCGAGTTCCAATTCCACAATTTGAACCGCCTGAAAAGCGCGATCGGCTTCTAAGCAAAGGTAACAACAACGGTAACTTTGGGGAAGCTATCCTCGTGAATTTAACTATCCGTACATGGCATACTAAGACAGTCAAGCGGATCGAGGCAGCAGGAAAGTAAGGTTCATACATGACAGAACCCTGATATTTGATGCGCCGGCGAACAAAACGAAGTATCTTACGATACCTGCCGGATGCTGCACCCGCCGATGGGCATACTGATGAGTATCTGCAGCATAGACATACCGCATCGGAACGAGATAATATCAAAGTCCGAGTAACATCCGGTTCGACAAGGCAGGCTGTATCACATCTTCCGCCGAGCAGTGACGCATCACCCACTGGAAATAGAGTTCCCGAATGTAGGAAAGGCAACCAAACGGACTATGTAGTTTGTGCAGTAAACGAACCTTAGCCGGGCGGTTCCGCGAACGTAAGATCGAAAGATGCCGAAAAAACAACCGAATACCAATCCAAATGCGATGGGAAATATCCTGTCGGGAAAAGAGGATCTATGGAGATTTGGAAGTAAAAGCCCTCGTTCATGTGTCTGTGAATGAGGGCTTTATTTTGTCCTTTTTGTCAATGGCAAAATAGATAAAATGAGTGTTGAAAATCTGTATAACTGCACGAAAACACGGTTTTGGATAAAGTTGCTTTGACGAAACTGTCAAAACTCTGCTATGATGAAAATGCAATACAGTGCAATATATAGAGGAGCGATACTTATGAAAATAGACGGAAACGAGCTGGCCATCCTGCAGAACGACCTTGACCGCGAGGGCAAGAAGGAAGAAGCGCTCAAGATCAAGCTGGAATTTCTGCGTCAGGTGCGCGAATCCGGTGATCACTGCCCGTGTAAGGAGGCGTGCCGCCATCACGGCAACTGCTTCGAGTGCGTGACTATCCACCGCGGACACCGCGACCATTTGCCGATGTGCCTGTGGGATATGGTAAATGAGCGGCTGGCGGCTCTCAGCCACATAACCGAAGGCACGCTGCGCGCCTACGAGGACCGCAAGGCCGCGGAAGGCATCGAGTGCGGTGACTGTTCCGACTGTCCCGGCTGCGGAGAATAAAAATATAACGGACAAACCAAAGCGGTTTGTCCGTTTTTATCTGCCGAAGGAAAAAGGACTTGAGTGAAAACTCAAGTCCTTTTGTGTATTCAGGAAGTATTCTTTACAGCAGCTCGTGCTTGATACGGTCGAGTGCCTCCGGAGCCTGCTGATCCATCTTCTCCGGGAAGCCGAAGTAGGATACGCAGATGATATTGTCGCCGCCAACCTTGGGAGCGTCCGGCTTCAGCTGCTTGTTTGCGAAGTCCATCTCACGCAGGGTTTCGAAGATGCCGTCGAAATCAACCTCACCCTCGCCCATAGCGGTGTGCTGGTGGATGGTGTAGTCAGCACGGCCACGCTGGTTCAGCCAGGGCGGATTTACGATGTAGCGGCAGTCCTTGGTCTGGTTCCAGGTGTCAGCCAGAAGAACGTGGGTCAGTTCATCGCCGGCGTACTTCAGCATGTGGCGAACGTCGCCCTTGCCCTGATCGTAGAAGAAACCGTGGGATGCGGAGTAAACGTAACCCAGGTTCTTGGAACGGAAGGACTTAACGATGTCACAGGCCTCGTCGTTCAGCTCGACGAAGTCATACGGATGAGACTGGCACTCTACGCGGATGCCCTCACGCTCGATGATCGGGAGAAGCTCCTCCATAGACTTGAAGAACATGCCATTGCAGATCTCCTGCTGGTTCGGGTCGCCGGAGAACTCGGTGTTGATGACCGGTACGCCCATGTCAACCGCGATCTCAATCATGCGCTTCCAGTTTGCAACTGCGTGCTGGCGCTGCTCCTCGGTCGGGCCGGACCAGCGGTAAACAACGATGAAAGAGGAAATCTCTACACCGGTCTCCTTGAGAGCCTGCTTGTACTCCTGCTGGCACTCCTTGGAGAACAGCGGGTGCTTGTAGAACGGGTTAATGCGCGGATGCGGGGACTGCTCGATGTACTTGTAGCCCCAGTCAGCTACCTTGTGAACATAATCGTTGATGGACATCTGCTTGGCAAGAACGTCAACGTCAAATGCGATTTTCATAAGAATGATCCTCCTTGTCTGTTTGCCATATCAAGGGTGGCTTCCCTGTTTGATGGCTCTATTATAAAGCGTTTCTGCCGTCTTGCCAATGATACAAATTACCCTAAACCTGCGAAATCCTGCTATTCGCTATTGCATCAAACGGATACTTCTGATAGGATAGAGGCAAGGAGAGTGACCGCTATGCTGATTCCCGAATTAGGTGTCCATCAGACCTCGGAACGGTACTTTTTTACGCCGTCTTCGCTTGCAAAGGAGCTTTTTTATTACCCGACGCGGCTCGGACATTACTTCTGCAGCAGCCGGTATTCCTTCAATCATCGGTCGGAAATCGCCCTGCAGGGTGATCACAACCAAAATATCATGCTGTTTTTTGTGCATGATGGCGCAATGGAGCTGACGCTGAACGGTACGCCTGCCATCGCCGGAGCCGGACAGATCGTGCTGTTCGACTGCCGTGAGCCATACAGCTATGCCGCCTCGGACGGACTGGAGTTCACCTGGCTGCTGTTCAACGGCCTGAATGCCCGCGCGTTCTATCAGAAAATCCTGCAGGCACGCGGCCGCAGGGCATTTTCGCCGGCCGCACCGGCGGAGATTGCGCAAATGCTGGATTCTCTGCGGAGCGCCTGCGCCGAGGACGCGCGGCTGAGCGAGGCACGGTGCTCACAGCTGATCCACAGGCTGCTGTGCCTGCTCCTGCTGGACGAGACCACCGAGAGCACCGCAGGCGGCGACCGTATTGCACAGGCCATCCGCTATATGAACCGGCATTTGTTCGAGCCGATCGGCGTGCAGGACGCGGCAGCAGCCGTCAGCCTGAGTCCATCGCATTTCTCACGGCAGTTCAAGGCGCGGACCGGCTATTCACCGTATGAGTATATCGTGCTGCGCCGCATTGATAAGGCGAAGTATATGCTGGCGTCCACCGAATTGTCGGTCAAAGAAATCGCCTACGCGACCGGCTACAACAGCGAGGAGAATTTCATTCACAGCTTCCGCAAGAACGTCGGTGTTGCACCGGGAATCTTTCGGAAGTATCCGGTCTAACCGCTTGACAAGTGTGAAAAACGCTGATAAAATAAAGCAGTCGAGTAGCAGAAGTGCGTAAATCCAGATGGATTTACGCACTTTTTCTTTTGTGAAAAAGACAGGTTGTGGCAGCTTTCCGTAAAGACTCCGAAAATCCAATCAGGAGGTTTCGATATGGATCGGAACAAGGCAGAAAAACGAATGGCGACCGCGCCGGTAGGACGGCTCATGCTGCAGATGGGCACACCGATGATACTATCCATGATGCTGCAGGCAGTCTACAACATTGTGGACAGCTATTTTGTGGCAAACATGGCGGAAAACGGTGAAATCGCGGTCAACGCGCTGACACTTGCGTTTCCGGTGCAGATGATGATGGTCGCCGTCGGCATCGGCACCGGTGTCGGCGCAAATGCGCTTATTGCGCGTGCGCTTGGTCAGGGTGACCGGGAGAAGGCGGGGGCAGCGGCAGGCAATGCGCTGACGCTCATGGGGATTATTTATGCGGTGTGCCTGCTGTTCGGCGCGTTCGGTGCGGGTGCGTACATCGGCTCGCAGACGAGCGACCCGACCGCTCTGGCGATGGGCAGTCAGTACCTGCGCATCTGCTGTATGGCATCGTTCGGCATTCTGTTCTTCTCGGTGTTTGAGAAAACCCTGCAGGCGACCGGCCGTTCGCTTTATTCTACAATCGCACAGGTGACAGGCGCACTGACGAACATCGTGCTTGACCCAATCATGATCTACGGTCTGCTCGGCTGTCCGAAACTGGGCGTGGCAGGTGCGGCATGGGCGACCGTGCTCGGTCAGATTGCGTCTCTGGCTCTGGCGGCCGTGTTCCATTTCCGGCTGAACAGGGAACTGCCGTTCAGCCGCAAGGCTCTGTGCCTGCGCCGCAGTATCGTCGGCGAGATTTACTCCATCGGCGTACCGGCCATCATAGCACAGGGCGCGATGAGCGTGATGAATTATTGTGTCAATCTGATTTTCGGCAGTCTGGACAGTTCGTATGTCACCGCTTATGGCATTGTGTACAAAATTCAGCAGTTCGTTTTGTTCGCGGCGTTCGGTCTGCGTGACGCGATTACGCCGATTGTGTCGTTCAGCTACGGCATGCAGAATGCGAAACGCATCCGTGAGGGCGTGCGCTGCGGTCTGATGTACACCATCGTTCTCATGCTGGTTTGCACTGCGGCTGTAGAAATTCTGGCGCAGCCGCTGGCAGGTATTTTCTCACTGTCCGCAGGCACGATGGGCTTGTGCGTGACCGGTCTGCGCGTGCTGGCGGTCAGCTTTGTATTCGCAGGTGCAAACATTGCCATACAGGGCGTGTTCCAGGCCACCGAGGGCGGTGTGCAGTCGCTGCTCGTGTCGCTGCTGCGCCAGCTGATTTTTGTACTGCCGGCGGCATGGCTGTTCGCGCACCTGCTGCCGGCCGGCGTGTGGCTGGCGTTCCCCATCGCGGAGGTGCTGACCGCAGTAATCGCCGCCGTGCTGTTGCTGCATACCGCAGGGAAAGGCCGCCTGTCACAGCGGGATCACGCTGTTTCACTGGGTAAGTAAAATCCTGCCTGACAGAATATACGATTTTCTGTACAGCTTTTTGTCGCTTCTCACGAATCATCCGACCGAGAGACTCGACACTGTGCACAAACATATAGCCTATAATCTGTGAATAGTGCCTAATTAATTGAGAAATTGTGCTTATGTTAAGCGAAAAACGCTGAAAAATGAGAAAATCTACAAAAACCTCTTTTCTTTCTGCTGTTTTATGCTATAATGAAACTAACATAAAAGGGTTTCACGAAGTACAATCTCAGGAGGTAGTTATTATGACCAGAGGTATCCGTGTAAAGAATACGGACGACATTCAGAAGATCAACAAGATCGTAACTCGTTACGGTTTTGATATTTGGATTCACGGCAAGAGCGGTATGGTAGACGCAAAGAGCCTGCTCGGTATGTTCCTGCTGTCCCTGAACGAGCCGCTTCAGATCGTTCTCGAGGACGATGTTGATCCGACCGCACTGTTCAAGGATCTTGAGGATTACCTGGAGATCGACGACGAGGACTAATTTTTCTCGTACAACAGCATAATAAAAAGCAGTCGATTTTGGGCACCCTCCACAAAGAAGATGCCCCAAGACAGCTTTTGCATCTCAATTTAACATTTTTCGGAACGGTGTAGTCTTATTGACTGCACCGTTTCTGTTTTCTTACGCTATACAAGAGACTGGAATGATTTTTCTATTTCCTCCGTCACGGTTCAGGATGCTGTTCATACGGCGCCTCTATTCCGGCGGATTATAAAACCCGAAGGGAGAAACTTCTTTACGAAGTTCCTCCCTTCGGGTTTCTGTTTTATTTCACTGCAATCAGATGGTGTTGATATCAACCATTTCGCAGTTTTCAATCTTAATATCGCCTTCCAGGCAGCGCAGCAGCGCGGAAACCGTATCCATCGAGGTCAGGCACGGGATTGCACGCTCTACCGCGGTACGGCGGATGTGTACCGAGCCAAGCTCCGGATGACGGCCCTTGACCGAGGTGGCAACAACGTAGTCAATCTTGCCGGACTCGATCAGGTCGATGATGTTCGGGGACGGCTCATCCACATTGCGGATGGCGTTAGTGGCGACCATGTGGCGGTTGAGCACGTTTGCGGTGCCGCTGGTAGCGTAAATATCAAAGCCGAGAGCCTCGAAGCGCTCACCGATGCGGATTGCCTCCTGCTTGTCCGAATCACGGACCGAGATCAGGACAGCGCCCTTTTTCTTCATCTGGAAGCCTGCGCCGGTCAGACCCTTGAGCAGTGCCTCGCGGAAGGTCTTGGCAACGCCGAGCACCTCGCCGGTAGACTTCATCTCAGGGCCAAGCTGGGTATCCAGATCACGCAGCTTCTGGAACGAGAATACCGGAACCTTGACCGCATAGTGGTCGCTTTCCGGATGCAGACCGGTGCCGCAGCCCATGTCCTTCAGCTTTTCACCGAACATGCAGCGGGTAGCCAGATCGACCATCGGCACGCCGGTAACCTTGGAGATGTATGGCACGGTACGGGACGAACGCGGGTTTACCTCGATAACATAGATCTGATCGTTGTACAGAACGAACTGGATGTTGACCAGACCGAGAACAGCGAGGTTCTTTGCCAGAGCCTCGGTGTACTTAACGAGGGTGTCCTTGTGCTTCTGCTCGATGTTGATGGACGGATAGATGGAGATAGAGTCGCCGGAGTGAACGCCTGCGCGCTCGAAGTGCTCCATGATACCCGGGATGAGGATGTCGTCGCCGTCACAGATGGCATCGACCTCGATCTCGCGGCCCATCATGTACTTATCGACCAGAACCGGGTTTTCAACCTTGTTGCGGGTGATAACCTGCATGAACTCACGGACATCGGCCTCCTTGTAGGCAATCTCCATGCCCTGACCGCCCAGAACGTAGGACGGACGAACGAGAACCGGATAGCCAAGCTCGTCAGCCGCCTTGACAGCCTCCTCCTCGGTCATAACCGTGTGGCCTGCCGGACGCGGGATACCGCACTTTTCGAGGATAACGTCGAACTTTTCACGGTCCTCAGCGGCGTCAATCGACCATGCCGGCGTGCCGAGGATCGGAACGCCCAGCTTCTCAAGGTGCGCCGCAAGGTTGATGGCGGTCTGGCCGCCGAACTGTACGATAGCGTAATCCGGCTTCTCTGCTTCAACAACACCGGTAACGTCCTCGGGCGTCAGCGGCTCGAAGTACAGACGGTCAGCGGTATCAAAGTCAGTGGAAACAGTCTCCGGGTTGTTGTTGATGATAACGGTCTCGCAGCCGAGCTTCTGCAGTGCCCAGACAGCGTGAACCGAGCAGTAGTCGAACTCGATGCCCTGACCGATTCGGATCGGGCCGGAACCAAGTACCAGAACCTTCTTCTTGCCGGACGGAGGTGCAACCTCGGTCTCCTCATCATAGGTGGAGTAGTAATACGGGGTCTCTGCCTCGAACTCGGCGGCGCAGGTATCAACCATCTTGTATACCGGCAGACGCTTAACATCCGAAATGTCCTTGCCGGACAGCTGCTCGATGGTCTTGTCGAGGAAGCCCATCTTCTTGGCGCGGATGTACAGATCGGAGTCGATCTTGTCAGCTGCAGCCAGTTCCTTCTCCATGTCGATGATGTTCTGGAACTTGTGCAGGAAGAACACGTCCATCGTGGTGATGTCGTGAATCTCCTCAATGGTCATGATGCCGCGGCGCAGAGCCTCGCAGATGTGGAACAGACGCTGATCGTCTGTGCGTGCCACGCCCTTCTTAATCTCGGCGTCAGACTGCTTCTGGATGTGCGGGGCGATCATGCTGTCCAGCTTGATCTCACAGCCGCGAACGGCCTTCATCAGTGCGCCCTCAAAGCTGTTGTCGATGGCCATAACCTCACCGGTGGCCTTCATCTGGGTGCCAAGGGTGTTGTCCGCGTAAACGAACTTGTCAAACGGCCAGCGCGGGAACTTGACAACGCAGTAGTCGAGGGTCGGCTCGAAGCATGCCTTGGTCTTGCCGGTAACGGCGTTGGAGATCTCATCCAGGCCATAGCCGACTGCAATCTTTGCGGTTACCTTTGCAATCGGGTAGCCGGTTGCCTTGGAGGCCAGTGCAGAGGAACGGGAAACACGCGGGTTTACCTCGATTACGGCGTACTCGAAGGATTCCGGATTGAGCGCGTACTGCACGTTGCAGCCGCCCTCGATGCCGAGCTCGGTGATGATGTTGAGTGCAGAGGTACGGAGCATCTGATATTCCTTGTCGCACAGGGTCTGCGACGGAGCGACTACGACAGAGTCGCCGGTGTGTACGCCGACCGGGTCAACGTTCTCCATGTTACAGATGGTGATGGCGTTGCCCTTGTGGTCGCGCATTACCTCGTACTCGATTTCCTTCCAGCCTGCGATGCACTTCTCGACCAGAATCTCGTCAACACGCGAGTACATGATGCCGGAGGCCGCAATTTCGCGCAGCTGCTCCCAGGTGTAGGCGATGCCGCCGCCGGTGCCGCCGAGCGTGTACGCCGGACGGATGATGACCGGCAGACCGATCTCACGGGTGAAATCAACCGCATCCTCAACCGAGTGAACAACCTTGGAGGCGATGATCGGCTCGCCGATCTTCTCCATGGTGTCCTTGAACATCTGGCGGTCCTCTGCCTTTGCGATGGTAGTCGGATTAGCGCCGAGCAGCTTTACGCCCATTTTATCGAGGAAACCGTTCTCGCACAGCTCCATGGCGAGGTTCAGACCGGTCTGACCGCCGAGGTTGGGCAGCAGAGAGTCCGGATGTTCCTTTTTGATGATCTCCTGAACGGCTTCGACGGTCATCGGCTCGATGTAAACCTTGTCCGCCATAGCCTTGTCGGTCATGATGGTTGCCGGGTTGGAGTTTACCAGAACAACCTCCAGACCCTCCTCGCGCAGTGCGCGGCACGCCTGCGTGCCTGCATAGTCGAACTCGGCAGCCTGACCGATAACGATCGGGCCGGAGCCCAGTACCATTACCTTATGAATATCCTTGCGCAGCGGCATTACTGAGCGCCTCCTTTCGACTTTTCAATATTTTCGATGAACTTATCAAACAGATACGAGGTATCCATCGGGCCGGGGCATACCTCCGGGTGATACTGCACGGTGAATACCGGACGGCCGATGTGCTCGAGGCCCTCAACGGTGCCGTCGTTCAGGTTGACATAGCGCACGCGGGCGATCTGCGGGTCAACCGACTCGCCTACAACGGCATAGCCGTGGTTCTGCGAGGTGATGTAGGTGCGGTCTGCGTCGATGTCCTTTACCGGATGGTTGACACCGCGGTGACCGTACTTCAGCTTGGTGGTCTTTGCGTCGATAGCCAGTGCCAGCAGCTGGTGACCGAGGCAGATGCCGAAGATCGGCATATCGGACTTCAGCAGCTCCTTGAGGTTTGCTACGATCTCGACATTCTCCGCCGGGTCGCCGGGGCCATTGGACAGCATCACGCCGTCGTACTTGCCGACTACGTCCTCCGGCTTGGTGTATGCCGGAACAACGGTGACTTCGCAGCCGCGCTTGCACAGCTCGCGCTCAATGTTGTACTTTACGCCGTAATCGAACAGGGCAATGCGGTACTTGGTCTCGCCGTCAGCGGGATAAACGATATTCTCGTCGCAGGTTACGGTCTTAACCGCATCCTTTACAACGTAAGCCTTCATTTCCGCAATGGTCTGCTCATCCGGCTCAAAGCCCTCGGTGTAAATAACGCCGTTCATAACGCCCTCGCCTCGCAGCTTGCGGGTCAGACGGCGGGTATCAATGCCGGCCAGACCGACAACCTTCTGCGCCTTGAGGTACTCGTCGAGTGTTACCTTGCAGCGCCAGTTGGACGGGTATTCGCACATCTCGCGCATGATAAAGCCGGAAACCCAGCTTTTGCGGGACTCGTAGTCGTCAAAGTTGATGCCGTAGTTGCCGATGAGCGGGTAGGTCATGGTAACGACCTGACCGTAGTAGGACGGGTCGGTCAGAACCTCCTGATAGCCTGCCATGCCGGTGTTGAATACGACCTCACCGATGCTCTGTCCTTCGTAGCCGACTGCGGTACCCTCGAACAGAGTGCCGTCCGCCAGCAGTAAGTATGCTTTTTTCACTATATCCACACGCTCCTTAATTCTTCGATTGAAACCACGGTTTCAATCGAGGGGACATACCGCGCTGAAAGCGCGGATATGTCCAGAACTGCACAAAGTTCCGACGAGCGAAACTTTGCTCCGTACTTGTATAAAAACCTTGATACATGCTCCAGGTTTTTATGAATTTGCAAGGCAAATTCTATTTTAATGCGCGCCGATGGCGCGGTTTATATTATTTAATCGCCGCTACGATGTCATCGCGCATACGGATGGCTTCTGCGCGGGCAGCTTCCTTGTAATCCTCGCCGTTGTTACCGGTTTTCTTCCATGCACACATGATGCCGCGGGAGGAGTTTACGATAGCACCGAGACCGTCGTCGTTAAACGCATTGGCGATGTCCTTTGCGGTTGCGCCCTGCGCGCCGTAGCCCGGCACGAGGAAGTAGGACTTCGGCAGCAGCTCACGGATGATCTTCTGCTCCTCGGGATAGGTTGCGCCGACTACGGCACCGATCTGGTTGTAGCCGCACGGCGTATCCAGACCCTCGCCCCACTTTGCTACCATCTCCGCCATGCGGGCGTAGAGCGGCTTGCCCTCCATGTCGCGGTTCTGCAGCTCGCCGGAGGACGGGTTAGAGGTCTTTACCAGCATAAACAGGCTCTTCTCGCGGCTGCGGCACTCCTTGAGGAACGGCTCTACACCGTCGGTGCCGAGATAGCCGTTTACGGTAACCGAATCGCAGCCGTACGGTGCGATCTCGGTATCGCCGACGCGGGTCTTGCCGAGGTAAGCCTCTGCGTAAGCGGTTGCGGTCGCGCCGATGTCGTTGCGCTTGATATCGCCAATAACGTACATGCCCTTGGCGTGTGCGTAGTCGATGGTCTCCTTGAGCGCCATCGCACCGTAGGAGCCGAGCAGCTCGTAATACGCAGCCTGCGGCTTTACGGCCGGAACAATGTCGCACAGTGCGTCGATCAGGCCACAGTTGAAGGCTACGACGCTCTCAGCGGCAGCACGCAGCGTTTCGCCGTGCAGCATCATGTTGCGTCCCGAAATATGCTGCGGGATGTACTCCAGTCGAGCGTCCAGGCCGGCTACGGTCGGGTTGCCCTTTTCCTTGATCTTTTCTACTAAGGTTTGGATAGACATTCGGTTCTTCCTTTCTCAGGTGCGATGTTGTTTTACGGATTGCGAGCTTGTATGTTTACACTGTCTTCGCCGTCCACTTCGGTCAGGCGGACAAAAACGCGTTCATCACGCGCGGTAGGCAGGTTTTTGCCGATATAATCCGGCCGCAGCGGCAGTTCGCGGTGACCGCGATCGACCAGCACAGCCAGCTGTATGCGCTCGGCGCGTCCTCGGTGAGAGATGGCTTCGATGGCGGCACGTACGGTGCGTCCGGTGTACAGCACATCGTCCACGATGATGACGGTCGCGCCTGCAATACGCGGATCGAGATCGGGCAGAGGAGCGTCCGTGCGCGGCACGTCATCGCGCCACGGCGTAACGTCCAGCTCGAGCACAGGAGGTGCCGTGCCTTCAACCTCGCCCAGCTTGGCAGCAATGCGCTGCGCCAGATAGATACCACGTGTTTTCACACCGGCGAGCAGCAGGTGCTCCGCGCCCTTGTTTTTCTCTACGATTTCGAACGCGATGCGGGTCAGTGCACGGCGAATGCCATCCTGATCGAGTATGATCTTCGGTTCGGTCAATCTGCCGCCTCCCTTCAAAAATGCAAAAAAATGACTCTCCGCCACAACAATTAGCAGAAAGCCGCACGAAATACTACACCTGTCCCCCTTTGTCTTACGGCTGACGGCGTATGCACTGTTTTCTGCCTTGCGCGGCTCACGGGCCGCACCTTAAAGGCGGATTGTTAGATATATTATATAATATGAACATGCGATTGTAAATAGTCGATTGTGCCAAACAAGCAATTTTTTGCTGTGTAAAATTTGAGGGACGAGCGGGCATACTGAGTCTATAAACTTTATGAAAGGCGGTAGATCTTTTATGCGAATTTCACCTTTTGTTTCCGGCATTGCAACCGGAGCGATGGCAGGCGCGGTGGTTTCAATGGTAGCGGCCGGCGCGATGCTGAATCCGTCGATGCGGCGGAATGCCAAGCACGCGGCGCATAAGGCGGAGCATGCGATGCACAGGGCGGCAGACCGGGTGGAGGATTTCATCGGGTAAAGAGGTTCGCCATTCCTGGGCGAGAGATTTCGCACGCTGCGGCGTGCGGGGAACGTGCGCCGTCCGGCGCGGGAACAAAAAGGGTAGACACCTACGGTTTCTACCCTCTTTGAACACCCGTTTCCCTTGTGGCGTAGCTTGGGTGCAGATGGTAGACTGCGTGAGCGTAGAAAAGGTGAACGGCAGAGGATTTTTACTACAGTGTCTTTCGCAACCTGTTCGCAGTGTCAGATACATTACTGCTACACAGACAGGAAAGTCTTCGCAGGCGCAACATGACCGTGTTGCGCAATTCGTGAGCACGTTATTATAGACAGCACCTGCGAAAATAAATGGCACCGAACACCTAAATTCGCAGGTGCAGTGCGTTATAACGTGCCAAAGAGTTGTGCGGCACTGCTATCCCCCAGGGGACCTTCTCTTGCCCTTCGGGCAATTCACCTTGTGCCGCGCTCTGCGTAGATGAACCCGCATGCGTAGCAGTAATTTATCTGTGAACTGCGAAAAGGCGGGGAAAGACACGCAACGGCAACCCGACTGCCGTTTTCCATTTTCGCAGCGGTCACCGTTCTCCGGTCTGCGCCAGACTATCCAAGGGAAAAGGGGAGATTCATAAGAGGGTGGAAAACCGCAGGTTGTCTACCCTCTTGTGCGCCTGCGCGGCGTCAGCGCAGTTCACCTCGCTTCGCAAGCGGCAATCCACCGGTTAGCACTCGCTAAAAAACGAAAATGCATGGAAAACCCCATCAAACAATGCTATACTATAACCACTACACAAAGGAGAACCATAATTTATGAAAATTCTTATCGTAGTGGATATGCAGAAGGATTTTATCAGCGGTCCTCTCGGTACGGCTGAAGCGCGCGCCATCGTGCCCTATGTGGCAGAGAAGGCAAAAAATGCACCGCGTGAGAATCTGTTCGTCACGTTGGATACCCACCAGCCGAACTACATGGAGACGAACGAAGGGCGTCATCTGCCGGTGCCGCACTGCATCGAAGGAACGGAAGGCCATGCGCTGGATGATGCCATTGCTGTCGCTGTGGATGGCATTCCGGCGTCCCGCATCATCTGCAAGTCGACCTTCGGCGCGGTGGCACTTGTGGACGCGCTGCGCGCTCTGCACGAGCCGCCGGAGGAGATCGAATTTGTCGGCGTATGCACTGGCATTTGCGTGATTTCCAACGCCATGCTGTGCAAGGCAGCATTCCCGGAGGCAAACATCGTAATCGACGCGGCACTGTGCGCGTGCGTCACGCCGGAGTCGCACGATACCGCGCTGAACGCGATGCGTCTGTGCCAGATGGAAATTCTGCATCAGGGTAAGGAGCCGTGGCGCAAATGAGCAGACCCAAGATCAAAATTACGCTGATCGATCGAAAAGGCAAGCACGGCTGTCACCGCGGGCACAAAATCGGCGACAGCTTCGACTTCGACACCGAGCGCGGGCAGCTTTGCCCGATGGCGATGCACGTTGCGTTCCCATACATCGACATTCTGCGTTACGGCGGCCATCTTCCCGGGCAGGAGGACGGCACGGCGGTGTTTTGCTGCCCCGATGTGGACACGATCAACGTATTCCGTATTGAAATTGTAGAATAAGCGTAAAGCGGAGGACGAAAAGGATATGGATATCAAAAAAGTTACGGGTGTGTATTTCAGTCCGGCAGGAAGCACAAAGACCGTTGTTGAAACAACGGTGGATGAACTGGCGCGTCTGTTTAAGGCAGAGTGCCGGTACATATCACTCAACACGCCGTCTGACCGTGCGCAGGAGTATCAGTTTGCCCCGGATGAGTTGGTGGTATTCGGCTGTCCGGTGTATGCCGGTCGGCTGCCGAACAAGATTTCGCCGGACTTTGCTCGCTGCCTGCACGGTGAGGGTACACCGGCGGTGGCACTTGTCACCTACGGCGGCAGAGCGTATGACAACGCGCTTGCCGAAATGTACGAGCTGCTGACAAAAAACAACTTCAAACCGGCGGCAGGCGGCGCTTTTTTGTGCCGACATGTATTCTCGGACAAGCTGGCGGCAGACCGTCCGGACGCGGCTGACCTCAGTGAGCTGCGTATGCTGGCTCAGGGTGCGGCGCTCAAGCTGAGAAGCGAGGGAGAGATCAAGCCGCCGAAGGTGCCGGGTGACGCGCAGGCAGCCTACTACACGCCGCTCAAGACCGACAAAACGCCCGCAAAGTTCCTCAAGGCCAAGCCGAGCACGATGATGATGCTGTGTGAGCACTGCGGTCTGTGCGCGAAAATCTGCCCGATGGGTGCGATTGACCCGAACGACCCGTCTAATATTCCGGGCACCTGTATTAAATGCTGTGCCTGCACGACTTACTGCCCGAGCGGTGCAAAGAAATTCGATGATCCGGATTTCCTGTCGCACACGGCTATGCTCGAGCAATTCCGCACCGAAGCGCGCAAGGAAAATTCGATTTTCCTGTAAATGTTGTGCGGACAACAGAAATCGGCGGCTTGGCGTGGTATACTGTCAGCATAAAGCAAACGACAGGAAAGAGGAGAAGCTATGGACAAGTTCATCCGCAATATCGACCACGAGAGCGTTGTAAGGCTCGCCGAGCTGGTTTCCGTTCAGTCGGGACAGGTGGTCAGCAAGACACTGGCGCAGAACAAGGCGGTCAGCATTACGCTGTTCGCGTTTGACAAGGGCGAGGAGATCGGCACGCACGACTCCACCGGCGACGCAATGGTGACCGTGCTCGAGGGCACCGGACGCTTTACGGTCGGTGGTGTGCCGCATATCGTCAAGGCTGGCGAAACGCTGGTCATGCCCGCCAAGGTGCCGCACGCCGTTTACGGCGAAGAGGCGTTCAAGTGGGTGCTGACCGTTGTGTTCCCGGATGGGTTTGAGGCATAATATCATATGGTAAAAGAAATCCCCGCCGAGTGGCGGGGGTTTTTTTAGTTGTATGAAGGTTCTTCAATACCGAGCATAGCGCGAATACCGGCGCAAGACCACATCCATTTCTCTGGTAGAGGATTAGTATCGGAATTGGGATCGTAATCAAAAGCGGCAGCATAATACACAGAGTTGAAATAGGCGCCAAGCGCATCTGTTTGTATTATTAGGCCGCCAGCAGATTCTTCACCGATTTTATATGCAGCATATTGCTGGGTGTCACGGAAGTATACACCGATGTATCCACGTCCCGAATTGTAAACCAATGCATGAATTTTTGCGTTACTGGTAATAAAAGCAAAGAAATAGCCAGTACCATCCTGCAAACTAGAAACTTCGGAGAGCTTAACAATCTCATTATACCGTTGTTGTGCATCGGGAAGAACAGCAGAACCGACACAAGCGGTGCCGTTTTTACTTGCCAGAGTTTTGTGTGCGCCGGTTCCTTGGGCAGTGGAACTGGTTTTCCAATCGATATTGGAGGCATAAATTTCCGTCATTTCCGTTTGAATCGCCTCATGCAGCATGCGGGTTTCCGCGATGACCTGATCCTTTTTTGCCTTATCAATATATCCTGTCAGTGCCGGAATGAGCAGCGCCGCGAGGATCGCCAGAATCACCAGCACGACGATCAACTCCACGAGCGTGAAGCCGCGTTTTTTGTTTTTGGAGTACAGCATTTGAAAAAGTTTCTCCTTCCCAATTGCGGGATAAAGTTCGTCTTTCTTAGTATACTCGAAAATATGCAATAAAGCAAGGAGATAGATACAGATAAAGTGCACAAAAATAAAGGGTTCTTGCCAAAAACATAAAAAAGAAATTGGTTAAATTGGAGAAAGTGTTTTGTAAAGCCGCAGAAACATTGAGATTTACAGCGGGATGTGATAAAATAATATCAACCTGATAAAAAAGAATCACCTGCAGAGACAGGCGATGAGCAGGTTTGCACCGCGTATACAGACGCAGGTGCGCGAGCGGCAGATACCGACGGATTGCAGCCGGTCGGTTAGTGCCGCAGCTTTCGGCAGACGGAAGCAGGAGAGAGAAATGAAGAGAGAGTATTGGGTTACGGAAATGAAGAAATGGGGCATTGAAAATGCAAATCTATGACTGGGTCAGCATAGGCGTATTGTTCGTTCTCGGTATCTTGTTCTATTTCCGACCGGCATGGCTGTTGGGTGAAGACCGGCAGCAGGCCGATGGCGCGGTAAGCAAGGTACGCACTGTCAGCGCGGCTGCGGTGGTATGCGCCATGATAATGACCGTGATCTGCGTAATCGGATAAAGAAAGAATTGGCTGCAAAAACACTCCCGCTTGGAAGGTGGATTCCGAGCGGGAGTGTTATTTTTTACGACTTTGATTGCGGTCTGGACAGCAACGCGAACAGACAGCCGAACACGATCGCGGCGGCAATGCCGCCTGCCGCACCGGTCACGCCGCCGGTGAACACGCCGAGCAGGCCGCTTTCCGCAACTGCTTTGGCAACGCCTTTCGCCAGCGAGTATCCGAAGCCGAGCAGCGGCACAGTCGCGCCTGCACCTGCGTAGTCCACGACTGCCTGATACCAGCCGAGCCCCTGCAGGATAACACCGAGCACCACCAGCGAAACGAGAATACGCGCCGGTGTCAGCTTGGTTTTGTCAATCAGCACCTGACACAGCGCACAGATCAGTCCGCCGACCCAGAAAGCGTTCAGGTAGTTCATGCTTCGCTCCTTTCCAACACGACGGCGTGGCAGATACCTGCAATCGGCTGTCCCTGCTGTACCGAGGTCGGACTCATCATCGCACCTGTGCCCGCAAACACCAGCCGGTGGATTTTGCCGCGATGCATATCGCGCAGCAGCGGTCCGCAGAGAACCGCCGCTGAGCAGCCGCAGCCCGAGCCGCCTGCATGCGCGTCCTGCTCGTCACCAAAAATCAGGCTGCCGCAGTCCGAGTAGACAGGGGACAGGTCGATGCTGTCACCGCGCAGCAGCGTCAGCAGCAGGTCCGCACCGATGTGACCGAGGTCGCCGGTAACGATGCAGTCAAAGTCCCGCGGCTCGGCACCCAAATCCTCCAGCAGTGCGGAAAGGGTGTCGGCAGCAGCGGGGGAAGATGTTATTTTAGGACTATGTGCCTTATGCGGTCTGACCATGCTTGCGGATATACTCCTGCGCGACTGCATAGGCGTCCGAAAACTTAAACTTTATCGTGATTTTTCCGCCCTCATGCACATAAATCATGTCAATCAGTTCGACTACGACTTCGCGCGTCAGACTGGGCAGATTGCGATATTTTACGAATTGTGATACAAACGAATTGGTTTCGTCCACGCCGCTCTGCACCTCGTCAATGCGCGCTTGCAGGGACGCAAGACGTGTGTCCAGTTTGGCCTGCTGCTGCTCAAACTGCTCTTTCAGCCGATGGTATTCCTCACGCGAAATATCTCCGGCTTTCCAGTCCGGATACAGGGACAGCTTCATCTGCTCGATGCGTTCGCGCTCGGTTTCAAGCTGTGCCCGCTCGTCAAGCAGAGGCTTAACGGAACGGTTTCGCGTGCCGCTGCGGTTTATCTCGGCAATCAGCTCATCCATCTCGACCGCCAGAGCAATCTGGTGACGGAGCGTTTCCAATACTGCCTGCTCCAGCCGGTCGCTGCGGATGGTATGCTTCGTGCAGGCGCCGCTGTGCTGCTTTTTGAACGTCGAGCAGATATAGTAGTAATAGTCGCGATGCGGCTGAGAAATCAGCTTTCGATTCATTGCCTTGCCGCAGTCCGCGCAGCGAAGAAAACCGGAGAACAGGTAGACTTTGGGCTGTGTTGGTGAGGTGCGCGTATCACGGGCGAACAGGGATTGCGCTTTGGCGAACAGCTCGCTTGAGATGATAGCCTCGTGTGTCTGCTCGACAGTGATCCAGTCCTCCTCGGGCACGGCCTCGCTGACATGCAGCTTGTAGCTTTTCATGCGGTTTTTGCCCTGCACCATAGTGCCGGTATAGAGAGGATTGCGCAGGATACGGCGAACCGAACTGTCCGGCCACAGATCGTCCAGCTTGTCCGAGGCCGGATGGCGGTAGTTCATGCCCTGCTGCCGTTTGTAGGCAGATGGATTCGGAATGCCCTTAGCATTCAGCTTTTTGGCAATACCGAGTACGCTCGTTCCGGCGAGAAACCAGTTGAAAATGTCGCGGACAACGGCGGCAGCCGGCTCGTCAATCAGCAGCCGGCTGTGGTCGTTCGGGTCTTTGCGGTAGCCGTAGGACGCAAATGAGCCGATAAATTTGCCCTGCCGGCGCTTGAGATCGAGCGAAGCGCGGACTTTATTGGAGATATCGTGCGCGTACTCGTCATTGAGGATGTTGCGGAACGGCACGATCAGGCTGTCCGCCGAGCGCGGGTCGGCAACGCTGTCGATGCGCTCGCTCAGCGCGATGAACCGCACGTTCAGCAGCGGAAACGTGTGCTCAAGGTACTCGCCGACCTTGACGTAGTTGCGTCCCAGTCGGGACAGATCCTTGACGATCACGCAGTTGACGATGCCGGCGCGCAGGTCGTGCATCATGCGTCGAAAATCCGGCCGGTCGAAGTCGGTGCCGGTATAGCCGTCATCAACGTACAGCCGGGACGCGGTCATGTCGGTTTGCGTATCTGCAAACTCGGTCAGCAGCTCGCGCTGACTGATGATGCTGTTGCTCTCCTCGCTGTCGCCGTCCTCGCGGGAAAGACGGATATAGAGCGCAGGTTTCCACAGGACTGTGGATAACTTTTGGGGTTCGTATTTACTTTTTCGTGCCATTGAGTGCCTCCTAAAAAACGGACGGCACGCCGCAGGCTGTGTTTTGCACGTATAGTGTATCACAGCATACGGCGTGCCGCAAGGCTTCGCTTCGGTTATCCGGCTTTTACCATCACTGGAGCCGCTTGCACAGGTTGGTCAGGCAGGATTGCAGACTGGGTGCGCCGTCATCAAACAGCACCTCAACCGCAGTGTCGCCTACGCGGAAGCGGTGTGGGTCGCTGACAGACGAGGCGAACAGGCGCAGGCGCTCGTTCACCGGCAGGGTCGGGTCGATGCGTGCCTCGCGGATGTCGGGCAGGGGACAGGTGGGTGTGGGCTTGAACATAAGGGTTGACCTCCTTTGGTTTGTGTAGATGGTGGGTGCATTGTATATTCTTTCCATTGTTATACTATATATACAACAGTTCGGGATAACCGGATTTCGCCGTATCAGACACCTGCGGAACCGCGCCTGTATTGCGGCTCGATGCCGCAGGGGCTATACTAAAAATAGGCTTATTCGTATGCCTGCTGCTCGAAAAGGTCATACTTCTCGGCGTTGTCACGCAGCGTTTGTACGTCGCTCCGCAATATTCGCAGCAGAATGCGGCCCTTTTTATCTGTTCCCAGGTGACAGGTGTTGCTCTTTTCCTCCTGCAGCGTTAACACCCCGATGTCCTTTAGATAGTTGGTGATTTTGCGGCTGGAGAAGTCCTGATAGCCGTTTTGATTACGGATAAACTGAACAAGTGCGGTCGGTTTGATGCCAACTTCGACAGGTCTTCGGTGCTGGTCCTCCTTCCAGATGATCCCGTTCCGTTTGAAGAGGTTCGACTTTTTGCGGCACAGTTCAAACTCGTCGTGGTCGATTGCCTCGCAAAGGAGGAAAGCAATATTTCCCTCCTTGAACTGCGACTGCATTTTGGCGAATTCCTCCACCTGCTTGCGGACAGAGCAGTGAATGGCCTCCCAAAACTTTTCGTAGAGCGCATGCTCATTGATGGAAGGCAATTCCGGCGGTGCAGTCGCGATGATCGGTCTTGCCGGTTTTACCCTTCTTGTCATCGTGCGGTGGAGTGGCCCAGTGGTTATAGTGTTTGAGAAGTTCTGTAATAGCGCATTTGATTTTGAAAATGCTAATTTGTCAAAGAAAAAACTTCGGCATAAGATTGAACAGCAGATGACTGAATTTGCGGAATTCGTTGAAAACAGCAATTTTCCTGGGTACAAAAATAGGAATTTTCGTATTCTTACAGATTTTCTGACTGAGCCCGGAAAAAGAGAAGACTTGAACTCGGATGAGCTTCAGTTTCTCTATACGAGACTTGTTTTTGGGGACTGAAGAAGATATTACAAAAATTAACATGCGTAGCTATGATGATGAAGCTGACATGAAGTCTTACAAACTGCTGTTTAAAATTCGTGATGAAAATGATTACTTGTTTCAGGCGATCAGTAATATGGTGCATCTGCTGAGCCGTTCAGAGACGAGCGATAAATAGCATGATTATGAGAAAAAACTAATAAAGAAAATTACGGAGGATATCAATAATTGCTATCGGCGATTTGATAACGAACTACTGTATAAAGGTGTGCCTGTAAAGAAGAGAACAGTTTGCAGTAAGACAAGGTGTAACGCAGTTTTTTCGACACCATATATTTACCCTGTACTGCCATTGCTGTTCGTATTAAATGCCATATATAAAGTTAAGGGAGACGGGAATAAGCACGATAAAGCGGAACTGCTGAAGTACAATACCTCCTGCTCTTTAATAGATAATGTGTATGAAACTTTTGTCATAAGTGAAGCGTCAGAGCACTTGCTGGAGAGAGTAGAGGATGTACTGGTAAAACATCTGGTTCTGTATAAAGAACTGTATTTTACACTCGAAAAGATTGTTACTCTTTCATTCAGCACCGTATTACCCGCTGTATGGGAAGGAACGGGTGCTGTCTGAACATTACAAAAAGCTGGTTCATAAGTTTACAAATAATTGCCGAAAAGATGAAGACGAAGATAGAGAAGAAATGTTCGAGGATATCAAATGGGAAATTGTTAAGGAAATGCGTCCATGCCTAAAAAACGATATTCTGCGTTCTTTTACGCCTCGGAGTGCTATAGATTATCTGCCTGCTGATCTTGATCGAAAACCCAACGATGAATCAGATTTACTGCAGCAGAGGAATGAGAAAGAAGAGCGACATATGTTGAACTGCACCCCCATTTGTTAGACAGTATGATATACTATCTAACAGATGGAGTGATTTATTATGCCAAGAGGAAAAATGAACAAACGGGACACGCCAGAATTTAAGGCAACACCGCACAATTAAAGCAGCGGCGCTTTGCGGAAATTTTGTATTCTGATTTTGTTGCGATTTCTTGCAATACGGCAAGTATTGCTGCGAAACCGCGCCTCATCAGTACGCAAAATTTATTCGCAAATCGCTCTTGTTCAATTATGCGGTATTGCCTTAAGAAACTGGTCGTGCAAAACATGATGAAAGAAAAGTTGAGTTACTGCGAAACAGCGAGACGATTTGAAGTAAAGGGCCGGAGGCATTTGCCATAGAGCGCAGAGGACGCAGAAGATCTGCTAGCAGAAGTTCTGCGGCTACGCACGGAGAATGAATCCATGACACCAAGATCGCCATCCTCGTTCTTGATGAGGAAAACAGGTTTTTTGCGGAGTGGCACAATTTATCAATTACATTGTAGTTCTGGCGGATGCTATGCTACTTTTGCCATTCTGTGTTCAATATGCTATAATTACCTCACCAAAGTGCGAAAGGAGGGCGCCTTATGCGATACATCTTAATGAATAAAGACGAGCCGTGGGCATTGTTCTCCTGTATACAGGACGAATTTGGAGAGGAAAGCGCGGTTCTGCAGGAGTGGTACACCGAGCTGCGCCCGCTCGGTCTGCAATCGCTGACGGCGTGGCTTGAGAAGCGTAAGGCACCCAAGCACCGCAAGCACATTGAGCAGCTTCTGGAGCAGTACGGCTGCATCGGGCTGGAGGGCTTTCTTCGTGTGACGCATGCGCTGTCGCTCAACGATACGTTTTGGGTGAAAGAAGAGTCGGAAACGCTCGGCTGGGACAAGGTTTCCCTATATCGAAACGAGTTTGATGCCCTCATCGCGCAGGCGGCTTTCAGCGGCGTGATCAGCGTAGAGTCCCTGTCCTCCACCTCGCCGGAGTTCGGCACGGACGGCTATTACGCAAAATGCTGGGTGCGCGAATCGGACGGAATTTATCTCTACAAGGGCGGCAGCGACACCTATGAAATCGAGCCGCTGTCCGAGTTCCTTGCGTGTCAGCTTGCGGTATGTATTTGTCCACAGGTTGTGGATTACGATCTGGATTTCTACCATCATCGGCTGATTTCCAAGTGCCGTCTGTTTACCGATGAGCAGTACGGACTCATCAAAATCAGCGACTTTCCCAACCGCCCGACAACGGTTTCTGAGCTGCTGCGGCTATACGAGATGTTCGGCGCAGAGGACGCACTCCGCCGTATGTTCGTACTTGACGCGCTTATTCTCAACATCGACCGTCATCTCGGCAATTTCGGCTTCCTGTTCGACAATCAGACGATGGAAATTCAAAAGCCTGCGCCGGTCTTTGACCACAACCGCAGTCTACTGTTCGATCTGGACGAAGATCAGCTGGCCAATCCGGACTGGTACATCGGCAAGTGCCGTCCGCGTATCGGCGTGGATTTTATCAAGACAGCACGCGGCATGCTGACCGATGAAATTCGACAGGAGCTGAAAAATCTGGATGGCTTCCGCTTCATGCTGCATTCGGACATCGAATTGCCGGAGGAACGGCTGAATCGGCTGTTCGAAATCGTGGAGCGGCAGAGAAGAACGATTCTGGCATGACAGGGCTTTGCCGCATTTTTGGCCGGAAACATAGATTGAATACAAAAAAACAAATCCGCCGAACCTCGTGCTGTTTTGAGGTTCGGCGGTTAATGTTTAAGGTATAGCGGTAACTAAAGTATACAATGGAATCTTAGTTGTTTGCGGTTTGTTTCGATTTCGCACACCGCCGGTAAAACGTATTCGGCTTCAATCCGGTCTGCCGCATGGCCTCGGTCGCGGTGATCTCGCCGGTACGCCAGCGTGCAACCACTCGCTCGAAATTGTCCGGCAACGGCAGTGGCTTGCAACCGGTGTACTTGCCCTGTTCTTTCGCGATAGTAATTCCTTCGCACTGACGCTGGAGGATGCACTCGCGCTCTAGTTCTGTGACCGCCGCAAACACTGTCAGCATAGACTTACCGGTAGGTGTGGTGGTGTCGATAGCCTCTTTGCGGCTGACAAACTCGACTTCTTGCTCGGTCAGTCGTTCCACAAGATCAAGCAGGTCGCGTGTGTTGCGGGCAAAGCGGCTGATGGACTCGACAATAACCGTATCGCCGTGCCGGATGTATTCCATCATGCGGTTCAGCTCTGGACGGTCAGTGTTTTTGCCGCTGGCCTTGTCGATAAACAGTTCATCAACGCCGAGGTCGTGCGGCAGGACTTCCTGCCGAGCGGTATTTTGCTCCTCGGTGCTGACGCGGATATAGCCGATTTTCATGGTGTATCTCTCCTTTAAGTATGGTATAATAAAAATAATAAGGACGGTGACGCTGATGGATAAGACAATCGAACAGGTAAAACAGTTAGCGCACCGTTATGGAGTGCCGAAACTGATATTATTCGGTTCGCGTGCCCGCGGCGATCATCACGCCCGCAGTGATTATGATTTCGCGGTATGGGGCTGCACGCCGCAACAGCGTACACTATTCAGCGATGCAGTGGAAAATGATCTGGACTCGCTGTATTCGATTGATTTGGTGTTTGTCAGCGAACAAACCGATGCCGCATTGCTTCAAAATATAGAGAAGGACGGGATTTGCTTGCTGGACCGTTACAATATGAAATTCGAAAATCTCACCAATGCTGTTGAACGCTTACGCGAGGGTGTGCAAGCGTATCAAGAGAATCCGGCTAAAATCATTCGCGACGGTGTAATCCAGCGCTTTGAGTTCACCTGCGAGCTGGCGTGGAAAACCACACGCGAGTTTTTGCTCGACCAAGGTTTTACAGAGTTGAACAGTCCGAAAGCAACGATGCGTAAGGCGTTCTCGTATGGCCTGATTGACGATGAACAGGCGTGGATTGCACTGTTGAATGCTCGCAACCAGACCTCGCACCTTTATGATGATGCAACCGCACAGGAAATTTACTCTCAGATTGAGAGCGAGTTTGTGTCGCTGTTTGATAAACTTATCGAGCAGTTGAAACGTGGTTGATTGCAATAGGGTCGCCGTACATTCTGACATATTTCAAAAGTCCGAAAACGACCCTATTGACATAGTTTTTCGTTGTTTCAGATGGGTATACCATATTGACATGCTCAAAAAATACCGGCTCTTGATGAGTCGGTATTTTTGTGTTTAGTCATCGTCGATAAGATCGGCGAGCAGGCCGATAATGGTCAGCGCACCGAGAATGACTTTTCCTGCGTTCATCTTTTTATCCCATTTCAGCTGTCAGAGAAATTTTCGACGGCCTCGATAATCAAATCGACCACCGCGCCTACAGCCTGGAAAATTGGGCCTAATGGAATCATAAGCAACATCTTCTTTCTGTTAGTACGCATAAAGCAGTTCACCGGTCATCTCATGCAACAGAGTAGGATCGTAGAGCATTTCCTCGATTTCTTCCTCCGAACAGCCGTAATCCAAGAGTGCCTGCACTTCATCAGCGGTTACGCCGAATGCTCTCGCCACGCTGAACAGATCGTCATGACTGGTCGGCGTGTCCTCATAATAGCTGCGATAGAAGGGATATTTGCGCCACCAGTGCTCGAACGTCGTGTGCGGTGTGAAGGTGCCTGTAGTGATACGGCCATTGCGGTCAATCTTCAATATCTCGCCCTCCTTTGGCTCCAGAATGTCAGAGGGTGTGTTCAACTTTAACTTCTTGATGGCCTTGCACAGGATTTGCTGTGTCGAAGCGTAAATCAGGAAGCTATCATAAAACATCACGCACAACGGGTTATCTCCAACTGCGAACCAGATAGAGTTGTCCTTATCCAGAACCGTAAAGACAAATGAACCCCCGACTGCTTCAGCCATGGATTTCAGGCTGTCAAAGTCGAGGGTTTCGTTTTTATCTAAGAGCTGGACGGCAACATAGCTGTCCGTTTCAACACTCGTCATCGGCAAATTTTCTTCCATTCGGAGTTCTTTGTCGTTCCAGAGAACGCCGTTGTGCGCAAGGGCAAAGCTGTTTCCGTCAACATGACCGAGAAACGGATGGTTATTCTGGTTAAACTGCGCATTTCCCTGTGTGGTCATACGGGTATGCCCCATGACCACGTTTACACCGTGCGGAATGTGGATTTTCATTTTTCGAGCAGGTAAAGGACGTTTGTAGATGCGCAGACGGTCGTTGAAGTTATAGGCGATGCCGGTCGCGTCCGTGCCGCGAACCTGGCACTCGCGCGCTAACGTGTTCAGGACTTTGTTCTTCGTGTGGGTACTCAGACATTCTTTGAAATTAATTAAACCAAACAAACTGCACATATTATTCCTCTTTGCTTGCATTTACAGGTTCGTTGACGTACAGGCGGCGCTCCTTGAGATACTGGATAAGTTCGGGTTCGTTAATATCGTCCAGAAAATCAAATCAACTAAGCTCCTGTACAGCGCTATCGGACATAGAAACAGCCACCTCGACCAGATGGTTGACCATCTGCAAGGTGGCTTTCAGGGTGGTGAGTTTGAGCGTGATGCGGAACATTCGGATTTCAACGGTATCGGAGTTCGTGAGATTGACCGCCGTGTAACGTCCGGCGCAGGAATTCTTTGCGTGGTTCATCTGCTCGGACGGGGTGAGGCGGATGCCGTACCGCGCGGCCCGACGGTTCATCTGACCCTGCGTGCGGCGGCTGAACCGCAAGAGTTCCGCCCAAAACTTTTCGACGAAGTACAAAAGCCGCGCAATCGCAGCTTCCTGCTGTTCATAGGTACAGCCGAACGCCATGCGTGAGATATGAACGTGCAGACCGCAGGTTCCGGCGGCATGGCTGAGGTAGTCCATGCTCTGCGCCTTGTGGAGGATTTCCGCCCATGGCATTGCGTTCAGGTGGTATTCCAGTGTCATGGGATGTGTTACGAGCTCCAGACCATCGTCCAGACTGCCGTCCGTCTTGATGTACAGATTTTCCGCGTCAGCATTGGCGATATTCAACAACTTCTCGGCGTTATAGCGGTCTGTACCGCCGTTGTCGATTTCCAGTTCTACGCCGAAATGCCGCAGGCCTTTGCCGTGGAAAACGAGGTCGGGCATATAGTTATACTCGTGAATCGCGCCCTCGTGATCGTCCTAACAGCTTTCGCAGTAGGTGCGACCGTCGTCATCGTAGTAGGCGCTATAGGTGCGGATGATGCAGTCGCAGTCGTGGCACAGCGAATAATGCTCGTCTTCGATGGCGTTTTCCGCATAAATCCGCTCGGCGCAATGATCACAGATTACGGTCAACCGGTCGGCGCAGTCCTCGCAGAGCCAATCGCCTTCTACCTCAAACATATCTTCGATTGCATGCTCGGCACCGCAATTTGCACAAATTCTGGTTTTCTTCATTGGTTGTTCCTCCATTTCGTCTGGTAAATATCAATATTCTTCGGCGAGCAGCATAGTAGAATGCGTTAAATCATCGATGACAAACACCTTCGCGTCTATTGCATCATCACACGGCACATCAAGCTCGTAGCGGTACGGCGGCTGCTCCTGCTCATGGATAATGTGCTGACCGGTCGGTGTTTTCGTCAGCGTGAATACTTGCAGGCAGTCTTTTCCCTCGACCTCCATCGTGAGCACTATGTGCCACATCAGGTTGATCAGCCACGATGGGATTTCATTCTCCACGCCACGCGTCAGAAATTTTTGATCGTCGAACATCTTTGCTTCCTTCTTTTTGACAAAAAGTAAGCTCCTGAGAATATCTCAGGAGCTTCTACATCTATAATATATAGTTGAAAATGAAGGAAAAACAGAAAAAAGTTCTCGCACTGCAACGCGTATTCAATAGAGAAATTCATTTTTGTGTAATTTTCGTAAAAGTGGGGATGTACACTTCGCTTTTTACAAAAGAGACGAAAAATTGTGACATAAGACGCGAATTCCATTCATTTGAAAGCGCAGATTCGTCAGCCTCTTTCTGCGTTCTACTGTTTTACAGTTCCTCGACCGACACGATGCCTTTACGCTCGCCGACCAGTGTCATCAGACGGTTTACCGTGCAGCTGCGCGGCAGGCGCAGTGTGAAGATCGCACAGGCATTGTGCTCACCGTTTTCCGCCGCACGGGTGATCTGGATATTCAGCACCTTGACATCACATCTGCGGTACAACTGCAGCACATCGTCCAGACACGTTTTATCCTCATATTCCATATACACATTGATCTCGGGAACGTGCTCCAACACACGGTACTCCAGCCGCGAGAACACAAGCTCGGCGAGCATGATGAACACGGTCGCGAGAATGCCGCCCTCGTAGAAGCCGCCGCCAAAGGTGAGGCCGATGATGGCCGAGGTCCAGAGACCAGCCGCCGTGGTCAGACCCTTGACGCGCTGCCGCTTGGTAACGATGATGGTGCCCGCACCGATGAAGCCAATACCCGCAACAACTTGTGCACCGAGGCGCGCCATATCTGTAAAATAGTGCATATTCAGATACAGATACTGACTCGTCAGCGTGGTGATGGCCGCGCCGATGCAGATGAGGATGTGCGTGCGGAAGCCGGCCGGGCGGCGCTTGTACGAGCGCTCGATACCGATAATGCCGCCGCAGATGAGCGCGCAGGCCAGACGCACGAACACGGAAAGCGTCGTCACGTCGCGCAGGCCGTCAAAAACAGATAACATAGCAGTCCACTCCTTACAGCTCTTCGATCACGCAAAGGCAGTCCAGCTCCGCCAGATCGGAGAGAAGCTGCGTGTGCGGTATTTTTTCATTGAGGCGGATCGAGAAGATCGCACTTGGGTGCAGCGCCTCGCCACTTTTGTTCCGCTCGATATCGATGTCGTAGATCTGCACGTTCTGCGCTTTCAGCTGATTGATGATGGTACTGATGTCCCCGAGCGAATGGAACTCCATGTACAGATTGATGTCACGCGCGTTCTCCTGTATGTACGCATCCACAATTGGAAACAGGCGGATGCTGAGAAATATCATCGCGAATGCGATGAGCACGCACTCGTAAAATCCTGCGCCGACCGCAAGGCCGGTACACGCCGAAGCCCACAAGCCGGCGGCGGTAGTCAGTCCCTTGACCTGCTGGCGGCCGGTAACGAGAATGGTTCCTGCGCCCAGAAAGCCGATGCCGTTGATGACCTGTGCGCCAAAACGCGAAACGTCGGTTTTTATGCCGATCTCTGCGCAAATATCCGACCACGGCCCTGTCACCATGGTAAATTCGTACAGGCTGAGCAGCACGGTCAGCGCCGCGCCAAGACAGACGAGCATATAGGTGCGGAAACCGGCCGGACGGCGCTTGCGTCCGCGCTCCAGACCGATGCAGCCGCCGAGCAGCATCGCAAGGGCGAGCCGCACTACGACCGAGGCGAAATGAAGTTCGCGCAGGTATTGTATCATTCCACTCATTTGATGTAGGTTCTCCTCACTCGATAAAAAGTGCACACGCTGCCAATATGTATGCAGCGTGTGCAGCTTTCTACAATAGATTTCAGTATTTACTTTGCGAATCGACAGTCTGCCCAGCAGGCGTTGTGGTCGGACAGCTCAGGACCGGTGAACTTCGCCAGCGCGCTGCCCGGCTCGGCCCAGGTGCAGTCCTTCGTTTCGGTCGAAATCGTGCCGTGATCGACGCATTCCATGCCGCGCGCCATCAGCCAGTCCAGCTTGAGCAGCATGCTCTTGCCGCCCGGCATCGGCTTGCGGCGCGTGCCCTCGATGCTGCTGAACTCGCGGTAGGAGAAGCCGTTTTCCTCCGCCTGCGGCAGAACGCGCTCGTATTTCTCGACCGCCGCCATGTGCTTGGAGAGACGCTCCGGGTCGTTGAACAGCGCGGTGAAGCCCGGAATGTCGTTGCCGTCGAACGTGTTGGTGTTCAGGTCGCCGCCGATCATGACCGGCGTATCGGGCGCGAACGAACGCTTGATCTCATCATATACGACTGCCATCTGCGCTTCGCGGCCCTCGCTGTCCGCACGGTTCTCCAGATGAACGCTGACCGCGCCGACCTCGCGTCCGCCGATGTCGAGCGAGCAGACGATGGCGACACGTGCGCCGATGCGCTTCTGGCGGTCATAGTACCAGTTGTACTGCTCGGGCATATGGACGACCTTCGCCCAGCGGATGGGCCAGCGGGAGAACAGGGCGTTGCCGTGGAAGCCCTTGTTGTCCTCGGGATTTACCAGCTCGATAAACTCCAGACCGTAGGCGTAATTCATGCCGATGGATTTCGCGATTTCGTAGGCAACGTTGCAGTTGCCCGAGCGGACCGCGCCGTCATCCAGCTCGTTGGCGTAGATGATGTCCATGTTTTTGAGGTCGGGACACATATTGAGAAAGTCGATGGTTTCGTGAAGCGTCTGGCCGCGCTCGATGTTGAATACAACGTGACGCAGCGTTTCGGGCACCTCGGCGGGCGCATCCACGAGGTTGTGCACCTCGCACTGCTGATACTGCGGGATTTTTTCCATGACCTTGAACTGGCCGAGCGCCGGGACGAGATTACCGAGTTCGATGCGTTTTTCGTAGGACAGGGTTTCCATTTGTTACACGCCTTTCATATAAATGGTGGATATTTGCAGAATTTTATTTGCGGTAGAATATGGGGGCAGCCGGCAGGAATGCTTGACTCCGCCGGCTGTTCCATATAAGGGAAGAAAAAGATGATACGTAAAATGAGGGAGTGCGGGGGGAAATCAGGCGTTTGCGGTCGCCTTTGCTGCCTCGGCAGCTTCGCGCTGCTTCATTTCGGTGATAATGCGCGGATAGATCTTATCGAGCTTGTAGAAGATCAGCAGAACGCCGATGCCGCCCCAAGCGATGATGTTGCCGATGATGTAGATGGCGATGAGCATCTGAGACTGTGCGGCATTGATGGTTGCGGTGCCGGCGAAGCCTACAAGGCTCATCAGGGCGCCGAAGATCGCGCTCGTCATGCCGGAGCCGAACTTCTGGCCGGCGGTGGTTGCGGAAACCATCAGGCCCTGTACGCGGATGCCGCTCTTCCATGCGCCGTACTCGATAACGTCAGCCAGCATGGAGTATTTTACGCCGCGGAAGCAGCCCTTGCCGATGCCGCGCATGACGCAGGCAAACAGTGCAAGATTGAGGGCGCTCGGGTTGATGAACAGGGAGACCGTGCCGATAACGGCGACGATCGCACCGATCAGCGCTACGTTGCGCTTGCCGAACTTGGCGATGAACGGGGAGAGGACAAGAACGGTGACGATCTGCGGAATGGATTCGAAGGACGCGAGTGCGCCGAGCAGGTCGCGGTTGCCGAGAATGTACTGTGCGTAGTATGCGTTGCAGGTGCCGGTAACTGCCTCATAGAAGGACAGGAACACAGCGAGCATGAAGAACATGATGAAGTACTTGTTGGTGACGCAGAGCTTGATGCCCATCCAGAGCGGAACGTTCTTGCCGTCCTTGGTCTTGGTCTCTTCCTTGACGCGCTCGTGGCAGTTCTTGAAGCAGATGAACAGCATGATGATGGAAACGATGGCGTAGAGAATGGAAACCTCGATCCATGCCTGCTGGGTGTCACCCAGACGGGTGACGAGCGGGAAGGTAATGGCGGTGATGACCATGTTGCCGAGGGCGGACATACCGGTACGGAACAGGTTGACAACGGCGCGCTGGTCGGTGTCGCGGGTCATCAGGGTAGCCAGCGTTGCATACGGAAGGTTGAGTGCGGTGTAGACAACGGTGGTGCAGAAGTTATAGGTGATGAAAACGTAGATGCCCTTGACGATCGGGGTTGCGGGCGGAACGGTGAACAGCAGGATGGCTGCGATGCCGTACGGAATCATCATCCAGAGAATCCATGCACGGGATTTGCCGTGCTTGGAATGCGTGCGGTCAACCAGATGACCGATAAGTACGTCGGAAATACCATCGAAGAAACGGGAGAACAGCATGATGGTACCGATCATAGCCGCCGAGATACCGACTACGTTGGTGTAGAAGTAAATCAGCAGCGAGGTGGTCAGGGCGTAGACAACGTTGCAGGCAACATCGCCGAGGCCGTAGGAGAACTTTTCCTTGAGATGGATCTTCTCAAATTCCTTATCACCCGCGAAAGTCGGGTTGCTGGATTTGCCCATGGTTTTGCTCAGTCCTTTTTTATTTTTCTTTTACCAGTTGCAGCGATACAGACCGTCCGTGCGCCGGGCGCATCGGGAGTGGGTCTGCCTTTGAGACGTTGTCCGGACTCGTCTCTCGCTATACCCTTTCAGTGGAAGTCCGTTCCACCGAACATCTACAAGTATAGCACTGAGCGGAATAAAATTCAATAAATCATATTGTAAAAAGAACAATATTCAATTTTGTGCATTCTTCACAAGGTCGATGTTTTGTGATACAATGAAATTACTATATGATGCGGAAGTGCAGGGTGATTGCATGGACAAGAACGTTTATGCCGCAATTCAGTCGCAGTATTCGACTTTATCCAAGGTTGGAAAGCGGATTGCGGACTATATCTTAGCCGATCCGGTACATATTACCTCGATCAGCATTCAGCAGATGGCGGCCGAGCTTGATATCGCGGAGTCGAGTATTATTCGATTCTGCAAGATCGTCGGCTGCGCGGGCTTCAGCGAGGTAAAGCTGCTGCTAGCGAAATATTCTCCTAAGTCGGTGCGCACGATTTTTGAAGATCTGTCCGAAACCGATAGTATTTCGACCATTTCGGAGAATGTGTTCAGCCGGAATATCGACACGCTCGAGCGGGCGCTCCAGCTGCTTGATTTCGAGAAAATCGAGCAGGCGGTGGGGGTGCTCAACCGGGCGGAGAATATCCTCATCCTCGGTGTCGGCGCGTCTGGCACCATCGCGGAGGACTTCTACATCCGCCTCATGCGCATCGGCATCCGCGCGGTTTCGCTGACCGATTCGCACCTGATGCAGATTCAGGCGAGCCAATGCGGCCCGGATACGGCGGTTATCGCCATCTCGCATACCGGCAAGACGTGCGAAATCGTGTCGGCCGTGCGTACCGCGAAGGAGTGCGGCGCGCCGACCATCGGCATCACCGGTTACCCGGATACGCCGCTCAAAGAGGTCAGCGACATCTGCCTTGAGCTGTATTCGCCCGAGCAGCTTTTCGTGTCGCCGCGCGTGGCGCAGTTCTCCCTCATCGACACGCTTTATGTCAGCCTCGCTATCCGCCGCAAGGACAGCGTCGTACAGAATATTGAACGCATGAATGAAGTGCTCCTGCCATTTCGCATTGATTGATCATTTTTGATCCTGTGTGTGGAATTTGATGCTTGAAAGATATATTGCATCATTGCATCTGTATCGTATATGTGCTGTGCTCGGATCAAAGAGATTATGCTAACAATCTAGCATTGTTTCAGTCAATGCTGTCCCTGTATCATGTTCCCGTTTGATTATTGCGATTAACTGCGCCGATAAAGCAGCACCAATCTCGCGATATAGCACATCTCTGACGGCAGCTCAGATTGCCAATCTGGAACATCAGCGAAAATATATCAGCCAAACTCTTCATCTTCCACAGGATCAAATTATATTCTACAGCGCGAAAGAGAACTTTATCTGGATGTGTTGATGCGGAAAATATACGGCTACATGATCCAATAGGTATGTTTACAAATTCACCTCAAAAAAACTCCATAATCCCCGCCTTCAGCACCCTCCACTCCCTGCCAACCTTTACGGCAGGGAGTTCTTCGTTCAGGAGCATCTTGCGCACCTGCTGGCGCGTGGTCTTGAGCAGGGCTGCGGTTTCTTTTACGGTCAAGATTTCATCGTTCGGCATAGAAAACCTCCATCAACATAGGTGAAAACGCATTTCACTTTAATTCATGTATGCTTATTCTAATGTTGGCGATCAAACGTCAAATCATGCTGTCTAAGCAGACTCAAATACCCTGAAACAAGCCTTTATCCGAACCATTTCCAGTACGTTAACTCGATGAATGCTTATTGGCGCCTTTGAATCTTTCATTGGAATTTGAATATTGGCCGAACTTAACCGCACTGTAGTGGAGGATGGGAAAGGATTTCTTGAAAATATCCAAACGATCTTGAACATCCGCCTTGCGATCATAATACAGATTGCAGGTCAAATCACACCTCGACAGCTTGAACTCCTTGAGCCGCCGGTCAACGCCGATTTTATCAAGGATATTTCGCAGACGGTGCTTTAGCTGTTGAACAGACTCTTTGTCTGCCTGAAATAATGCGGTCGACTCATATGTACCAGTGAGCAGGGAGGACGGGTTAACAATCAGTATCAGCCAGCACGGATGCGAGATGGATTGCCCTAAGTGAATTTCAACGCCGATGGACTTGAACTGCGGCATCTGGTAATACGGCGAAAGACCTAATTTCCCTTTGTCGGTGCGAATACACTCGTTTTGTTCGATAATATTCTGAATTTCGGAATATTTGCATTATAATTTCAGTGAAAAGGTGTGAATGCCGTACTTATTCGTAATCATTTGCTGTTCCTCCGTTTCTGAGCGCATACCGTGCAGCGCTTGCAGGTTTTCGGCTCATGCTGCAGCATTTTGAAAAGGCTGTCATTGGTCGGAAACACGGATTTCGACTTGGTTACCTTCCTGAGCTGACGGTTAAAGCCTTCAATCGTGTTGGTCGTATAGATCAGCCGTCGGAGTGCCTGAGGAAACTTGAAATAAGTGCTGAGATTTGCCCAGTTATCCCTCCATGACTGAGAAATCTTGGGGTATTTCTTGTTCCAGTGTTCTGCGAACGTGTCTAACGCGTCCAAAGCAGCCGGTTCATCTACCGCTGCGTAGACTGCTTTTAAGTCAGCCATAAGTGCCTTCAAATCCTTGTAGGAGACATATTTGCTGGAATTTCGAAGCTGATGGATGATGCAGTTCTGGATTTCCGTCTTGGGATAGACCGCCTCGATCGCCGCAGAAAAACCGGTCAAATTATCCGTACAGGCAATGAAAATATCCTCGATGTCCTGCTGATGCTGGTCTGATTTTTCCTCAGCACCTTGGGTTCGAATTCGCTCTTGCGATCCCGCGGCACAGACACCTCTACATCGCCAAAACTGGTGCGCAGGGTTTTGCTGCTGTGCCCGTTCCGGCTGTTATCCGTATCCTTGTTCTTGTAGTCATACCGGCTGTAGCCCAGTTGATCGTCCAGCCCGGCCTCCAGACCGTTTTCCATGAACTCGGTGTTAGGTTTAAGTCTAGTCTGCCACATAGCCTCGATTGCGGTAATCTCTCCGGCACGCCATCGGGAAACAACCCGCTCGTAGTTGTCCGGCAGCGGTATCGGCTTGCGTCCGGTGTACTGGCTCTTTGTCTTGGCAATGGCGATACCCTTGCGCTGGCGCTGGAGGATGTACTCGCGTTCGAGTTCTGCGACCGCCGCAAACGCCACAGTCAGCGCCATTGTCAACAGCATACACAATGATACTATTGCCGATAACAATCGTTTTTCATAACTTTCCCTCCGTATTTTATCTGCTTTAACGGCTTCAAATTTAAATAAAAAAACGCTTTCAAGACATGGCTACTCATGACTTGAAAGCGTTTTTATATCTTTGTTGGAACAGCACAAAAGGGCAGAGTTTTACCTGCTCTGCGAGCAGTGTATTGCACCGCGAATCGGCTTGCCATATTCTTTTGACGGCGTACACCTCCTTCTGCCAAATAAAGCGCAGAAGAGGTTAACAGCGTCTTCACTGATGCTTGCAACCGGCTGTCATTGCGGCTTTTGCCGCCTTAGACCCTTCCGGCTTTGCGTCCCCCATCTTTTGATGGGTTTGCCTATCTCTCAGGCACCGTGTATGTACCTGATTTTTGATTGCTATACCATAATCTGTATAAGCGCACAACTGGTCTGCTATACAATACGTGTCATAAAAACGACATTTCGTGCAGCAATCTGATGAATATCACCGTTCGGATAGCACAGCTGCGCTGCGCTTGCCTGTCTGTACACGCGACCGTTTCATCCGGTGGACACAGTACAGAGAGTGTGCTTTTTATTTCCACTGGGTGCGGTACTGATGTGGGGTAATGCCGGTGCTCTTGCGGAAGGCCATAATAAAGTGCGAAGCACTGGAGAAACCGCAGTTATCTGCGATGGTCTCAATACTCTGCGAGGTGGTGAGCAGCTGCTGCTTTGCGGCGCTCAGACGCACGGTCTGCAAAAACTGATGCGGTGTAACGGACTGGTACTCCTTAAACTTACGCATATAGTAGCAGGTGCTGAGCGCAGCGCGCTGCGACAGGTGCTCGATGGAGAGCGACTTATCCGCGTAATTGTACGTCATATAGTCGGCCGAGTCCTGAATGGCGATCTCGAGATCGCTTTTTTTCTTTTCCCCGAGCACAAGCACGAGCAGAACGAGCAGCTTGTTGATCGTCAGGGAAATAATATGCGGATTGGGCTGGTTCTGGTGCACCGAGACCATGATGCGGCGGACACATTCCTCAATCTCGGCATTGCTTCCGGTGGGCAGGATGAACCCATGCGTATTGAGAATAAGATGTGTATAGGCCGTGCTGCCGCTGCCTGCAAAGTGGAACCAGCGCATGCGGATCGGTGTGAGGGCGTGATAGCTGTGCGGTTCTCTGCAGTCAAGCAGAATCAGGCTGCCGGGACCGGCAGTGCGTGTTTCACCGCGGTAGGTGACCGACAGTTCGCCTTCATCTACAACAAGCATCTGGCAGATATCAAGATAATTGCGCTGCATACCGTATGTTTCGTCGCAATGGTAGCTGCCTGCGTGCGGAACATGGTACAGGTTCGTCGCGGTAAAGGCATCTGCATCGTGGTAATAGCGTACAGAATCTGCCAGAATACCCATATCATTAAGCATAATTGGTGTCAACTCCTTTTTTGTACCATATCATGGCATGAAAATGCTGTCATTCGCTTTTCTTATACAATTATATCAAAAAATGATACTAATGAAAAGTATAATTTTTTGATATTTTATTATTATCCTGTGTAGTGATGAATGCGAGAATTTGATATATGATAGGTACAACGAAAGGGAAACAAACAAAAACACGCAAAATAGTTTCTTTTGAGTTAAAGAAATCAAAGAGAAAAGAAAAACAAGAATAGGGAATTCTACAATATAATAGAATTTTCTTATTCGAAAGAGGGGTTGAAACATTTGATTATCATTTTGACATTCATTGCTTTCACCGGTCTTGTAGCCTTGATCTCATGGTACAAGACCAAGGAGGAGAACCTGTCCACCAAGGAAGGCTACTTCCTTGCAGGACGCGGCCTGAGTGGTCTGGTCATCGCCGGTTCACTGGAAATGACCAACCTGTCCACCGAACAGCTGGTCGGACAGGCCGGACAAAGCTACTCGACCAACATGGGCGCCATGAGCTGGTCGGTAAACGCAAGCATCGCGCTGCTGGCGCTGGCACTGATCTTCCTGCCGAAGTATCTGAAAGCCGGCATCACCACCATTCCGGAATTTCTGGAGGTTCGATTTGACCGCACCACCAAGCAGATCATCTCGTTCCTGTTCCTGCTCGGCTACATGCTTACTTACCTGCCGACCGTACTGTACTCCGGTGCGCTGGCCTTCAACCAGATTTTCCATCTGGATCAGCTGTTCGGCATCACCACTTATCAGAGTATTGCGATCCTGTGTGTTGCAATCGGCGTTATCGGTTCCATCTACGCAATCTTCGGCGGCCTGAAGGCAGTTGCGGTATCCGACACCGTAAACGGCGTGGGTCTGCTGATCGGCGGTCTGCTGATCCCGATCCTGTCCATCTGCATCCTCGGCAACGGCAGCTTCCTTGCCGGCATTCAGGACTTCATCACCAATGTTCCGGCGGAAAAGTTCAACGCGGTCAATCCGGCGAACGCCCTGCCTCCGATGATTCCGTGGCCGGTTCTGTTCCTCGGCATGCTGTTCAACAACCTGTTCTACTGGTGCACCAACCAGTCCATCATCCAGCGCACGCTGGCTGCCAAGAATCTGGCACAGGCACAGAGAGGTGCTGTATTCACCGCATTCCTCAAGCTGCTGGATCCGTTCTTCATCACCATCTGCGGTCTGCTGGCTTACCGCTTCTTCGGAGACGGCCTGGCAAACAGCGACCTGGCATACCCGTCTCTGATCACCACGGTTGTTCCGAACTGGCTGCTCGGCATCATTGCAGCGGTTCTGTTCGGTGCGATCCTGTCGTCCTTTAACTCGGCACTGAACAGCTGTGTAACGCTTTACACGCTGGACTTCCACCGTCCGCTGTTCAACCAGACCGCAAGCGACTCTCATCTGGTAAGAGTAGGCAAGCGTGTTGGTACCGGTCTTGCGATCGTATCCATCTGCGTAGCGCCGTTCGTCAGCAATGCACCGTCCGGTCTGTATGACTTCCTGCAGGAGTGCTTCGGCTTCTACTCCATGCCGATCCTCGCGATCGTGCTGGTAGGCTTCTACACCAAGCGCGTTCCGGCCTGCGCACCGAAGATCACGCTGGTCGTACACGTTATCCTGTACTCGATCTCCAAGTTCCTGCCGCTGAATGTACATTACCTGTATGTTCTTTCGGTACTGTTCCCGGTAGACCTGGCACTGATGCTGCTCATCGGCAAGTTCAAGCCCCGTGCTACCGACTTCATCCTCGAGGATTCCAAGGCTGTTGACCTGACCCCGTGGAAGTATGTAAAACCCGCAGCGCTGACCTGCTTCATCCTGATGCTTTGCGTCTACGCGCTGTTCTCTCCGATCGGTCTGGCTCGATAATGAGCCGGACCCCGGAAACCATTCATCTATTCACATTGTAAGAAACGCACAAGGCGTTTTCGATAAAATCCAACAAAGGTATTGAGATTTTTTGAGGAGGAAAAACTTATGAGCAAGGAAATCAAAATCGGTCTGATCGGCGCTGGCTGGATGGGCAAGGCCCACACCACCGCATTCCACAACGCACGCATGATCTTCGGCGATGATATGCCGGTATTTGAGCTGGTAAGCGACGTCAGCGAGGATGCAGTAGCAAAGTTCGCGAAGAACATGGGCTACAACCGCTACACCACCAACTGGATGGACGTTGTTACCGATCCGGCAATCGACCTGGTTGACGTTGCAACCCCGAACTGCATGCACTACGAGATGGCAAAGGCTGCTCTCGAGCACGGCAAGCATGTTTTCTGCGAGAAGCCGCTGTCTCTGTCTGCTGAGCAGTCCCGCGAGCTGGCTGATCTGGCCAAGGAAAAGGGCGTAGTCAACTACTGCGGTTTCTCCAACATCATGAACCCGGCAAACCAGTATGTTGCGGAACTCGTCAAGTCCGGCAAGCTGGGCAAGATCATGCGCGTACACGCTACCTACGATCAGGA